>NZ_JBOBFT010000012.1:0-156888 GCF_050587525.1 Plantibacter lichenum | reverse complement strand
GGGGCGGGCGCAGTCGGCGCTGCCGGGGCGGGCTCGACGGGTGCGTCGGTCGACGGGACCTCTGCCGGTGCTTCAGCGGCGGGTGCCGCTGCAGGCTCCGGAGCGGCCTCGGCAGGCGCCTCGGGCTCGGCGGCTGCCGAACCGGAGCCGTCACCGATCGTCACGAGCGGAGTTCCGACCTCGACGGTCTCGTCCTCCTGCACGAGGATGGCTTCGATGATGCCGGCCACTGGCGAAGGGATCTCGGTGTCCACCTTGTCGGTGGAGACTTCGAGCAGCGGCTCGTCGACCTCCACCGCATCGCCGACGTTCTTGAGCCAGCGGGTGACCGTACCCTCGGTGACACTCTCGCCGAGTGCCGGGAGGCTGACGGATTCGCTCATGACGTTGTCTCCTTTGAAACCTGTTCTGTGTTCTCTGCCTGGTGGGGGTGTGACATGCTCATCGCCTTACAGCGCGTGGAGCGGCTTGCCGGCGAGAGCGAGGAACGCTTCGCCGAGTGCTTCGTTCTGCGTGGGGTGCGCGTGGATGAGAGGAGCGATGTCCTCCGGGTACGCTTCCCAGTTGACCGCGAGCTGGCCTTCGGCGATGAGCTCACCGACGCGGGCGCCGATCATGTGCACACCGATGACGGGACCGTCGTTGACGCGGACGACCTTGATCGAGCCGCTCGTGCCGATGATCTCGCTCTTGCCGTTGCCGGCGAGGTTGTAGTCGTACGCAGTGATCTTGTCCGCGCCGTACTGCTCCGCGGCCTTCGCCTCGGTGAGGCCGACCGACGCGACCTCGGGGTCGCAGTAGGTGACCTTGGGGATATTGACGTCGGGGATGATGACCGGGTTCAGTCCGGCGAGTTCCTCGGCGACGAAGATGCCCTGCTGGAAGCCACGGTGCGCGAGCTGCAGGCCGGGGACGATGTCGCCGACGGCGTAGACGCCCGGGATGTTCGTCTCGAGGCGGTCGTTCGTGGGGACAAAGCCGCGGTCGAGCGTGACGCCGACCTCTTCGAAGCCCATGTTCGCCGTGGACGGTCCGCGGCCGACGGCCACGAGCAGGAGGTCAGCGTCGAAGGTCTTGCCGTCTTCGAGCGTGATGTGCACGCCTTCGTCGTTCTGCGTGACGCTCTGGAAGCGCACACCGAGCGAGAACTCGATGCCGCGCTTGCGGAAGGCCCGCTCGAGGAGCTTGGAGATGGCCTCGTCCTCGTTGGGGACGAGGTGGGGGAGCGCCTCGATGATGACAACCTCGGTGCCGAACGACTTCCAGACGCTCGCGAATTCGACGCCGATGACGCCGCCGCCGAGGACCGCGACCTTCTTCGGGATGAAGTCGAGGGCGAGGGCCTGCTCGCTCGTGATGACCTTGCCGCCGATCTCGAGACCGGGCAGCGAGCGGCTGTAGGAGCCCGTCGCGAGGATGACGTTCTTGCCGACGATCGTGTCGTCGCCCACCTGGACGGTCGTGGGAGAGGTCAGACGACCCTCGCCCTCGATCGTGGTGATGCCACGTGCCTTCACGAGGCCCTGGAGACCCTTGTACTTCTTGGCGACGATGCCCTCGCGGTACGCGGTGACGCCGGCGATGTCGACACCGTCGAAGGTGGTGTTGACGCCGTACTTGGACGACTCACGCGAGACATCGGCCACCTCTGCTGCGTGGAGCAGCGCTTTGGTGGGGATGCAGCCGCGGTGCAAGCACGTGCCGCCGACCTTGTCCTTCTCGATGAGACCGACGCTGAAGCCCAGCTCGCTGGCGCGAAGCGCAGCGGCATAACCACCGCTTCCGCCTCCGAGGACTACCAGGTCAAATTTCTGCTCGGACACTCCGTTTGCTCCTTGTATCTGTGCTTCGTGGGCGATCGGCAACCGTCGCGGTGTGGGCGGCGTCGTGGCAAGTCGTGTTGCCCCCTATGACCTTACTACGCGCGGGAAAACTCCTCGGCCATAGCCAGGAGTGTCCGGACCGCGACACCCGTCGGGCCCTTGGTCGTGAAGCCCGCCGCGCCGTCGGGGCGGTTGCCGCTCCCGGCGATGTCGAGGTGAGCCCAGGGGATGCGTTCCTCGTCGTCGTGCGCGGCGGTGCCGATGAACTCCTGGAGGAACACGCCGGCGATGAGTGCGCCCGCCGCAGTGTTGCCCGGCTTGGCGTTGGCGATGTCGGCGACGTCGGAAGAGAGGACTTCGCGCAGCTCAGGCGGGAGCGGCATCGGCCACATCTGCTCGCCGGTCTCCTCTGCGGCCGTGATGACCTCGGTGACCAGGTCGACGTCGCCCATGACTGCCGTGTAGCTTGTGCCGAGCGCGACGACGGCGGCACCAGTGAGGGTCGCGACGTCGATGATCGCGTCGGGGTGCTCCTCACTCGCGGCCACGAGGCCGTCGGCGAGGACGAGTCGGCCTTCCGCGTCCGTGTTGAGGACCTCGACGGTCTGGCCGCCGCGGATCGTCAGCACGTCGTTCGGGCGGATCGCGGTGCCAGACGGGAGGTTCTCGGCGAGGCACAGCCACGCCGTCACCTGGACGGGCAGCCGCAGCTCGGCGACGGCCTTGAGCACCGCGAGGACCGTGGCGGCGCCCGTCATGTCGTACTTCATACCGACCATCGACGCCGGCGGTTTAAGGGAGAGTCCGCCGCTGTCGAAGGTGATGCCCTTGCCGACGAGCGCGAGGTGCACCGACGCACCCTCTGGTGCGTAGCCGAGGCGGACGAGACGGGGGAGTCGTGACGATCCCTGGCCGACGCCGAGGATGCCGCCGAAGCCGTCGGCTTCGAGCTCATGCTCGTCCCAGACCTTCACGTCGACCGGCAGCTCGGCTACGGCCGCCGCGGCCGCCTCTGCGAAGCTCTGCGGGAACAGCTCCCGCGGCGGCGTGTTGACGAGGTCCTTCACGAGCGCGATGGCCTCAGCGACGGCGATCGGTCGGTCGGTGCCCACCTCGACGCCCTCGGGGACCACGACGGTCACCTCGGCGACGGCGGGCTTCGGCGCGCTCGAACCGGTTCCCTTGAACTCGGTGAAACGGTAGGTGCCGAGCGCAGCGCCCTCGAGGAGTGCTTCGGCGTCGTCGGCGGAGTCGAGCGGGATGGCGAACGCGACGTGTGCGACGCCCGCGAGCTTGCGGGTGGCGGCGCCGGCCGCGCGGCGCAGTGCGTCTGCGTCGAAGTACTTGCCGAGTCCGATGATCGCGACGGCGGCGCTCCGGCCGGTCGGGTCGGTCAGTCGTACGAGCTCGTCCGCTGCTCCTGTGACGCCGAGGACCGCGAGGCGGTCGGCGATGCCCGCATAGGCCTCCGGGGCGTGGAGAGTGGGCCCCTCGGCGCCTGACGTGGCGCCGAGGACGACGACATCGGCCTCGATCTCCTCGGCCGGCGTGGACAGGACATGGAGGAGAGGATGCGTCATGCCTCCATCGTAGGCTCGACGCCTGGGACGCGCCCGGAGGCATCGCCGTGTTCGCTCTGAGCGGTGCTCCGACCGCGGTCGGCCGCTCCGGCCACCTTTAGAGTTGAACCATGCAGACGCCAGAGGACCTCTACGAGGTGTACCCGGAGATCGATGTTCCCATCGGTCTCCACCTTGTCGCGGGCCTGACGGGCTTCTCGGACGCGGGCGGCGCGGTGGGGCAACTCATCGAGCACCTCGGCGACGTCCTCGACTCCACGGTCGTCGCGGAGTTCGACGTCGACACGCTCCTCGACTACCGTGCACGGCGTCCCATCATCTACTTCGACCAGGATCACCTGTCGGACTACCGCCCCGCGACGCTCACGCTGTCGCTCGCGAAGGACGAACTCGGCGCGCCGTTCCTGCTCCTCACCGGCTTCGAGCCGGACTTCCAATGGGAGCGGTTCGTGACGGCGGTGCTCCAGCTCGTCGATCGATTCCAGGTCGCGAGCACGACCTGGGTGCACGCCATCCCGATGCCGGTTCCGCACACGCGCGACATCGGTGTGACGGTGAGCGGCAACCGCTTCGACCTCATCGAGTCGATGTCGGTCTGGCGCCCGCACACGCAGGTTCCTTCCAACGTCCTGCACCTGCTCGAATACCGCCTCTTCCAGCGGGGGGACAGCGTCACGGGGTTCGTGCTCCTCATTCCCCACTACCTCGCGGACACGGAGTTCCCGTCCGCCGCGGTGCTCTCGCTCGAGAGCATCAGCGCGGCCACGGGGCTCATCTTCCCGACCGACCAGCTGCGGGAGGACGGACGCGACTTCATCGCGAAGATCGACGAACAGGTCGCCTCCAATCACGAGCTCGGCAAGCTCGTCGGGACGCTCGAGGAGCGCTACGACGCATATATGGAGGACCAGACGCCTCGCTCCCCGCTCACCGACGAGGACGGCGAGCTGCCCTCCGCCGATGAGATCGCGGCCGAGCTCGAGAAGTTCCTCGCGGGCCGTCGCCACGGCGAGGACGGACTCCCGGGGCTGTAGCGGCTTCCCTCCCTTCGACAGGCTCAGGCACCGGTCCGGTCGCTGTGCCGAACGTGGCCGTCGTGTCGTACCCGGTCGCTCAGCGGCCCCGGTCACTGAGCCTGTCGAAGTGCGCGCGACACCGGTGACTACGCTGGAGAGGTGAATTCGCGTCGCGTCGCCTGGGTCTTCGGAGTCGGAGCGTTCGCCTACCTGATCACGATCATGCAGCGCTCGACGCTCGGCGTCGCAGCGGTCGACGCGACCGCGCGCTTCCACATCGACGCCGCGGCGCTGTCGACGCTCGCCGTCGCCCAGCTCGCCGTGTACGCGGCCATGCAGGTGCCGGTCGGCGTCCTCATCGATCGCTGGGGTCCGCGTCGCCTGATCATCGGCGGCCTCACCGTCGTCACGCTCGGACAGGTCGCCCTCGCCCTCACCCACGACCTCGGCGGGGCGATCGCCGGCCGGATGCTCGTCGGCCTCGGCGACGCGACGGTCTTCACGTCCGTCCTCCGCCTCGTGAACTCGTGGTTCCCGCCGAGGCGTGTGCCGATCGCCTCCCAGTGGGTGGGCAACCTCGGGCAGATCGGTCAGGTGCTCTCGGCCGTCCCATTCTCCTTCGTCCTTCACCGCCTCGGCTGGGAGACCGCCTTCCTCTCCGCGGCCGGACTCGTGGTGTTCGCTCTCGTGCTCGTCGTGCTGGTGGTCGCCGACCGTCCGCCGGGCGTCGTCGAGGGGCCGCGACCCGCCACATGGGGCCACGCAGTGCAGCAGGTGGCGCTGAGCTTCCGGCATCCAGGGACCCGTCTGGGGTTCTGGTCCCACTTCGTGACGCAGTCCTCCGGCACCGTCCTGACGCTGCTCTGGGGGTTCCCCTTCATGGTCTACGCGCTCGGATATCCGCAGCCCCTCGCGGCGTCGCTCCTCATCGTCATCGTCGTGGCCGGAACGATCTCGGGACCGATCATCGGCCTCCTGAGCGCCAGGTACCCCTATCGACGAAGCAACCTCGTGCTGCTCATCGTCGCGGTCATGGGTGTGGCGTGGACCGTCGTCCTGCTCTGGCCGGGAACGCCACCCATGTGGCTCATCGTGGTCCTCTTCGTCATCGTGGGCGTCGGCGGTCCCGGCTCCCTCATCGGATTCGACTTCGCGCGCACCTTCAACCCGCTGCGCAGCCTCGGCGGTGCGAACGGCATCGTGAACGTCGGCGGATTCCTCGCGAGCTTCGTCATGATGTTCCTCATCGGCGTGGTGATCGACGCCGTGAGCGGGGGGAAGGCCGCGTACACGGTCGACAACTTCCGTCTCGCATTCGCCGTGCAGTACCCCGTCATCGGCTTCGGTGTGGTGATGCTGCTCCTCGCCAGGGCGAAAGCGAGACGCCGGATGACGGCGGAGGAGGGGATCGACGTCGGCCCCCTGTGGATCGCCCTCAGGAACCGCTGGTCCCGTCGCCGCCGCTGATCGACCGGAGTCGGCGCGTGTTCTGCGGGGAGGCGCCGCGTGCTCGCACAGTCTCGCCCGGCCCACGTGAACGTGTGGCACATTTGCGCGCGCTATAATGGAACACGGACCCGTTCACTTCTCGGAATGTCGGCAGCCCTGTTTGGGTTGCACTGCACCAGGACTTGACATGGGTCCTCGTAATGTCCGAAATCACCGGACGATGGGGGATTGGGTCCGCCCAGTCCACTCCCGAACACAGGAAGGTGCAGGTATGGCCACCAAGACCGCTCGCGCCGACGCCCCGGAGGCGTCCGCAGACGAGACCACGGAGCCCCGCGCCACAACGGCCCGGAGCACCACGACCGCGGCACGGAAGCCGGCCGCGAAGGCCGCTCCCGCCAAGACCAAGGCGAAGGCCACCACGAAGAAGGCAGCCGCCGGCGCCGACTCCGAGGACGACGACGATGATGCAGAGGTCGTGATCGAGGCCGTCGCCGTTGTCGTCGACGGCGACGAGACCGCTGAGGTCACCGAGGAAGAGGAAGACAAGTCGGTTCCGGAGATCACGCTCCCCACCGACGCGCTCGTCCTGTCCAACAGCGACGACGACGAGATCCCCGTGTACTCCGCGGCGATCACCGGCGCTACCGCCGACCCCGTCAAGGACTACCTCAAGCAGATCGGTAAAGTCGCACTGCTGAACGCGGCCGAAGAGGTCGAGCTCGCAATGCGCATCGAAGCCGGTCTGTTCGCGGAGGACAAGCTCTCAGCGCTCACCGACATCGAGAAGCGGTCGCAGGCCGGCCGTGAGCTGCAGTGGGTCGCGAAGGACGGCGCTCGCGCCAAGAGCCACCTGCTGGGCGCGAACCTCCGCCTCGTCGTGTCGCTCGCGAAGCGCTACACGGGTCGCGGCATGCAGTTCCTCGACCTCATCCAGGAGGGCAACCTGGGCCTCATCCGTGCCGTCGAGAAGTTCGACTACACGAAGGGCTTCAAGTTCTCCACCTACGCGACGTGGTGGATCCGTCAGGCCATCACGCGCGCCATGGCCGACCAGGCGCGGACCATCCGCATCCCGGTCCACATGGTCGAGGTCATCAACAAGCTCGCCCGCGTGCAGCGTCAGATGCTCCAGGACCTGGGTCGCGAACCCACGCCGGAAGAGCTCAGCCGCGAACTCGACATGACCCCCGAGAAGGTCATCGAGGTGCAGAAGTACGGCCGCGAGCCCATCTCGTTGCACACGCCACTGGGTGAGGACGGCGACAGCGAGTTCGGCGACCTCATCGAGGACACCGAAGCCGTCGTCCCCGCGGACGCGGTGAGCTTCACGATGCTGCAGAAGCAGCTCGAGTCGCTCCTCGACTCCCTGTCGGAGCGCGAAGCCGGAGTCATCCGGATGCGCTTCGGCCTCGGAGACGGCATGCCGAAGACGCTCGACCAGATCGGCGACACCTTCGGCGTCACGCGTGAGCGCATTCGCCAGATCGAGTCCAAGACGATGGCGAAGCTGCGTCACCCGAGCCGCTCGCAGTCGCTCCGCGACTACCTCGAGTAGGCCCGTGCGCTACGCCCCGGCGATCCTCGTCGGTCGGCTCGTCAGAACCCTCGCTCGGCTGCGCAAGCCGGGCGGGGGCTCTGCCGTACCCGGCCTCGTCGTGAACAAGCTCGCCCCAGGATTCCTGCCACGCACGCTCAACTCCTTCCCGCGCGGTCTCGTGATCGTGAGCGGGTCGAGCGGCAAGTCGACCACCACGAAGATGCTCGTCGCGATCCTCCGTGCGCACGGCGTCTCCGTCTTCACGAACCCGTCCACGGCGAACATCAGTCAGGGACTCACCTCCGCACTCCTCGAGCGCGCGAATCTGCGTGGCAGGATCGACGCCGAGCTCGGTGTGCTGGAGATGGACGAGGGCCACGGCGCCCTCATCGCTCCGCAGCTGCGGCCGGAGCACGTCATCCTCACGAACGTGTCCGTCGACCAGATCGACCGGTTCCACGATTCGGCGATGGTGCAGCGGATGCTCGACACGATCGCCTCGCGTTCGACGGGTTCACTCGTGCTGAACGGCGACGACGCGCTCGTCGACACGCTCGCGTCCGGTTCCTCGGCTCGTCGTGAACGGTACGGCGTGTCCGCAGCGGTGCTCGAGGCGAGTCCTCGCGGGCTCGGCTACACGGAGACCTCCGCGGAACGCGTCGACGGCGCCTCCGGCACCGTGGTCGAAACGCTCGCCGGTACGGCGACCACGATCGTCCACAAGGGCGTGCCCGTGGAGCTGACGCTGCCGGCACGCGGTGTGCACTACGCCGTGGACGCTGCCGCGGCCCTCTCCGGAGCGGCTTCGATCCTCGGCGCACAGTTCGATCCCGCCGTCGCCGTCTCGGCGTTCGCGGAGCTGACCCCGGTCTTCGGGCGGGGCGAGGTCACGACCGTTCGCGGCCAGGAGGTCGAGTTCGTGCTCGTGCAGAACCCCGCCAGCTTCCAGCTGAACGTCGACAGCCTCGACGCGGACACGGAGCAGATCCTGTTCGCGATCGGCAGCGATGTGCGCGACCCGTCCTATCTCTGGCCCGTCGACGCTTCCCGCCTCGGACGCGTGTCGATCGTGTCCGGACTGAAGGCCTGGGAAGCAGCACTCCAGCTCGGGTACGACGGCGTCGAGATCGATCGCGTCGTTCCAGACCTCTCGGAAGCGCTCGACGCGTTCTTCGAGCTTCCTGCACCTCAGCGCGGGCGGAAGACCGTGATCTTCACGGCCGACTCCATGCGGAGGACCAGGGCCCATCTGGGACTCACCTCGAGCGAACAGGACGACGCATGATCACGACGACGATCGTCTCCCTCCTGCCGGAGCGTCTGAACAGCAACGGTGACGCCGAGAACGCCGGCGTGCTCGCGAAGCGGGTCGAGCTGCGCGGCGGCACCGCGAGCGTCGTCGCGGCGGCGACTCCGGCGGACGTCCCCGATGAGGTCCAAGCCGTCGTCATCGGCTCCTGCGACGACCCGTCGGTCGAAGGCGTCCTCGCAGAGCTCGCGGCGTTCCGCCCGCAGCTCGTGGCCTGGATGGAGGCCGGCGTGCCCGTGCTCGCCGTCTCGAACGGCTGGAAGCTCCTCGGCGAACGACTCGAAGTGCGACGCGGCGAATGGGTCGACGGTCTCGGCATCATCTCGGGGGAGTCACCGCTCCGTGATCAGCGCGCGAGTGACGACCTCGTCGCTGACACGACGGCCGGGCTCCGCCTCGTGGGGTACGAGAACCACGCGCGCGACTGGACGCCTGGCGTCGGTGTGCAGCCGCTCGGAACCGCCGTCCACGGCCGTGGGAACGGCAACGGCTCCGAGGGCGCTTCGGTCGGTGCGTTCATCGGCACCCACCTCCACGGGCCCGTGCTCGCGAAGAACCCGGAGCTCGCCGACCGGCTGCTCCGATTCCCGGCGGCATCAGCGGCGTCATCTGCGGCGGGTCACGACGGGGCGTCGTCCGACGAACGCCTCACGGTGCTCGACGATTACGCCGCGAAGGCGCGTGCACAGATCCTCGCCGGTCTGAGCCTCTGAGCCGAGATGCAACGCATGCCGAGAAGCAACGCACTGAGCGTCGAGCCGTTAACGCACCGATCCGCGGATGGTAGGGACCATCCGCGGATCGGAGTCGCTGTGCGAGAGCGGTATTAGGCTCGCTGTTCCTCGAAGAGGCGGCTGGACTCGTCGTGCCACGACGTGGCGACCTGGGTCAGCTTCTCCTGGTACTTCTTTCCGTGGTGAGCGCAGAAGAGGAGTTCTCCGCTGTTCATCTCCACTCGGATGTACGCCTGCGCCCCGCACAGGTCGCAACGATCTGCTGCGGTCAGATGCTGGGCGTCGAGGTCACTGGCCGTGCTCTCTGTGGCTGTCTGTGACATGTGCTCCTCCTGACACTCTGCGGCTACGAACTTCGTAGTACACATGTAATCACGCGTTTGTGGCAACGGCGCCCCATTCGGTGAGTATTTCGCTTTCCGCGTAGATATTCGCAGCAGAGTGTCACCCCGGATGGGTCGGAGGCTGCGACTACGCTGAAGACGTGAGCAGCGATTACTCGGCACGGCACCTGTCCGTCCTCGAAGGCCTCGAGGCCGTCCGGAAGCGTCCGGGCATGTACATCGGGTCGACGGACTCCCGTGGGCTCATGCACTGCCTGTGGGAGATCATCGACAATTCGGTGGACGAGGCCCTCGGCGGGTTCGGCGATGAGATCGAGGTCATCCTCCACAAGGACTCGAGCGTCGAGGTCCGCGACCACGCCCGTGGCATCCCCGTGGACATCGAACCGAAGACCGGCCTGTCCGGCGTCGAAGTCGTCTTCACCAAGCTGCACGCCGGCGGCAAGTTCGGCGGAGGCTCCTACGCCGCGTCCGGCGGTCTGCACGGCGTCGGCGCATCGGTCGTCAACGCGCTCTCGGAGCGTCTCGACGTCGAGGTGGATCGCGGTGGCAAAACCTACGCGATGTCGTTCCACCGCGGTGAACCGGGCAACTTCGCCGATCAGGGAGCGCCGACCCCGGACGCCCCGTTCACGCCGTTCGAGAAGAAGAGCGAGCTGCGGGTCGTCGGCAAGGTCGCCAAGGGCGTCACCGGCACGCGCATCCGCTACTGGGCGGATCGCCAGATCTTCACGAAGGGCACCCGCTTCCAGGCGGAGGAGCTCCTCGGCCGGGCGCGCCAGACGGCGTTCCTCATCAAGGGGCTCGGCCTCACGATCCGTGACGAGACGGGTGAGACGCCAGTCGAGACGCCGTACCGCTACGAGGGCGGCATCTCCGAGTTTGTCGACTACTTGGCGGGGGACACCCCGATCACGGACACCTGGCGCCTCACGGGTACCGGGACGTTCTCGGAGACGGTTCCCGTGCTCTCGTCCACCGGTGCGATGGTCGCGACCGAGGTGCAGCGTGAGGCAGAGGTCGACATCGCCCTCCGCTGGGGCACGGGCTACGAGACCGTCGTCCGCAGCTTCGTCAACATCATCTCCACGCCCAAGGGCGGAACGCACCAGCTCGGGTTCGACCAGGGCATGCTGAAGTTCCTCCGCGCCCAGGTGGAGCAGAACGCTCGCCGCCTCAAGGTCGGCAACGACAAGCTCGAGAAGGACGACGTCCTCGCCGGGCTCACGGCCGTGCTCACGGTGCGGCTGCCGGAACCGCAGTTCGAGGGGCAGACGAAGGAGATCCTCGGCACGCCGGCGGTCCGCGCCATCGTCGCGAACGTCGTGCAGACCGCCCTCAAGGAGCGGTTCGCGTCCGCGAAGCGCGATGACAAGGCGCAGACGGCGCTCGTGCTCGAGAAGGTCGTCGCGGAGATGAAATCGCGCATCTCCGCGCGCACCCACAAGGAGACCCAGCGCCGGAAGAACGCGCTCGAGAACTCGTCGCTTCCTGCGAAGCTCGTCGACTGCCGCTCCGGCAACCTCGAGTCGAGCGAACTCTTCATCGTCGAGGGCGACTCCGCGCTCGGCACGGCGAAGGTCGCAAGGGACAGCTCGTACCAGGCGCTCCTGCCCATTCGCGGCAAGATCCTCAACGTGCAGAAAGCGTCCGTCTCCGACATGCTGTCGAACGCCGAGTGCGCGTCGATCATCCAGGTCATCGGCGCCGGTTCCGGCCGTTCCTTCGACCTCGAGGCGGCCCGCTACGGCAAGATCATCCTCATGTCGGACGCCGATGTCGACGGTGCGCACATCCGCACCCTGCTCCTGACGCTCTTCTTCCGGTACATGCGTCCGATGATCGAGGCCGGTCGGGTCTTCGCGGCCGTTCCGCCGCTGCACCGGGTGGTTGCGATCAATCCGGGTTCGAAGCCGAACGAGACGATCTATACCTATTCGGAGGCCGAACTGCAGGGCGTCCTCGCGGGCCTCAAACGCACGAACCGCAAGTACCAGGAGCCCATCCAGCGGTACAAAGGCCTCGGTGAGATGGACGCCGATCAGTTGGCGAATACGACCATGGACCGCCGCCACCGCACGTTGCGTCGTGTGAACGTCCAGGACGCGGAGATGGCAGGCAAGGTCTTCGAGCTCCTCATGGGCAATGACGTCGCTCCGCGCAAGGAGTTCATCATCGACAGCTCCGATCGACTCTCACGCGACAGCATCGACGTCTAGCACGGGCGACCGGTCAGTGAGCTTGTCGCCCTTCGACAGGCTCAGGGCCCGTGCCCGGGCCGTTGACAGTCTCATGGACCGTAGGCTCAGGGACCGGTGACAGCGTTCGTCGAGGGCGGGGGAGCGATCGCGCTGGCGATGAATCCGATGGGCCCGTCGACGACCTGACCTGACGCATCACGCTTGGCACCGGACTCCGGCAGGACGCGAGGCGCCCCGTCGACTCCGACGGCGTGTGCCGGAGCGGATCCCACCCAGGCGACGGAGATCTGGTCCTCGCCCTTCAGGAAGCGCTGCGCACGCACCCCGCCGGTCGCGCGACCCTTCGGCGGGAACTCGGTGAAGTCGGAGACCTTCGCGCTGCCCGTGTCCGTCCCAGCGAGGGTGAGCGAGCTCGTCGCGACAGTGACGACGACGATGTCGTCCGCCGGCATGACCGCGGAGAAGGAGATCACACGAGCCTTCCCGGCCAGGTTGATCCCGGCCATGCCGCCTGCCGGGCGTCCCTGCGGACGAACGGAGGAAGCGGGGAAACGGAGGAGTTGGGCGTCCGAGGCGACGAAGACGAGTTCCGCGTCGTCGCCGAGCTGCGCCGCACCGACGACGTGGTCGCCGGTCTTCAGACCGATGATCTCGAAGTCGGGCTTGTTCGGCCAGTCGCCCGGAGTGACCCGCTTCACGACACCGGACGCGGTCCCGAGGACGATGGGGTCCGAGGATTCCAGCGAGACGATCGAGAGGATGCGCTCCTCGCGGTTCGGCAGCCCGAGGTACTCGGCGATCTTCACGCCTGCCGACAGCTGTACGGACGCCGTGGGGACCACCGGCAGGTCGACGGGGGAGAAGCGGATGAGGCGCCCGAGGCTCGTGACCGCGCCGAGCTCCGTGCGGCTCGTCGTGTCGATCATGCTCAGGATGGCGTCGTGCTTCGTCCGTCGTCCGTGCCGCGGCTCCGGACCGTCCTCGGCGAGGTCGACCCGCAGGATGCGTCCTGTCGCGCTCAGGTAGACGCGGCACGGGGCGTCGGCGACTTCGAGCACCGGTGCGTTCTTGCTCCGCGAATTGGCGGCGATGCTCGGTTTCGCGCTCGTCAGCATCGTCCGGCGGGGAGTGCCGAAGCGCTCCGAGACGTCTGCGAGTTCGTCGGACACGACGACGCGGATGCGTGCCTCGCTGCCCAGGAGGGCTTCGAGTTCGGCGATCTCGGCCTGCAGTTTGTCGCGCTCGGCCTCGAGTTCGATGCGGGAGAACTTGGTGAGGCGGCGCAGTCGCAGCTCGAGGATGTACTCGGCCTGCAGTTGCGACAGGTCGAAGACGTCGATGAGCCGGACGCGTGCCTGTTCGGAGTCGTCGCTCGCACGAATGACTTGGATGACCTCGTCGATGTCGAGGATCGCGATGAGGAGGCCCTCGACGAGGTGCAGCCGTTCCTTGCGCCTGGCGAGACGGAACGTGCTGCGTCTCGTGACGACGCTGATGCGGTGCGCCACGTAGACCTGGAGGAGTTCGCGGAGGCCGAGGGTCTGGGGTTGGCCGTCCACGAGGGCGACGTTGTTGATGCTGAACGAGTCCTCGAGCGGCGTGTACCGGTAGAGCTGTTCGAGCACGGCTTCGGGGGAGAAGCCCGTCTTGATGCCGATGACGAGCCGGAGCCCGTTCGTGCGGTCCGTGAGGTCCGTGACGTCGGAGATCCCACTGAGCTTCTTGTTGTTGACGCCGTCCTTGATCTTCTCGATGACCTTCTCCGGTCCGACGAGGTAGGGCAGTTCGGTGACGACCAGTCCCGTCTTGCGGGCGGTGATGCTCTCGACGGTGACCTTCGCGCGCGTCTTGAACGCGCCGCGGCCCGTCGAGTAGGCGTCGCGGATGCCGTCGAGCCCGGCGATCGTTCCGCCGGACGGGAGGTCGGGGCCGGGGACGTACTCCATCAGCTCGTCGAGCGTCGCGTTGGGGTGGGCGATGAGGTGTCTGGCTGCACCGATGACCTCGACGAGGTTGTGGGGGGCCATGTTCGTCGCCATGCCGACCGCGATGCCGCTCGCACCGTTCACGAGGAGGTTGGGGAACGCCGCGGGGAGGACGGCGGGCTGCATGAACTGGTTGTCGTAGTTGGGGACGAAGTCGACGACGTCCTCGTCGAGGTCCTCTGTGAGCGCCATCGCCGTGGCGTCGAGCCGTGCTTCCGTGTACCTGGGTGCGGCCGGACCGTCGTCGAGGGACCCGAAGTTGCCGTGACCGTCGATGAGCGGCACGCGGAGGGTGAACGGCTGGGCCAGGCGCACGAGGGCGTCGTAGATGGCCGTGTCGCCGTGCGGGTGGAGCTTGCCCATGACCTCCCCGACGACGCGTGCGGACTTCACGTGCCCGCGGTCCGGGCGGAGGCCCATCTCGGTCATCTGGTACAGGATGCGTCGTTGCACTGGCTTCAGGCCGTCTCGGGCGTCCGGGAGGGCGCGCGAATAGATGACGGAGTAGGCGTACTCGAGGAACGAGTTCTGCATCTCGGAGGAGAGGTCGACGTCCTCGATCCGCTCGCCGCTGGGTTCGACTGGCTCGGTCTGCTGTTTGCGCGTCATTCCGGGATCTCTGATGGTGGTTCTACGGAGGGGTCCGGGCATGCGCGCGCTTGCTGTGCGAGACTTGGCCCGATGACCACCATGCTACCGACGGTGAATCCGCAGACGCGGAGCCTTGCCGATGTGCTCCCGGATTGCCTCGCCACCGTCACCGGATCGCCCGGGCCCTCATCATCCGTCGACCACGCGATCGTCGTGCTCGTCGACGGTCTCGGCGCCGCCAATCTGCGGGCCAGGAGCGCCCACGCGCGCTTCCTCGCTCCGCAGCTGACGGCCGCGACGACGACGGTTTCGGCGTTCCCCTCGACGACCGCCGCGGGCATCGCCACGCTCACCACGGGGACGCTCCCAGGCAGGCACGGCCTCGTGAGCTACCGTGCGAGGGACGTCGACAACGATCGTGTCGTGAACCAGTTGACCGGGTGGGACGACCGCATGAGACCGCTCGAGTGGCAGCGTGAGGCGACCGTGTTCGAACGGGCGAGGGACCTCGGCGTCGCTTCCTTCGTCGTCGGACCGGAGCGGTACCGTTCCTCGGGGTTCACCGGGGCCGTCCTGCGCGGCGCCGAGTACCGTTCGGGAAAGAGCATCGCTGACCGGCTCGATGAGGTCCGTCGCGCCGTCGCCCAGGCGAAGACGCCGACGATCAGCTACGTCTACGTGCCTGAACTCGACCAGACCGCCCACGAGTACGGCTGGGAGTCGGGCCGCTGGTCCGGGTTCCTCGAAGAGCTCGACGGGGACCTCCGTCAGTGGGCGTCACGACTTCCCGGTCGCACCGGAGCATACGTCACCGCCGACCACGGCGTCGTCGACGTCCCGCGCTCCAGCCAGGTGCTCTTCGACGAACGGCCGGAGCTCGTCGACGGCGTCCGGCACATCGGCGGGGAGCCGCGATGCCTCCACCTCTACCAGGACGCCGCCACGACGCCGCAGGCACGGGCCGATCTGGCTTCCCGCTGGCTCGACGCGGAGGGTGAACGCTCCTGGGTCGCGACCCGTGAGGAAGCGATCGACCACGGCTGGTACGGCGACGTCGACCCGGCCGTCCTGCCGCGCATCGGCGACGTCATCGTGGCGGCCCGCAAACGCATCGCCTACTACGATTCGAGACCCGCCGACCAGGGCGCGCGCGGCATGATCGGACAGCACGGTTCGCTGACCGACGAGGAACGTCGCATCCCGCTCATCGGCCTGGGCGCCTTCGCCTCCTGAGTCGGTCCGCCCTGCACGCGCAGTGGCGGCTGACACAGCTTGAGGGCGGTGCCCGCACGACGAAACGCCGGGTCCTGGGAGGACCCGGCGTTTCGTCTCGAGGGGATGCTCGGTCAGACCGGGTCGTCGTCCGATTTGGCGCCGAAGACGATTTCGTCCCATGAGGGCATCGATGCGCGCCCCTTGCGCTGCTTGCCGCTCGACGGCGCAGCGGTCTCCTCGCTCTGCGAGGGAGCCGGGTGGTTCGTCTCGAACTCCGCCGTGTCGAAGACGGACAGCGCGCCTCCGGGACGGTCGTTCGGGTGCACCGGGGCGGTCGGCGTCTCATCGACGACGGTGGGAGCCGCTTCCCGCTCGCCGCGACGCTTCCGCAGCGCCTCCAGGAGGTCAGCGGTCTGGTTCGGCTGCGAGGACACCTCCGCCTCGCGGTTGATGGCCGCCTGCGTGGCCGCCTTCGACGAGGTGCCGCGACCGAAGGACACGTCGGACATCATGGGCGGGTCGGCCTGACGGACAGGCTCCGGACGGAAGCCGTCGGACAGATCGGTGTCGATCGTGAACGCACCGCTGTCGAAGCGTGAGGTGTCGGGGCCCGAATCGGTCAGGTCCACGGCGCGCAGGCGAGGAATGAGCCCTGCCGGCATGTCGCCCTGGCGGGACAGCGTGGTGGCTTCGCTGCCGATGGGGGTCAGTGCGAGCTTCTTCGGCTCGAAGGCCCAGCGCGCGTCGTGTTCGACCTGCTCGGCGTTGAAGGCGAGCTTGACGATCCAACCGCCCTCCGCTTCCTTCCAGCTGGTCCAGCGTTCGCCCGTCGCGCCGAGCTTCTCGAGGCGCGCGCGGATGACGCTGCCGAAGGTCGCTTCGGCGTCGTCTGCGGTGCCGTCGGTCGTCGGCAGCACGGCGACGCCGAGGGCGGTGCCCACGATGTGCTCGCGCTCGGCGATGACGGGACCCTCGAACCGCTGCACGTACTCGAGCGACGCGCCGGTCACCGCGGAGACGTCCTCAGCTGAGAGTCCGCCTCGGATGTGCGCCTGTACCTCCCGGGGACTGATCTTCACCGCGGTGCCAGGTGTCGTGCCGACGGGCTTGGCCCGACGCAGATGCACGTGGAAGGAGTCGTCGACGATGAGACGGAACTCCTCTTCGTTCTGATTTGCCACGATCAGAGCTCCGAGCTCTGCTCCGACTACCTTCAAATCCTGCATGATGAGTTGCCTTTCAGCGGGCCACGTGATGTACCAACGTTCTCACGGAAGTGGCGCATATCCGGGGAATAGACCGGGCGTGCCGTCAGTTGCACGCAGAGGTTCCGCCTCCCCTGAGAAAAGCGGTTTGCTATTCATGCGGAACTGATGCAAACTGTGCCCGCCGATTTTGTTCCGGCGGCATCGAGAAGTGGATAGGCATGGCAACTGATTACGACGCTCCCCGCAAGACTGACGACGATTCCGAGTCGATCGAGGCACTGAAGGAGCGCGTTCCGGACAAGCTGTCCGGCGTCGTCGACAACGAGGACGCCGACAACCCGGGTGGCTACGACCTCCCGGGTGCCGACCTCTCGGACCTCGACCTCGACGTGGTGGTTCTCCCGCCTCAGGCGGACGAGTTCACCTGCGTGAACTGCTTCCTCGTGAAGCACCGCTCACAGCTCGATCACGACACGAAGCTCGGCCCGATCTGCGCGGAGTGCGCAGCTTAGGCAGCTTCCTTGGCGGCCGCGATCGCGGCCGCCAGTCGATCCGGGTACCGGGTCGACAGCAACCAATACGGAGTGGGGTCGTCGTCGTCAACGACGGCGACCTTCACCATCGGCGACACCCATCCACGGATGAGGAGCCAAGCGCGGGCGTCCAGACGGGGCCCGCGTTGTTGTTGGGCCTCCACCCCCACGTACTCGGTCGTCTCTCCGACACGGTCGATGGGGATCGACGCCTTGCCGGCGCGGAGCGTGTCCGCGGTGACCTCGATGCGAGGGGCCGCGATGAGCGCCAGGCCGACGCATCCGCCGTACAGCACCACCGCCCCGATGACCCCTGCGGCGAGTGACACCGGGGCGAGGACGAGCATCGTCGCTGGAATGACCAGCGCGAGTGCGGCGAAGACCCAGAAGCTGGGCCAGAGTGTTTCACGGTAGGGCTGCATGTATGCCTTGTCTCAGAGTTCTGCACTACCCTCGATTCGTGACCGAAAGCGTTGACGTACTCATTATCGCGCCGGAGATCCCCGGCTACGCACACCCGGGCGACGCCGGGGCCGATCTCCTCTCGAGCGAGGACCTCGTCCTGGAGCCCGGGGAGCGCGCCCTCGTTGGGACCGGCGTCTCCATCGCCCTCCCGGACGGCTTCGCCGCGTTCGTCGTACCTCGCAGCGGACTCGCAGCAAAGCACGGCATCACGGTCGTGAACTCGCCCGGAACGGTCGACGCCGGTTATCGCGGCGAGATCAAGGTCACGCTGCTGAACACCGATCGGAGCGCCGCGTACTCGATCTCCGCCGGCGACCGCATCGCCCAGCTCATCATCATGCCCGTGGCACGGGCGAGGTTCATCCCCGTCGAGAAGCTTCCGGGCAGCGATCGGGGAGCCGGGGGCTTCGGCTCGACCGGCACCAGTGCGTTCACGACGAACGCCGGACAGACAGGAGTCATGGCATGAGCGATCTCGAAGACCTTCCCGAACTGGACACGGACGCGGAGCTGCCCGACGAGGACAAGTCGGCGCCCGAGGATCGTGAGACCGACGGCCCGTTCGATGAGAGCGAAGCGAACCCGGTCCGTCCCTACATCGACCTCGGGGGAGTGAAGGTGCTCCCGCGCGAAGGCCTCAACCTCCGCCTCGAGGTGGAGGAGACCACCAAGCGCGTCGTCGCCGTCGGCCTCGACTACGCGGGTTCCACGCTCCAGGTGCAGCCGTTCGCCGCGCCTCGCTCCACCGGTCTGTGGCACGAGACGCGTGCTCAGATCGCCGAGCAGATCGCCGGTCAGGGCGGCAAGGTGACCGAGAAGGACGGCGACTTCGGTCCGGAACTCATCGCAGAGGTCCCCTCAGGCGGATCGGCAGCCGCCGGCGCCACGCACATCGCCCGCTTCATCGGCGTCGACGGCCCCCGCTGGTTCCTCCGTGGCGTCGTCGCGGGTGAGGGCGCCGTCAAGCCAGAGGCCGCCGCGCTCGTCGACGACCTGTTCCGCAGCCTCGTCGTCGTCCGAGGCACAACCCCCATGCCGCCGCGCGAACTCATCCCGCTGCGGATGCCGACCGCCACGAGCGCGTAAGGAGCGTCGGTGACGAACGACCACCCCGAGGACGCGTCGCGACCCGTCTCGCACGGTGAGCCGAGCGGCGAGGCCAACCACTCCGCGTCGCGGCCCGATGAGCGGACCGCCTCGCCGTCGGCCTCCACGTTCGGTGAGGCGTTCAGCAAAGCGGCGAAGAATTCAGGGCTGGCGCCGCTCGCCTCCGGCGACGCGCCCACGGGCAAGGCGCTCCTCTCGGCGATGGGTGGCATCCGCGGGCTCGTGGAAGCGATCCTGCCCGGCCTCGTCTTCCTGGTCGCCTACTCGCTCACGAGAGAGCTCGTCCCGTCGCTCATCGCCCCCGTCGTCATCGGAGTCGGGTTCGCCGTCGCGCGGCTCGTGCAGCGGCAGTCGCTCACGCAGGCGATCGGCGGCCTGCTCGGCATCGCACTCTCGGCCGTCCTCGCGCTCCTGTCCGGCCGCGCGGAGGACTACTACGTCCCCGGGTTCTGGACGAACGGTGCCTACGCCCTCGGCCTCCTCGTGTCGGTCGTCATCGGCTGGCCCGTCGTCGGCCTCATCGCCGGCTACCTCCTCGGCGGCGGGACGTCCTGGCGTTCGCACCCCGGACAGCGTCGTGCCATGCGGTGGCTCACGCTCGTGTGGGCGGCCATGTTCGTCGCCCGTCTCGTGGTCCAGCTGCCGCTCTACTACAGCGGCAACGTCGAGGCGCTCGGCGCGACGAGGCTCCTCATGGGCATCCCTCTGTACGCACCGCTCCTCGTGCTCAGCTGGCTCGTCGTTCGCGCCGTCTTCCAGAAGCCGGCCGCCGCGAACGCCGCCGACGCCGCGTAGCCTCTGGACCCGGCCGGTACTCGTCCCTGCGTCGGGAACGGCCACCTGAAGCTGCTAGAATTGTCTTGACATCAAGATACTTGCGTGGCAATGGGTCGAAGACCCGAGTCTCGCGTGTTGTTAGGTATGCCTTGCTAGCCGCGGAGCGGTCCGCCGCAGCAAGATTGACACCACGGCACGTGTGCATCCGCCGGCGCCAATGAAGGAGAAGACATCATGTCTACGGTGAACAGCTTCGGGGCGAAAGACACCCTGACCGTCGGTGGGACCGACTACGAGATCTATCGCATCGACACGGTTGCCGGGCACGAGAAGCTCCCGTTCAGCCTCAAGGTCCTCCTCGAGAACCTGCTCCGCACCGAAGACGGCGCGAACATCACCGACGCGCACATCCGCGCCCTCGGCGAGTGGGTCCCCACTGCGGACCCCGACACGGAGATCCAGTTCACGCCCGCCCGTGTGGTCATGCAGGACTTCACCGGCGTCCCCTGCATCGTCGACCTCGCCACCATGCGCGAGGCCGTCGAAGCCCTCGGCGGCGACGCCAACAAGATCAACCCGCTCGCACCGGCCGAGATGGTCATCGACCACTCCGTGATCGCCGACCTCTTCGGCAGCGAGAACGCCCTCGAGCGCAACGTCGAACTCGAGTACGAGCGCAACGGCGAGCGGTACCAGTTCCTCCGCTGGGGCCAGACCGCGTTCGACGACTTCAAGGTCGTCCCGCCCGGAACCGGCATCGTGCACCAGGTCAACATCGAATACCTGGCCCGCGTCACCATGACCCGCGAGGTGGGCGGCGTCCTCCGCGCCTACCCCGACACCTGCGTCGGCACCGACTCGCACACGACGATGGTCAACGGCCTCGGCGTGCTCGGCTGGGGCGTCGGCGGCATCGAGGCAGAGGCGGCCATGCTCGGCCAGCCCGTCTCCATGCTCATCCCGAAGGTCGTCGGCTTCAAGCTCTCCGGCGCGATCCCCACGGGCGTGACCGCGACGGACGTCGTCCTCACCATCACGCAGATGCTGCGCAAGCACGGCGTCGTCGGCAAGTTCGTCGAGTTCTACGGAGCAGGCGTCGCTCAGGTGCCGCTCGCCAACCGCGCCACCATCGGCAACATGAGCCCCGAGTTCGGCTCGACCGCCGCGATGTTCCCGATCGACGACGTCACGCTCGACTACCTGCGCCTCACGGGTCGCAGCGACGAGCAGATCGACCTCGTCGAGGCGTACTCCAAGCAGCAGAAGCTCTGGCACGACCCGGAGACGGAGCCCGTCTTCAGCGAGTACCTCGAACTCGACCTCTCCACGGTCGTCCCCTCGATCGCCGGCCCGAAGCGTCCGCAGGACCGCATCGAGTTGAGCGACGCGAAGGGCCAGTTCGAGCGCGACCTCAACGACTACGCATCGGTCGAGCACGACATCGTCGACCTCGTCGGAGCGGGATCGTTCCCCGCCTCGGACCCCGCGGGCACGACGCCGCAGGACGAGGACGAGAACAACCACCACCACCACTCGCACAAGAGCCACGCGCCCACCACGGTGTCGAAGCCGACGGCCGTCTCGCTCTCGAGCGGCCAGGACTTCACGCTCGACCACGGCGCGGTCGCGATCGCCGCCATCACGTCGTGCACCAACACCTCCAACCCGTCCGTCATGCTCGCGGCTGGCCTCCTGGCCCGCAACGCCAGCAAGAAGGGCCTGAAGGCCAAGCCGTGGGTCAAGACGACCCTCGCGCCCGGCTCCAAGGTCGTCACCGACTACTACGAGAAGGCCGGTCTCACCGCCTACCTCGAGGACCTCGGCTTCTACACGGTCGGCTACGGCTGCACCACCTGCATCGGCAACTCCGGTCCGCTGCTCGAGGAGATCTCGACCGCTGTCCAGGACAACGACCTGGCCGTCACCGCCGTGCTGTCCGGCAACCGCAACTTCGAGGGCCGCATCAACCCCGACGTGAAGATGAACTACCTCGCGAGCCCGCCGCTCGTCATCGCCTACGCCCTCGCAGGTTCGATGAACTTCGACTTCGAGGTCGACGCGCTCGGTCAGGACACCGACGGCAACGACGTCTTCCTGAAGGACATCTGGCCCGACGCCGCAGAGGTGCAGGACACGATCGACTCCTCGATCAACAAGGAGATGTTCACGCACGAGTACAACGGCGTGTTCGACGGCGACGAGCGCTGGCGTTCGCTGTCCACCCCAGAGGGTGCGACGTTCGAGTGGGACGCGAAGTCGACCTACGTCCGGAAGCCCCCGTACTTCGACGGCATGACGATGGAGACCACCCCGGTCTCCGACATCGTCGGCGCCCGCGTCCTCGCGAAGCTCGGCGACTCCGTCACGACCGACCACATCAGCCCGGCCGGCAACATCAAGGCCGACAGCCCCGCCGGTCGCTACCTCGATGAGCACGGCGTGGAGCGCAAGGACTACAACTCCTACGGCTCGCGTCGCGGCAACCACGAGGTCATGATCCGCGGAACGTTCGCGAACATCCGCCTGAAGAACCAGCTCCTCGACGGCGTCGAAGGCGGCTACACGCGCGACTTCACCCAGGCCGACGCCCCGCAGTCGTTCATCTACGACGCGTCGCAGAACTACCAGGCCGCCGGCACTCCGCTCGTCATCTTCGGCGGCAAGGAGTACGGTTCCGGTTCGTCGCGCGACTGGGCGGCGAAGGGCACGAGCCTCCTCGGCGTCAAGGCGGTCATCACCGAGAGCTTCGAGCGGATCCACCGGTCGAACCTCATCGGCATGGGCGTCGTCCCGCTGCAGTTCCCCGCAGGCGAGAGCTGGGCATCCCTCGGCCTCGACGGCACCGAGGTCGTCTCGATCTCCGGCATCGAGGAGCTCAACAACGGTGTGACCCCGAAGACGGTCAAGGTCGTCGCCACGCCGAGCGAGCACTCGCCCGCTGGCAAGGAGACGATCGAGTTCGACGCGGTCGTCCGCATCGACACGCCCGGTGAAGCCGATTACTACCGCAACGGCGGCATCCTGCAGTACGTGCTGCGGAGCCTCGTCTAAGGACGGGCAGCTCACCCGATGCTCTGACGGAGGGCCGGATCCAGCTCGACTGGGTCCGGCCCTCCGGCGTTCGTCGGACGGAGCGCCGAGCGGCGTGCAGACTCGCGTGCCGACGGCGCTTCACGTGCATAGCAGGCGCTTCGACGCCGCGCCACGGGCACGCCCGTGGAGGACGAACGCGTAGACTCGAACGAGGCCGAACGGCCGATCGGAGGGACGACAGGGTGACACTACTCGAGCATGTGAACGGCCCGCGCGACCTCGACGGGCTCTCGATCGAACAGCTCGAGCAGCTGGCATCGGAGATCCGCGCGTTCCTCATCTCCAACGTCTCGAAGACGGGCGGGCACCTCGGCCCGAACCTCGGCGTGGTCGAGTTGACGATCGCCATGCATCGCGTCTTCCACTCGCCCCAGGACCCGATGGTCTTCGACACGGGGCACCAGTCGTACGTCCACAAGCTCCTCACGGGCCGTCAGGACTTCACGCAGCTGCGCACGCGCGGCGGGCTCGCCGGGTATCCGCAGCGCTCCGAGTCCGTGCACGACATCGTCGAGAGCTCGCACGCGTCGAGCTCGCTCAGCTGGGCGGACGGGATCTCGCGCGCCTTCGAGATGACGGGCCAGAAGGAGCGACACGTCGTCGCGGTCGTCGGCGACGGCGCGCTCACGGGCGGCATGACGTGGGAGGCGCTCAACAACATCAGCGACGACAACACGCGCAACCTCGTGATCATCGTGAACGACAACGGCCGCTCCTATGCGCCCACCATCGGCGGGATGGCACGCTTCCTGAGCGACGTCCGCACCCGTCGCACCTACGGCAAGCTCCGCGAGAGCAGCCAGCGCGCGTTCAGCATGTTCGGTGCTCCCGGTCGCGCGCTCTACCGTGGGGTCCGGGGAGGAACGCACGGCTTCCTCGCACGCCTCACGAACAACGAAGCGCTCTACTCGAACCTCGACATCAAGTACATCGGCCCGGTCGACGGTCACGACCTCCACGCCATGGAGGAAGCGCTGACCCAGGCGAAGCACTTCGGTGCCCCCGTCATCGTCCACACGATCACCGAGAAGGGTCGCGGATACCAGCCCGCGCGCGATGACGCCGCGGACCAGTTCCACGCCGTCGGGAAGATCGACCCGGAGACGGGCGAGCCCGTCGGTTCGTCGTCGAAGCCGTCCTGGACGAGCGTGTTCAGCGACGAGATGGTGTCGATCGCCGACGACAACCAGCGCGTCGTGGGCATCACCGCCGCGATGCTGCGACCGGTCGGGCTGTACGACTTCGCCGAGAAGTACCCGGAGCGTGTCCATGACGTCGGGATCGCGGAGCAACACGCGTTCACCTCGGCCGCAGGGCTCGCCTACGGGGGACTCCACCCCGTCGTCGCCGTCTACGCGACCTTCGTGAACCGCGCCTTCGACCAGCTCCTCATGGACATCGCGCTCCACAAGGCCGGGGTCACGATCGTCCTCGACCGCGCTGGAGTGACGGGCCCGGACGGCCCGAGCCACCACGGCATCTGGGACCTCGCCGTCCTCCAGGTCGTACCGGGGATCCGCATCGCGGCGCCCCGCGACGGATCACGCCTCCGCGAGGAACTGCGCGAGGCCGTCGCCGTCGACGACGCACCAACGGTCATCCGGTTCCCGAAGGGCAACGCCGCCGCCGACATCGAGGCTCTCGAGCGTCTGCACGACGGCACCGACGTGCTGCACCGCTCGGAGCGGAACGACGTCCTGATCGTCGCCGTGGGGCCGATGGCGCCCATCGCGCTCGACGTGGCAGCCAGACTCGAACACCAGGGGATCGGCGCGACCGTCGTGGACCCGCGCTGGGTGGTCCCCGTGCAGGAGTCGATCATCACCCTCGCCGCGGAACACCGGCTCGTCATCACGATCGAGGACGGCATCCGTGTCGGCGGCGTCGGCACGCGCATCCGTCAGAGCCTGCGCGAGGCAGGTGTGGACACTGCCGTGGACGAGCTGGGTCTCCCCGACGAGTTCATCGACCACGCGTCACGCGAGCAGATCCTGGAGGACACCGGGCTCTCCGCGCAGCAGATCGCCCGCGATGTCGTGGCGCAGGTGCTCGGTTCGCGCATCCCCGTTGCCCGCCCACTGCCCGAGGACGCTGAGGGCGCTTCCCACTATCCCGCGGAGTCCGAGCGTTCAGAGTCTTCGCGCGACTGACCGGCAGGCGTGCCGATCGCATAGCGGAGCTCGACGGCGCCACTCGGGAACGGCGTCGTGCCCACGAGCCGGTAGGCGTCATCGATCTCGCGCAGTGGCAGGAGCGGTTTGCCCTCACCGAGCACGACCGGCATGACGGTGAGCCACAGTTCGTCGAGCGCGGCCGCGGCGGCGAACTGGGCGGCAACGGGCCCGCCGCCGACGATCCAGACGTCCTTGCCTCCTGCGGAAGCATCGATCCGCGCCAGCAGCCCACCGACGTCGCCCTCGACGAACGTCACGTTCGCGCCTTCGATGGCCTCGAGCTCGCGGGTCGTGAGGACCCAGACCGGAAGCTCCCCGTAGCTCCATGCATCCGGTCCCGAGGCGCGAATGAACTCGTAGGTGGCAGAGCCCATCACGAGTGCACCGATCCGGGCGAAGAACGCGTCGTAGTGCTCCTGGAACTCTTCGAAACCGAAGCGGAGGAGCCAGTCGAGATCGTCCTCGGGAGTTGCGATGAAGCCGTCGATCGAGCTCGCGACGGAGTAGATCCTGTTCGTCATGCGGCGACGGTACCCGAGACCACAGACAACGGCCCGCTGCGAGCCAGGTGAAGCCGACCGCGAACGCTTGACCTGGAGTGCGCTCGAAGTCGTATCGTTGCCGACATGACCTCAACCGAATCCGCTGTCGCTCCGGCCTCCGAACCGGCGCCGGATGAGCGCTTCGCGATCTCCGACGTCGCCGCGCGGACCGGCCTCAGCGTGCACACGCTGCGGTACTACGAACGAACCGGACTGATGCCGCGGCCCATCGACCGCGCATCGTCGACGCACCGGCGGTACACCGAATCCGACATCAACTGGGTGATCTTCCTCACTCGGCTGCGGTCGACAGGCATGCCGATCGCTCGCGTCCGCGACTACGCCGAACTCGCCAAACGGGGCGACGACACCGCGGAGGCCAGACTCGAACTGTTGTTGCGGCACCGGATCGCGTTCGTGGCGAAGCTCGAGGAGATGCAGCACTCGCTCGAGGTCATCGATCACAAGATCACCCTCTACACGGAACAGGTGGCACACCGATGAAACACATCACGCTCGGCTCGAACGGACCGGACATCGCACGGATCGGCCTCGGCTGCATGGGCATGTCCGCGTTCTACACCGGCGCTGGGACGGACGACATCGCGTCGACCGCCACCATCCACCGCGCCCTCGACCTCGGGGTCACGTTCTTCGACACCGCCGAGATCTACGGGCCGTACACCAACGAGGAGCTCCTCGGGAAGGCCCTTGCCGGCCGACGCGACGAGGTCACCCTCGCAACAAAGTTCGGCACCATCCGCCACACGACGGACAACGAGCGGGGGTCCGACGGCAGCCCGGAGAACGTGCGGCTGTCCATCGAAGGCTCCCTCAAGCGCCTCGGCACCGACTCCGTCGACCTCTACTACCTGCATCGCGTCGATCCGGGAACGCCCATCGAAGACACCGTCGGTGCGCTGGCAGAGCTCGTCACGGAGGGCAAGATCCGGCACATCGGACTGTCGGAAGCCTCGCCGGAGACGATCCGTCGCGCCCACGCCGTGCACCCGATCACCGCGCTCCAGACCGAGTACTCGCTCTGGAGCCGTGAGCCGGAGGCGGAGATCCTTCCCACCGTGCGTGAGCTCGGCATCGGCTTCGTCCCCTACTCGCCGCTCGGTCGCGGCTTCCTCACAGGAGCCATCCGATCCCTCGACGCGCTCGACGAGAGCGACTTCCGCCGGGCGAACCCGCGATTCGAGGGCGAGAACCTGCGTGCGAACATCGCCATCGTCGAAGAGGTGGACGTGGTCGCGGCATCGATCGGAGCCACTCCGGCACAGGTCGCGCTCGCGTGGCTGCTCGCGCAGGGCGACGACATCGCGCCGATCCCCGGCACGAAGCGCATCAGCTACCTGGAGGAGAACCTCGGAGCCGACGAGCTCGTCCTCGGGGCGGAGCAGTTGGCGAAGCTCGACGCGTTGAGCGCTCCCGTCGGCGACCGCTACGCAGACATGTCGCCGCTCAACCGCTGACCTCGCCGGCCGCTCCGTCCCCTTCGCCAGGTCATTGTTCGCCCGCCCGGACGCCCTCCGGTGACTGAGCCTGTCGAAGCGCCAACTCCAACGAGCACAACTCCTTCAATTTCGACTGGGTGCCGAGCCACATCCGCGGAATCCCGCGGGTGCGCCCATCGCCGAGCACCGGATTGAAGGAGTTGTGCTCCTCCGTCCTTCGACGGGCTCAGGGACCGCTGGCTGGGGACCGGGGTGGGGCCGGGGCGCACGGAAACGGCCGTGGCCGATGCGCATGCATCGTGCCACGGCCGTTTCCGTGCGCCCAGAGAACGCTAGATGTTCTCGACCCCGCGGATGGGCGGGTGGTGGAACGTGTCACCGAATACCCGCTCGCTCGCGCCGACGCGGTCCAGGTACGGCGTCGCGCCGCCGTCCTGGAACGGCCACCCGGCCCCCAGGATGAGGCCGAGATCGATGTCCTCAGCGGCTGCGACGACGTTCTCATCGAGCATGAGCTTGATCTCCGCTGCGAGACCATCCTCGACGCGGCGCAGGATCTCGGCCTCGGTGAGAGGCGATTTCCCGACCGTCAGGACCTTCTGGGCCTGCTTCGTGAAGCCCGTGACCTTGCCGCTCTTTTCCTTCTCGACGACCGAGTCGAGGTCGGCGAGCCGGTGCAGGTTGTCCGAGGCGAAGAAGCGGTCCGGGAACTTCCCGACCATCGTGTCCTGGACGTGCGCGGCGACCTTCCAGCCGACGAGGTCGATGAGTTGGAACGGTGTCATCGGCAGTCCGATGGGTGCGAACGCCTTCTCGACCGTGAGCAGCGGGGTGCCCTCGTCGAGTGCGTGCGCCGCTTCGCCCATGACTTTGGCGAGGAGGCGGTTCACGATGAAGCCGGGTGCGTCCGCGGTGAGGATCGCGCTCTTCTTGAGCTTCGCAGCCGTCGCGAACGCCGTCGCGAGCGTCTCATCGTCCGTCTTCGGTGCCTTGACGACCTCGAGGAGCGGCATCACGGCGACCGGGTTGAAGAAGTGGAAGCCGACCAGACGCTCGGGGTGCTGCAGCTGCGCGCCGATCTCCTCGACAGAGAGCGACGAGGTGTTCGTCGCGAGGACGGTCGTCTCGGACACGTACTGCTCGACGTCGGCGAAGACGGCCTGCTTGACGCCGACCTCCTCGAACACGGCCTCGATGACCCAGTCGCAGTCCGCGAAGTCGGCCTTGTCGGTCGTGCCGGACAGGAGCGCCTTCAGCCGGTTCGCCTCGTCGGGGGAGACCCGTCCCTTGCCGAGCAGCGTGTCGATCTCGCCGATGATGTGCGCAATACCCTTGTCGACGCGTCCCTGGTCGAGATCGGTGATGATCACGGGGACCTGGAGCCGGCGGAGGAAGAGCAGCGCGAACTGGCTCGCCATGAGGCCGGCGCCGATGATGCCGACCTTCGTGACGGGTCGGGCGAGTGAACGGTCAGGAGCTCCGACCGGACGTTTCGCACGCTTCTGGACGAGGTCGAAGGCGTACATGCTCGCCTGGAACTGGTCACCCGCGACGAGAGCGGAGAGTGCTTCGTCCTCGCGTTCGAACCCCTGCTCCTTCGTACCGCTGCGGGCGGCCTCCAGGAGGTCGAGGGCTGCGTACGGCGACTTGGCGACGGTACCGATCCGGCTCTCGAGCATCTTGCGCGCCGTCGAGATGGCGATGGGCCACTTGATCGTGCGCTCGACCTTGCCTGGGACGTTCTTCCGTTCGACCTTCACGCCGCCGAGCACGCCGTCGGCCCACTTCAGGGAGTCCTCGAGGAAGTTCGCGGACGGGAAGATCGCGTCCGCGATACCGAGTTCGAAGACGTCCTTGGCCTTCAGCATCCGGTTGTTCTTCAACGGGTTCGAGATGACGACGTTGAGCGCGTTCTCGATGCCGATGAGGTTCGGCAGCAGGTACGCGCCGCCCCAGCCGGGGATGAGGCCGAGGAAGACCTCTGGCAGTGCGACGGCCGGCGCGGAGGCGTCGACCGTGCGGAAGTCGGCGTTCAGGCCGATCTCCAGGCCTCCGCCGAGCGCGAGTCCGTTGATGAACACGAACGTGGGGACGCCGAGCCCGTCGAGCTTGCCGAGGACGTGGTGGCCCAGTTGGGCGAGTTTGCGCGCCGCAGCCCGTGAGGGGACGTCGCCCACTTTGCTGAGGTCTGCGCCGGCAGCGAGGATGAACGGCTTGCCCGTGATGGCGACGCCGTCGATCTCGCCGGCCGTCGCGCGCTTGCGGAGGCCTTCGAGCACGCCGTCGAGTTCGAGCAGCGTCACGGGGCCGAGGGTGTTCGGACGTGTGTGGTCGCGACCGTTGTCGAGGGTGACGAGCGCGATGGTGCGGCCGCTCGGGACGGTGACGTCCTTGACGAAGGAGTGGGTGACGACCTCGTCCTCGGACAGAGCGAGGAGCTCCGAGAAATCGATCGTGGCGTAGTCGGTCATCACTTCTTTCCCTTCTTGCCGGTGAAGTACGGGTTCTCCCAGATGACGGAGCCGCCCTGGCCGAGGCCGACGCACATGGCGGTCAGGCCGTAGCGGACCTCGGGGTGCTCCTGGAACTGGGCGGCCAGCTGGATCATCAGGCGCACGCCGGATGCTGCGAGCGGGTGGCCCATCGCGATGGCGCCGCCCCACTGGTTGACGCGCGGGTCGTCATCGTCGATGCCGAAGTGGTCGAGGAACGACAGCACCTGCACGGCGAATGCCTCGTTGAGCTCGAAGAGCCCGATGTCGTTGATCGTGAGGCCGGCCTTGCGGAGCGCCTTCTCGGTCGAGGGGACGGGGCCGAGGCCCATGATCTCCGGCTCGACGCCGGCGAACGCGAAGCTCACGAGACGCATCTTCGGCGTGAGGCCGAGTTCCTTGGCGGCAGCAGCACTCGACAGGAGGCTGACGGTCGCACCGTCGGTGAGCGGCGAGGCGTTGCCTGCCGTCACCCGGCCGTGGGGGCGGAACGGCGTCTTCAGGCCGGCGAGGCCCTCCATCGTCGTCTCCGGCCGCAGACCCTCATCGCCGGTGGCGAGGCCCCAGCCCGCTTCGCTGCGGAGTGCGACGGGCACGAGGTCGTGCTGGATCTTGCCTGCGGCGTATGCGGCGGCGACCTTCTGCTGGCTGCGCATGCCGAAGCGGTCGGACCGCTCCTTCGTGAGCGACGGGAAGCGATCGTGGATGCGCTCCGCGGTCTTGCCCATGTTGAGCGCGTCCTCGCTCACGAGGCGTTCGGCGAGGAAGCGCGGGTTGGGGTCGGCGCCGAAGCCCATCGGGTGGCGGCTCATGTGCTCGACGCCGCCCGCGAGGACGAGGTCGTACGCGCCGAAGGCGATGCCGCTGCCGAGCGTCGTGACCGAGGTCATCGCCCCAGCGCACATGCGGTCGATGGCGAAGCCGGGAACCGACTTGGGCAGTCCTGCGAGGAGCGCGGCCGTGCGGCCGAGCGTCAGGCCCTGGTCGCCCTGCTGCGTCGTGGCCGCGATGGCCACCTCGTCGATGCGCTCCTTCGGGACGGACGGGTTGCGCTCGAGCAGGCCGATGATGGCCTTCACGATCAGATCGTCCGCTCGGGTGTTCCAGTACATGCCCTTTTCGCCGGCACGTCCGAACGGGGTCCGGACTCCATCCACGAATACGACGTCAGCTTGTTCGGCCACGTTGCCTCCTCTAATCGGCTTTCGAGGACGATACTAGAGGGGCCGACTGACCGGGTGTCCGCGTGGTGCGCTTCCTACGAAGGGTCTTCCTCTGACTCCACCTGCGGTTGGGCGGAATCGACAAAGGCATCGGCGATCGTCTGTGCAGTTGCTTCAATCTGCCACGGTCGCGCGTCGTAGGTTCTGAGGACGTCGGCGATCGTCTCAGCGGTGATCGTCGCCGGGGGAGTCCAGGACACGCGGCGAAGCGTCTCCGGCGTGAGGACGTTCTCGACGGGCATGCCGATCTCCTCGGCGATGGCGGTCACGCGAGCACGCGCCTCCGTGTACCGCGCGTTCGCGTCTGGATTCTTGTCAGCCCAGCTGCGTGGTGGAGGGAGCGTGTCGCTGGCCGGACGGTTGACGGGGAGGTCCTCCGTGGTCTGGCCCTCGGTGATCGCCGCCCACCAGACGTCGACGTCCGTCCGGCTCGTGCGTCCACGGAACTCCTTGATGGCGAGGAGCTCGCGTTTGGTCGGCGGGTTCACCTTCGCGGCCGCCGTGAGGGATGCATCGGGAATGAGTCGGCCCGGAGCGGTGTCACGGGCTCGAGCGAGCGCGTCGCGTGCCAGCCAGAGCTCACGGGCCACAGCGAGATTCCTGAGCCCCCTGATGGCGTGCACGCCGGACAGACGGCGCCACGGCTCGGCACGCGGAGCCTTGGTCTCCCGCGCGAGGGTCGCGGCGAACTCCTGGCGCGCGATCTCCGTCTTGCCCGCTTCATCGAGACGCTGGACGAGGCCGTCGTAGACGTCCACGAGCAGTTCGACGTCGAGGGCGGCGTATTCGAGCCAGGAAGCAGGCAACGGCCTCGTGGACCAGTCCGCGGCCGAGTGCTCCTTGGCGAGGTGGATGCCGAGCAGTTCCTCGACGACGGCGCCGAGACCGACGCGGGGGAGTCCGAGCAGGCGGGCTCCGAGCTCCGTGTCGAAGACCTCGGACGGATCGACGCCGACCTCGCGCAGGCATGCGAGGTCCTGGCTCGCCGCGTGCAGGACCGACACCTCGCCCTGGATCAGCTCGCCGAGCTCCGCCATCGAACCGATGGCAGGCGGATCGTAGAGGAAGACGCCCGCGCCGCGGCGGAAGACCTGGATGAGGTACGCACGCTGCGAGTAGCGGTAGCCGGACGCGCGTTCCGCGTCGAGCGCGAACGGGCCGGTTCCGGCGGCGAGGACCTTGAGCGAGTCGAGGTAGGCCTCGCGGGTGTCAGTGACGGCTCGTACCGTCGGAACCGCATCGATGGCGGGTTCAGTCACGTTGAGCTCGTTTCAGTGAGAGCAGGGTTACCCCTTCACTCGTCGGCGGGAGGCCGGCGAGCATGCACAGCAATTCTCCCCAACCTTCCACGTGGGAGGCAACTTGGTTGTCCAGCGGCGTCCAGGACGCGCGCAATTCGATCTGCGCTCCGTCGCCCTGGCTCGCCAGCTCGCCGAAGCCGCTCGAGATGATCTTGGTGGCGGTGCCGGAAGCGGCCGTGTAGTTCGCGCCGCGCGCGTCGAGGGCGTCGACGAGCCACGACCACGCCACCTCAGCGAGGAACGGATCGAGTCCGATCTCCGTCTCGAGCGGTGCCTGCGCGAAACACACGACGCGGAAGCGCCCGCCCCAGGAATCGGAGCCGTCTGGATCGTAGAGGAGGACGAATCGTCCCGTTCCGAGCTCGGAGTCCGCATCGTGCCGCGTCGGCGAGACGTTTGCAGCGAACGCGATCGCATACGGCGCGAGGTTGTTGGGTGCGGGGATCTCGAGCATCTGCAGCTCGGGCCTCGCGGAGGCTGCACGAACGGAGTCCACCGCGTGTGCGAACTCTTCGGGAACCTTCGCCGTCATCGGTCTGTCTGCCACGTGTGAAGACTAGAGTTACATCCCGATGAAACCGCAGAGGCACGCCGATCACGTCAGGGGGCGCAGACCCGGCAGCGCTCGCATCACCACGGCCGTGGCGTTGACGGGCCTCGGGGTCGTCGTCGCGTCCGCCGCGGCAGGAGTGGCGCTCATCGGAGCGGTCGCCAGGAAGGTCGTCGTCCCCGCCCGAGACCGGCCGAGTGAAGCCCGCATCCTGCGACTCGACCTCGACAACCGGCTCGTCGAGCTCGTCGCGACGCCCGACACCGTGGTCCCCGGTCGATACGGGAGCTGGGTCGCCAGGCGGGCGGCGTACGTCCAGCTCGGCGACATCGTCGAGACCACTGACACGTCCGTCGTCAGAACGCTCCTCGGTGGAGATCTCGACGCCCTGCGCGTCGGGCAGGAGTCGGAGTTCAGCGGGTGGTTCTTCCGCCGGCCGGAAGACCTGCCGATCCCGTACACGGACGTCGTCGTCGACACCGATCTCGGCCCCGCGCCCGCGTGGCTCGTGCATCCGGAGTCCGGACCGTCGACGAAGTGGGCCGTCCTCGTGCACGGCCGCGGGACGACGCGATCGGAAGCCCTCCGCGCCGTTCCGACGTTCCGAGCCGCCGGGTACTCGTGCCTCCTCGTGTCGTACCGGAACGACGGCGATGCGCCCCCGACTCCCGACTACCGGTACTCGCTCGGCGACGAGGAGTGGCGCGACGTGGACGCCGCCATCGCGTTCTCGCGGGAGCACGGCGCGGAGGACATCGTGCTCATGGGCTGGTCGATGGGCGGAGCGATCGTCCTCCAGGCCTCGCGCCGGACGAGCCACCCGGAACTCATCCGAGCAGTCGCCCTCGACTCGCCCGTCATCGACTGGGTCGACGTCCTCCAGCACCAGGCCAAGGAGAACCGCATCCCGAGCCTCGTCGGGCGAGTCGCACTGCTCGCGATCAGCCGCAACTGGGGTCGCCTGCTGACGGGGCAGGCGACGAGCATCGACCTCGCCAGGCTGAACTACGTGGCGAACGCCGGCGACCTCGTGCTGCCGATCCTCCTGATGCACAGCGATGACGACGGGTACGTGCCGTCGGGACCGTCACGTGCGCTCGCGAAGGCGCGGCCCGACATCGTGACGTTCGTGCCATTCCGGATCACCCGGCACACGAAGCTGTGGAATTACGATCCGGAACGATGGAGTGCGGCCGTCGCGGACTGGCTCGAGGAGCTCGTCCCTCTGCCGGAGGGGCGCTGAGCGCGGATCCCTCGTCCTGGTCCCTGAGCTGTGTTCCCGTCCCTGAGCGTGTCGAAGGGCGCACCTCGACACGCTCAGTGACCGGAGTGGAGCTAGGACGCCTGACGTTCCCGCAACTGGCGCTTGGCGCGGCCGAGGAGCGCGGACATGCCACGCAGGCGCAACGGCGAGACGGCCCGTGACAGACCGATCATCTGAGGGAAGTCGTCCGGGACGGCGAGCACTTCGTCGACCGTGAGGCCCTCGAGACCCTGCACGAGGATGCTCGCGAAGCCACGCGTCGTCGGTGCTTCGCGAGGAGCCGTGGCGAAGAGGTGCACGATCTGCTCGTCGTCGACCTCCACGAAGAAGAACACCGGCGCCTGGCACTCGAGGACCTGTTCGAGCAGGTCGGGGTGCTCGCTGTAGCGCTCGGGGAGCTCCGGCAGTTCGTTGCTGAACTCGAGGAGGAGTTGCAACCGGGCGCGTTCCTCGAGTTCGAGGAATTCATCGCGGATCTCGGCGAGGTTCGGAGCGAGTGTCACGTCAGTCATGGTGCTTCCAGTATCGCGCGCCCGGCGGGCGCTTCACACCCTGCGACGCCAACCGCGCCTGCGAGACGGATCAGCGGGCGGCAGGTGCCTCTCCGGCTTCGGCGCCCTGGACGATCGGGACCCGTACGGCGCTGCCCCACTCGGTCCACGAGCCGTCGTAGTTGCGGACGTTCTCGAAGCCGAGGAGGTGCTGCAGGACGAACCACGTGTGGCTCGACCGCTCGCCGATGCGGCAGTACGCGATCACCTGGTCGCCTTCGGAGAGACCGGCGCCCTCGCGGTAGATGGCGTCGAGCTCGGCAGCGGATTTGAACGTGCCGTCCTCGGCGACGGCCTTCGCCCACGGCACACTTTGCGCGCTCGGGATGTGACCGGCGCGGAGGGCGCCCTCCTCGGGGTATGCAGGCGCGGTGGTCCGCTGGCCGCTGTACTCCTCGGGGGAGCGGACGTCGATGAGCGGGTTGCCGAAGTGGGCGAGCACGTCGTCCTTGTACGCACGGAGGACGCTGTCGTCGCGGTCGACGATCGGGTACTCGACGGGCGCCGGGGTCGACTCCTCGGTCGTGATCTCCCGACCCTCGGCGATCCAGCGGTCGCGACCGCCGTCGAGCAGACGGACGTCCTCGTGGCCGAACAGGCTGAACACCCAGAGCGCGTACGCCGCCCACCAGTTGTTCTTGTCGCCGTAGATGACGACCGTGGAGTCGCGGGCGATGCTCTTGGAACCGAGGAGCGTCGCGAACGCCTCGCCGTCGATGTAGTCGCGTTCGACGGGGTCGTTGAGGTCGGTGTGCCAGTCGATCTTGACGGCGCCGGGGATGTGTCCGGTCTCGTACAGGAGCACGTCCTCGTCCGATTCCACGACCACGAGGCCGGCATCGCCGAGGTGCGCTTCCAGCCAGTCCGTGGTCACGAGGCGTTCAGGGTGCGCGTACTCGGCGAACTTGGTCGACGACGAATCGGTTTCGACGGTCATGGGTACCTCCAGTTGCGCCGGATCGCGGCGACGTGTGCGGGTCGGATGTGCGTCTAGGCTGGGAGCCTGTCCTCCTCGAATCTACGCGGGGTCGGACCCCCTTGCATCCCTTCCGGTAAGACTTCGACACACGAGGTGCCCTGCGTGACCACCCCTTCGAGCCCAGCGGTTCCCGGCAGCCTCACCGACCGATCGCCGGTCGTCAGCGGCTCGGAGATCGCAGCGAGCCTCCGCCCGCCGCGCCAGTTCCACGAGGCGAGCTTCGAGTCATACCGTCCGGACCCCGAGTACCCCTCGCAGGCGGCCGCGGTCGAGAAGCTGCGCGGGTTCTTCGCGGCGAAGTCGTCAGGCGGAGGAGGCTTCTTCTCCCGAAAGAAGAAGGCGGATCCGGTGCCCCCCGGCGTGTACCTCGACGGCGGCTTCGGTGTGGGCAAGACCCACCTGCTCGCTGCACTCTGGCACTCGGCGCCCGGTCCCAAGAAGTACTTCGGCACCTTCATCGAGTACACGGCCCTCGTCGGCGCGCTCGGCTACGCCGCGACCGTCCAGGAGCTCAAGGGATCGACGCTCATCTGCATCGACGAGTTCGAGCTGGACGATCCGGGCGACACGATGATGATGACGCGGCTCCTGAGCGAACTCGTCGCGACGGGCACGAAGATCGCCGCAACCTCGAACACGCCCCCGAACGCCCTCGGCGAAGGGCGCTTCGCGGCCGCGGACTTCCTGCGCGAGATCCACGCCCTCTCCGCGAACTTCGAGACCTTCCGCATCGACGGCACCGACTACCGTCGTCGCAGCATCGAGGGCCACGCCGTCACGGGCTCGGAGGAGACGCTCACGGCTGAAGTCGATCGCTTCCTCGCCTCCGGCCGCACCGCGACGGTCGACGACTTCGACGCGCTCATCGGGCACCTCGCTACCGTCCACCCGTCGCGGTACATCAAGCTCCTCGAAGGCGTCGACCTGATCGCGATCACGGGCGTCCACGAGACCACGAACCAGAACGAGGCGCTCCGTCTCGTCGCGTTCATCGACCGTGTGTACGACGCGCAGATCCCCGTCATCACGACCGGAACGGCGCTCGACGAGGTCTTCGGCGGGGACATGCTGAGCGGCGGCTATCGCAAGAAGTACTTGCGGGCGATGTCTCGCATGATCGCGCTCACCGCGATGGAACGCGCGTAGAGCGGCGTTCCGGCCGCCTGTTCCGCGCGTCCGAACCGCGACGGTTCCATCCCGCAGACGGGGCTGCCCGGCCGTCCCACCAGGTGATGGGCCCCATTCGCGCGCCCCGAAACACGCTATTTACCTGAGAGCACTTCACGTAACGCGCTCGAAACATCGGGGCACTCGCGATGAAACTTCGACTCCCCAGACTGATCCCTGTACCGATCCCGAGTGGTGATGCACAGCATCCCGGCACCCGCACCACCTCGGTCATCCTTTGCAAGATCACGATGTGTGAGGAAAACCAATGGACACAGGCAGTATTGCTTGGGGAATCGCAGCCACCGCCCTGGTGCTGTTCATGACCCCCGGCGTCGCATTCTTCTACGGCGGTCTCGTGAAGGCCAAGAGCGTCGTCAGCATGATGATGATGAGCTTCGGCGCACTCGGCCTCATCAGCGTGCTGTGGATCCTCTACGGCTTCAGCATGTCCGCCGTGAGCAGCCCGACCGACTTCGCCGGCAACCCGTTCGCCGATTTCGGCCTCACGGCACTCGCCGCTGGCAAGGACGGCAACACGGGCCTCCTCGGAGCCACGTACGGCGCGACCTTCGCCATCATCACCGTCGCCCTCATCTCCGGCGCCATCGCCGACCGTGCGAAGTTCGGCTCCTGGATGATCTTCTCCGGCATCTGGGCGACTCTCGCGTACTTCCCGATCGCTGCATGGGTCTGGGGCGGCGGCTGGATCATGAACCTCGGCACGACGCTGTTCGGCAAGGACGCTGGCATCGAGGTCATCGACTACGCGGGCGGTACGGCGGTCCACATCAACGCGGGTGCAGCAGCCCTCGCCCTCGCCCTCGTCCTCGGCAAGCGCATCGGCTTCCAGAAGGGCATCACGAAGCCGCACAACGTGCCGCTCGTGCTCCTCGGCGCCTCCATCCTCTGGTTCGGCTGGTTCGGCTTCAACGCCGGTGCCGAATGGCTCAACGAACTCGCGAACGTCGGCCTGATCGTCGTCAACACGCTCGGTGCGACCGCGGCCGCGATCATCGGTTGGATCGTCGTCGAGAAGTTCAAGGACGGCAAGGCCACCTCGGTCGGCGCTGCATCCGGTGCCGTCGCCGGCCTCGTCGCCATCACGCCGGCCTGCGCCAACCTGAGCCCCGGTTGGGCGCTCCTCCTCGGCGTCCTCGCCGGTGCGATCTGCGCCATCGCGGTCGAGCTCAAGTTCAAGCTCGGCTTCGACGACTCGCTCGACGTGGTCGGCATCCACCTCGTCGGCGGCCTCTTCGGAACGCTCTACCTCGGCCTCTTCGCCACCGGCACCGGCCTGTTCCTCGGCGGCGGATTCGAGCAGCTCGCCGTGCAGGCGATCGCGGCCTTCGCCGTCCTGATCTACTCGTTCATCGTCGCCTTCGTGGTCGGCTTCGTGATCGAGAAGACGCTCGGCTTCCGCATCAAGAACGAGGACGAGATCGCCGGTGTGGACACGAGCGTCCACGGTGAAGAGGGATACGCCCTCGTCGAGTAGTCCTCGCACACACACACGGCACACGCAGCACGCACAGCGCACACAGCACGTTGAGCGGGCGTCGTCCTCCGGGACGGCGCCCGTTCTGCGTGCCCTCCGTGTGTTCGCGATAGTCTGCCCGGATGGCATCGCTCACCTCGATCCTCCGCAGGGTCGTCTCCGCTCTCAGCCCGACGCCCACCAGGTCACAGCCGCCGCGGTCGTCGCAGCGTCCGACGGGCGTGCCTGCGGCGCCGCACGCGCCTCGCACCGAGCCGACCGTCTTCGGCCGCCCGGGCACCGCACCGGTGAGCGACGCGTCACCCGGTCAGTTCGGCGCCGACGCGACCGTCGAGGTCGATCCGAAGCGCGCCGGAGCGGTGTCGCTGAGCTACAGCCCGCAGACGGACGGCGACCCGGACCCGGGCGAGATCGTCTGGACGTGGGTGCCGTTCGAGGAACGCGACGGGCGAGGCAAGGATCGTCCGGTGCTCGTGGTCGCGCGGACCGCGGGCGACGTCGTCCTCGTGGTGCAGCTGACGAGCAAGGACCACTCGCACCAAGGCGACTTCGTGCCGCTCGGAACGGGGCGATGGGATGCCGCCGGGCGGCCGAGCTGGGCGAACCTCGATCGGGTGTTCCTCGTGCACCCCACCGGTATGCGACGAGAGGCCGCGACCCTCGATGTGCAGCGCTTCGACCTCGTCGCCGACGCGCTCCGGAAGCGGTACGGCTGGCGCTGACCGTGCAGCTGTGCTGAGACCGAGAGTCGGCCGTGACCGGTCATCGGTTCATGCCGCGCACAGGCGCAGGAGTCACGCGTACCTGTTCGTGCGCCGGGGAGCCGCGTCCCACGGGACTGCGCCCTGCTCCCACGCGTCCGTGCGCTGGCCTGCGCTGTTCGGCGGCTGCCGGACGTCGGATGGTCCCGCCGCCGGTGCCCGTGGGCGGTTCGGCGCCGTGGCATCCCGCTGGCTGCTTCGGTGCTGAGCGCTGGGTCGGAACTCCTCGGTCGAGGGCGTGACGACCGCGGCATCGGCTTCGTCGAGGGTGCGGAAGCGCCCGATGAGCCGGCGGTCAGCTGAGCGCTCAGCCCACGTCACGCAGCGGAAGTAGCTCCGAGCCGGCCGGTCAGGGTTCCCCTGGCCTGCGAATCGCTTCACGAGCGCGGCAGGACGGCTGCGCTCGGTTCGCATGATGATCCACTCGTCCTCGCCGATCTGAATCGGGGGCCAGGCACGTTCCCCAGTCATGCATTCGAACATATGTTCGAGCGAGGATTCTGTCAAGTCGGATCGGCCGCGCCCACCGGCGACGAGCGTCCGGAGCGGAGGTCAGGGACGGAACAGTCGGAAGCCGACCAGCGGTTCCTCGATGCCGCGCTCCGGGTCGTCTTCGACATCGAGGTCGAGGGCCCGGGAGAACCCGAGCCGTTCGAGGAGGGCCGATGACGCCGTGTTCCGAGGATCGACGTACGCGACCACCTGAGCGAGCCCGAACCGATTCCACGCGAGCTCAAGCATCGCCTCCGTCGCCTCACGGGCGAGCCCCAGCCCGTGGTGGTCGCGGTGCATCGCGTACCCGAGTTCGCCGACGCCGTTCGCGTCGTCCGCGCGCTTCAGGAGGACCTCGCCGATGACGGTCGACGTCTCGGCGACCTCCATCGCGAACACGAGCCATTCGCCCTCGCGTCTCGCGGCGCCCTGTCCCAACCGGACGTCGAGCGCTGCTCGCGTCTGGGTGCGATCGCGCACGGGCCACGGGAGGTACCTCGTGACCTCCGGGTCGCTGTGGAAGGCGAGCATGTCGTCGAGGTCCGATGCGCGATGCGGGCGCAGCACGAGCCGTTCGGTGCGGACCTCGTGCTCGACGCTCCAGACGTCGGTCGGCGCGATGACGGGGAGCAAACGGTCCGGCAGGATCCGCCCGGCCTCGCCGAGGACGGTGTCGATGAGCTCGTCCGCGTCGTCCGTGGCGATGAGGGGTGAGGACTGACCCGCCCAGAGCGAGAGCAGCTCGCGTCGGTCCTGCGTCGTCGCGGCGGCGCGGAATCGCCCGGTGAGCCAGTTCTGCACGGGGAACGGGGCGAGCGCGTCCGACCCTTCAGTATGGAGGCGTTCCTCCAGTTCGCGCACGACCCGGTTGGGAATGCCGCGGGCGAGACGGCCGCTCATGACCCGCGTGAGGACCGTCCGTCGTGCGTCAGCCGAACGGAGGGCGTCGCGATGCGCCGAGCTCGCCGCGGAGACGCTCGTGGCGAGGAATGCGGAGCCGATCTGCACGGCGTCTGCGCCGAGGGTGAGCGCTGCGGCGACTCCGCGGCCGTCCGCGATGCCGCCCGCCGCGACGACCGGCACGGAGACGGCGTCGCGCACCTGCGGGACGAGCGAGAACGTGCCGATGAGCGATTCCTCCGCAGGCCGCAGGAACGAGACGCGGTGACCGCCGGACTCCTGGCCGCTCGCCGTGACGGCATCGACGCCGCCCGCTTCGAGCGCGATGGCCTCGTCGACCGTCGTGGCGGTTCCGACGACGATGATGCCGGCGTCGTGTGCACGCGCGATGACCTCCGCGGATGGGACGCCGAAGACGAAGCTCAGCACCTCTGGTCGAGCGTCGAGGACGGCCTGGAACTGCTCTTCGAACGACGGCAGGTAGCGCGCTGGTCGGGCGGGTGGTTCGAGCCCCACCTCGTCGAAGTACGGCCGGAGGACCTCGACGAACGCGTCGTAGGCGGCATCGTCCGGTGCGATGTCCTGATCCCCGTCGAGGGGCAGCCACAGGTTGAGGTTGATCGGTTTGGCCGTGCGCGCGCGGAGGGCCGCCCAGGTCTCACGGATGCGGTCGCGATCGTACCCGTAGAGCCCGAACGAGCCGAGACCTCCCCGCTCACTGACGATTGCGGTGAGCTCGACCGAGGACAGCCCGCCGAAGGGACCGAGGACGATCGGGTTCTCGATGCCGAAGAGCGACGTTGCGACGTTCGGGCGCCAGGAGCGCATGGGACGGGCGGAGCGGTTTGAGCGGTTGGAGCGTGCGGTCATGCGTTCAGTCGACCACACGCATCGCCGCCAGGACAACTCGTTCGCATCGCTTCAGGCGGATGCGTCCCCGTCGGCGAAAACGACGGTCGATGCAACGTGGAGACGCACGGCGAGGAGCAGCCGGGTCCGGCCGGACGGCGTGCGGGGGTCGAACCCGAGACGTTCGCCGACTTCCGCAGCCCGCGCCTGAACGGTGGAGTGGTGCAGCCCCAGCGACGCCGCGGCCGCGCGGACGCTCTCGGTCGAGGCGAGCGCTTCGAGCACGTCGAGCGCGCGAGGGGATTCGGCCGCCACCGCTCCAACCGCAACGACGTCTGGATGTGGCGCCGGCCGGTGGTCCGCCGCGTCGAGGAGCCAGGGGAGGAGCCCGAGCGCTTCCGCGCTCTGCATGGGCTCGCGCGGAGTCGTGAGGCGCAGCGCGAGCACGGACGAAGCGAAGGACTCCGGCAGCTCGTGCGCTGCGGACGGCATCCCGATCCCAGCGTGTTCGAAGCCGTTCTCAGGTGTCGCATCGTGACGGCGGATGACCGCTCGGACCCGCCCGAATCGGGTGTCGAGGACGCTCTGGTGGCCGTCTGGAGCGATCGTCGCAACAGGGACGGCGATGACGACGTGGCGCGCGTGCGGGTCGAGACGAAGTCGTGACGCGGCGACGGCACGATCGTCGGCGGACGCGTTCGCATCGAGGGCCACATCGACCGCTCGCCTGGCGGCCGCGCGCGTTCCTGAGCGTTCGAGCGTGATCGCGAGAGCGAGCGCGAGGCGTTCGAGGACCATGTCGTCGTTCGCGTGTGGCGAGCCCGCCCGCTCCAGCCAGACGCGGGCGGTCCCAGAGACGGTGTGTTCCGGCCAGCGTCCGGTCTGCGGTGCCGCGTCCGGGGCGTGCTCGGGGAGATCGCCGCCGATCCGCAGGAGGAGCCCGCCCGCGACGACGCCGACCGCACACCCGGTCAGCACTGCCGCTCCGCGGAGGAGCGCCGCCGCATCGGCTCGTCCGTTGACGAGGGCGTCGAAGTACGCGATCACCTTGAGGCTCTCGCCCGCCTCCGGGTCGAGCGCCCCGAGCCGTCCTGCGAGTTCCTGCATCTCGATCACTCCATCGCTCGGGTGCGCTCCGTCGTCGCTCCGCCAACCCTACGTCGTCGAGCGGCCGTGCGTCCTCCACCACCCCTCGTCCCTCGAACGCCCGCCTCCCTCTGCCCAACGCTTCCGACCGGGGTTGCACAATTCAGGAACGTTTCCACAATTCAGGACGATTGGCCGCGTGTTCGGCCCCTACATTCCTGAATTGTGCGGATGTTCCTGAATTGTGCAACCACCGCGGCAGGGCAGGGGCGACAGGGACGGGCGAGAAGGCTCAGCAGGCGGGCGAGTGGCCGAGGAGACGCCGCACCCAACGTGTGCGCGTCTCACGCATCGCGACCGAGACGGCGGCGTGCGGTGCCATCATGTCGAAGCCGTGGAACCCGCCAGGCCACACGTGCAGTTCTGCGATGCCGCCGCATGCCCAGATGCGCGAGGCGTAGGCGACGTCCTCATCACGGAAGACCTCTGCCGAGCCGACGTCGATGAATGCGGGAGGGAGCCCGGACAGGTCCTCGGCGCGACTCGGGGAGGCGTAGATCGAGACCGCGTCCGTGCCGCGACGATCGCCGAGGAGCGCGTCCCAGCCGGTGTCGTTGCTGCCGCGGTCCCAGACGCCGAACCCGTCGATCTGATGGCTTGACACGGTGTCGTTGCGGTCGTCGATCATCGGGTAGATGAGGACCTGCCCGGCGAGTGAGGGCCCACGGCGGTCTCTCGTGAGCAGCGAGACGCCGGCCGCCAGCCCGCCTCCCGCGCTCGCACCGACGATGACGAGCCGCTCCGGATCGAAACCGAGCTCGTCCGCATGCTCTGCCGTCCAGACCAGACCCGCGTAGCAGTCCTCGACCGGTGCGGGATCCGGGTGCTCCGGCGCCAGACGGTACTCGACCGTGACGGCGACCGCGTCGAACTCCTCGACCCACTCGAGCACGGCGTCCATCCCCGTGAAGCGGTCCCCGATGATCATGCCGCCGCCGTGGGTGTGGAAGAACGCGGGGCCGCCGATGACGTGATCGCGCTTCTGGAAGATCGAGACGACGATGTCGGGGTCGCCCTCCGGCCCGGGAATCGTGCGTTCCGTGTGCACGACATCGCGTCCGGCCAGGAGCGCGTCGAGGCTGGCGCCCGCGGGCAGAGCTGCCATCGCCTGACGCATGGGAGCGATCATCTCGGGCGTGAGCGTCGACGGCATGGTCTCGGCGACGGTCGTGAGCGCCGCCGCGAGTTCGACGTCGAACGGCGGTGCGGGGAAGGGCGTGGTGGTGTTCGTCGACATGGTGGACCTCCATCGGTCAGGGACACCTCGTTGTGTCCTGTGTCGAGTTTCTCCGACGGTCCGAGGATTCGGAACCGCCGTCCGGACTCGAACCGGATGGCCCGGCCCGCCGAATGGCGGCTCGGCGATGCCCGCTGCACCGGGCGATGGCGAGACCGGGGAACGACGCTTCCGAACCGTGGCAAGACCGGGGAACGACCCGTCCGAACCGTGGCGAGTCGGGATGCTGGAGCGTCGGCAGCGGACTAGTTCGAGCGCTCGAGCGTGCCGATCGTCTTCCCAGCGCTGTCGAGCACGGTCAACTCGGCGTCCGTGTAGGTGCCGGAGACGCCGTCGGACAACCAGGTGTCGACACCCTCGCAGGCCATCCGGGTGGATGCGAGGGGGCCGAACTCCACGGTCCCTGCGTCAGCCGTCCACTTCCCGACGAGGCGGTTGCAGCCGTCCGTTCCGGAGAGCGCGCCGTCCTCGCCGAAGGTCAGCGACGGCTTCCCCTGGTCCTCGGTGCCCCACACGCCGACGATCCCGACCGCGTCCGCGGATCCGGCGCCGCTGGACTCGCTCGACGGCGTCGTGCTGGAGGCATCCCCCGGCACGGATGACGCGCAGCCCGCGAAGAGCAGGACGACGGCGACCGCCGCCGTCGTGATCGTTCCGATTCGGAACCCGTGCATGTCCACCCCGTTCCGCGACGGCCCTCGCCGACGCTCCTGGACCGATGCTAGCGACAGACGCGCTCCGCGTGATGACGGACAGCGCGATCCGGCGTCCGGTCGAGTCCGTTCTCGCGCCAGCGCCAGCGCCCGCGGCCCGGACGGTCGACGAGCCCGGACGTGGCTGGCCTACACAACCGCCGTGACGGCGGCACTCGTCGCAGGCTCCTCGACGACGGCCCTCGTGATGTCCGTGATGTAGGAGTGCCTGGTCGTCGGGTGCTTCCGCATCGACAGGAGGGTGTCCATGTACGGCTCCAACGCGGTCACCTTGTCGAGCGGCGCGCCGATCACGAGCTGGAAGCCGAGACGCAGCCACGCGGCGACTGCGCGGCCCGCGAACTCGGAGTCGGCTTTGATGAACCCCTCGTCGAGGAGGACCGGGGCGAACCTCGGCCGCGGTCGGGATTCGTCGCCCAACTGGTAGCGCAGTGCGGCGCCGACGATGAACGCGACGAGCTCCTGGGTCTCGCCGCCGCTCTTGTCGCCGAGCGAGGAGTACACGCTGAGGTCGTTGCCCGCCGTGTCGTACCGGACGGCGGTGATCTCGACGTGGCGACGCACATCCAGGAACTGGTCGCGCTTCGATGCCGCAGGCCGGTCGGACGCTTCAGGGAGCCGAATGGTGTCCATGAAGTTCCGCAGCCGCTCGAAGCGCGCTTCGAGGGCGTCGTCGTCGAGGGTTCCACTCGTATCGCCCGAGAGCTGTTTGAGCTCCCGGCGGAAGGCCGCCAGTTCTTCGCGGTGCCCACGGCGCAGCACGATCTTCAGTCGGTCGTGATTGGCGCCGAAGGGGAGGTCGCGCAGGATGTCGTTGACGGGCACGAGGCGGTCCTCGATCTCCTCCACCGCGCTGTCGAACGCCCCGCTGAGCGGAACGAGGTCCTCACCGCTCCACTGAGCGAGGCGTCGACGCCATTCCTTGCGCCGTTCCGGCAGCCCCGTGCCGATGATGGCGTCGAGGATGGCCCGGTAGTCGGCGTAGGATTCGACGCCCGTTCCGAGGTTCGGGTCGAACCAGAGCGAACGGTAGTTGTCGAACATGTTCTCGAGCGCGTCCCGTGCGCGCTCGGCACGGTGGAGCGCCGTCGCGAGTTCGTCGCCGAGCTTGGCGGTCAGGCGTTTGACCGTCTCGGTGAACCCGACGAGGTCGTGTGCATCGCCGACCGTCTTGAGGGCATCTTCGATACGCGCTGCCTGGTCCTCGGTGAGGTCGACGCCGCCGGATCGCTCGACGCGGTCGATGACGTGTGTCGCGGCATCCTGTTCGTCGACGAGGCGCCCGTGCTCCTCTTCGAGGATGCGGAGTCGCTCCTCGGACACGTACCGCAGCTTGTTCGCGGCGTCGAGTGACGATTTCGCCTTCGCTGCCTGCTGGCGGAGATCGGTGAGGATGTCACTGGATTCGAGCAGCCGGTCGTACTCTCCACGTGCCTCGGCGAGTTCCTGGTCGATCGCTGCGACGTCGATCGACGTCCACTCCGCGTCCAGGAGGTACCGATGCGCGACGCGTTCGCGTTCGAGCGAGGTGAGCTCCGCCGCAACCGAGCGCTGCCGCTCGGCGAGCTCCGTGAGTCGACGTGCGAGATCGGCGGTTTCGAGCTCGATGGAGGCGACGCGAGCGTCGTTCGTGAAGCCGATGATCGGTGCCGCGCCGGTCTCGCCGTGCGATCCACGGCGTCCGTCGCGGATCTGGCCGGTCGGAGTGACCCGGCGTCCGCCGTCGCCCAGTTCTGAGGCGTCGTCGACGCACACGGCGTCGACCCGTTCGGAGCTGATGCGGTCCTGGACCCAGCCGCTGAAGGGCGAGTCCTTGAAGACGACCTTGCCGGACACCCGGTCCGGATCGGCGTCGACGTCCTCGCGGTCGCCCAGACGCACGCCTTCGAAGCTCAGACGGGTCGGGATGCGGACGCCGTCGATGCTGCGCCCGAAGTCGTCGAGGAGGTTCTCGTCGACCAGGAGCGTTCGCGCGACCTGGAAGAGCGTGACCTCGATTGCGGAGCGCCACCGCTCCTCGTCGGGACGGACGTCCATGAGTTCCGCCGCGAACGGCAGCTGCTCGGGGGAGAGGCCCGCGGCCTTCGCGAGTTCGAGACGTGCGTCGTGGAGGCGGTGCGACACGGCTCCCTGGCGGCCGGCGAGCGAGGACTTCTCCTGGCGCAGCTCTGTGTTGCGCTGTTCGAGCGGGTAGCCCTCGCGCTGCAGGGCGGCGCGCGCGTCGTCGAGGACGGACCGGGCGCCGTCGAAGCGTTCGAGGAACGTCTCGCTCGCGGAGCGCGCTTCGTCGAAGTCGGCGCGTGAGGTGATCGGCGCCTCGAGCGGGGCCAAGCGGTCCTCGAGCGTCGAACGGGCGTCGTTCGTCTCGGTGCGCTTCGTCTCGAGTCCTTCGATGCGCTCCTCGAGCCGGCGGAGCGCGGAGCCGCCCTGCTCGGCGATCTGCTGTTCGAGCTGGACGAGTTGCACCTCGCCCGCCTTGCTCGCGGCTCGAGCGGCCTCGACGGAGGCAGCGGCGTCGGCCCTGGCGCGACGGTTGGCATCGACGGCGTCCTCCAACAGCGATTCGTGCCGTCTGCTCCGCCACAGCGTGAACGGGGTGTCACCGTCGCCCGTGACGCCGATGACGTCGAGCACCTGCGCCGATTCGACGGCGTCGACGTACTCGGTGTGCAGTTCCGGGAGGCGGTCGAGCACACGAGCCTTGCGGTTCTCCGTCTCCATCGCCGCGTACGCCTCGTCGAGGGCGCCGAAGTGCGCGATCGCGCGATCGGCGGCGTCGTAGGTGCCTGGTCGTTCGAGGACCATCGACTTGTAGAGGCCGTCGACGGTCGGCAGGTTCTGGCCGGCCTGGATGCGCGCGAGCAGGCGCATGGCGCGGCTGCCGTCGCCGCCTGACCCGATGCCGAGGCGGGTGTAGAGCGCGTAGGACAGCTCCGCGTACGTGTCGCGGACGACGAGTCCGGGGATGCGTCCCTGCAGTTCTCCGGCGTCGAAGCGCTTGGCGCGGAACTCTTCGAGGCGGCGCAGATCGAACGAGTCGTCGATCGTCGCCATCGTCATCGAGATGTCTCCCGTGCGCTGGGCGCGGCGGGGCACGAGGTAGGCGCGCAGGACGGTGAAGCGACGCTCGTCGTCATTCGCGAAGGTGACGGCGAGGGCGCCCCAGGTGATCTGTTCTGCACCGCGCAGGTTGATGTCGCGGAGCGTGCCCGTCACGGGATCGCGGGTCGAGTCGACCTTGCCACGGAGATAGGTGAGGAGGTTGCGCTGCTCCGGGCTGCGTGCCCGGCCGCCCGTCGCGTCGTTCGAGGCGCCGTTGAACGGAACGTCGGAGGACATCATGACGGCGAGGTACGCATCCATGAGCGAGCTCTTGCCCGTGCCGGACGCGCCGGAGATGAGGGTCGCGCTGGGGGAGAAGTCGACCGAGCGGTAGCCGTCGAAGCCTCCCCAGTTGATGAGCTGCATGGTCTCGACCCGCCACTGCTCGACGACGTCGATGAGGGCTGGTGCTGCGATCGAGTCGGTCACGCCGTCTCCTCTCCTGCGGGTGCGGGCGACGTCGCCGGCGTGGTCTCGTGCTCGTCCCCGGCCGGCGCGTCGTCCGACTGCGTCTGAAGCCATTCGAGGAGCTCCTCGAGTCGTTCCAGCGGGAGCAGCGTCTCGACGACCGGGGCGATGCGGTGGCGCTTGAGGTCCTTCGTCTTCAGCAGGACGCGCACCGAGAGAAGCTTCTCGATGGCGCGCTCCACGCGGCCTTCGTCGCGGGATCGGTCGGTCGCGTGGGCGGGGCGGAAGCCGGCGACGTAGTCGAGGAGCTCCTGCTGGTCGACGACGACGTTCTCGGTGCCGCCCGCGCGCTCGTTGCGGAGGCGAGTGCGGAGGTACACGAGCAGGATCGTCTCCTCGCGCGTGTACGCCGTGTCGTGGAGCAGCGTCGGGAACGGGCGACGACCGCTCTCCGACGAGGCCTGGCGCTTGAAGGCCACTTCGGCGTTCCGGTCGATCTGGAGCTCCAGGAACAGCTCGTTCAAGCGCGAGCGGAAGAGGGACTCCGCGGCGAGCATCGTCCGCCACTCGAGCGGGTGCTGCGAAGGGCTGATGTAGCGGTGCTTCAGGAGCGCGACGAGCGTGCGTCGCTGGTCGAGGCTGAGGCGGCCCTCGTCGCCTTCGAAGAGCGCGAAGGTCGGGTCGTCGCTGACGGTGTCGTCGCTGACGGTGTCGTCGTCAGTGGCATCGTCTGCGTCGTCAGCGTCGCGCGCTGCGCCGCCGTCGATGGTGCCGTCAGCCGATTCCGGCGCGTCGTCCGTGTACGGGTCATCGGTGGCCGCATCCGTCGCCGGATCTTCGCTCGTCACCGGTGCCTCGTCCGTCGCGAGAGCTTCGTCCGTCATGTCAGTCCGTTTCGGTTGCTTCGAGCAGTGCTCGGAGGTCGTCAGCGAGCAGGGGGATGGTCGGGAGTTCGAACGTCGCGCGCGAGCCGTCCGGTCGTACGGCCGTGTACGCCTCGCGCGCGGTCGAGCGCTCGTCGGCGTCGAGCTGCGTCACGATGTGCAGGAGACCGAAGAGCTCGACGGGTCGCCGCAGCTCGTCCGGCAGCGCGTTGAAGACGTCATGGGTGTCGGCTGCGCCGCCGTCGACCGCCGCCGAGAGCGCCGCACGCATCTCGATGAGGAGCGGCCCACCCTGGGTGCGGAGCTCCTCGAGGGTGAGAGGTTCCGGGGCGTCGTCGTCATCGTCGGCGATGCCGGGCGGCACGATGTCGACGTCCGGGTCGTGGAAGCGCTCGCGCAGGTGGTCGACGTCGACCGACTCCGGGAGGAGAGGCAGAGGGACCGATGCGCGCGGGCCCGCGGTCCGCATCCACACGGCGAGCTGCTGGTTGAGCGAGCGGAGCACGGCGTCCAGGTGCCCGTCGTGGATGACGTCGTGGTTCACGATGTGGTCGCGCAGCGTCGCCGTGAGCCGTCGTCGTTGCGCGAGCACATCGTCGATGCCCTGGCGGATGATGCCGACGGTGCCGCGGAAGCTCCGCTGCTCGCCACTCGGCAGGCCGCCGGCGAACGGGTGCTCGAGGATCGCCTGCAGGTCGTTCTTCAGGCCGAGGAGCAGGTTCTCGTCGCGCAGGAGTTCGAACGCGCCCTCGAACGCACGCCCCTCGGCAGTCGAGGTCATGAGTTCGTCGGTACGGCTGAGGTACTCGTCGAGGATCTCGCCGATGGGGCGCGTGTCGTTGCGGAAGTCCTCGACGATCGCACGGTGCATCGTGACGACGGACTCCTCGACGCGCTTGAAGTCGCTCGGGAGCTGCCTGATGAGGTCGGAGACGTTCGCGTAGCCGTCCTGCATGTTCTCGTTCGTCGCGGCCTCGACGACGCCGCCAGCGGCGAGGCGGTCGCGCTCAGCCGTGAGCTCGAGGATCTGGGCGTCGATGCGGCGGACGTGCTCATCGCGGTCCGGGCTCGCTTTGAGGGCCCAGCGCCTGACCGAATCGAGGATCATCGCGAGTCGGGACTCGCTGATGAGGGCGCGGTCCTGCGAGAGGCCGTCGATGAGGGAGAGCGCCTCGAGCGCGTACGAGGTGAGCGAGTACTGCTCTTCGCCGTCGTCGGTGCTCGTGCGCACGAGCCACTGATCGTGCACCCACTCCCGGCAGAGTGCTCGGCCGCTGCCGCGTTCGGCCCCGTTCGACGGGATCTTCGCGCCGCGTGCTGCGAGGTCGGCGAGATACTCCTCGACCTGCAGGTGGAAACGATCGGCCGGCACGTACTGCACGTCGCGTCCGAAGGTCACCCGGAAGATCGCGACGAGCACGGGGGAGCTGGGACGGCTGAGGAGCCGGATCGTCGGGCGTTCGAGTGCGTCCCTGACGCGGCCGAACTCGCCGTCGATCTCTCCCACAGGGCCTCCAGCGCGGTGCCAAACGATGTCGGGAGCGGATCCGCACGCTCCACAACGACGAAACCCCGGGAGGGTCCCGGGGTGAGTGGTGGGCGATACCGGACTCGAACCGATGACCTCTTCCGTGTGAAGGAAGCGCGCTACCAACTGCGCCAATCGCCCGCAGGATGTCCGTCGTGAACAACCGCGATTCACGATACTAGCCGAACTTGGAAGGCGAGCGCACATCGGCCGCCTGACACGCCCGGCCGGTCACGATCCGCGGCTCGGTTTGAGGTTCTGCCGTCGAACGGATAGAGTCTTCCCAGCACGCAGCAATGCGAGCGAAATGCGGATGTGGCGCAGTGGTAGCGCATCACCTTGCCAAGGTGAGGGTCGCGAGTTCGAATCTCGTCATCCGCTCGAGTGCAACAGACCGGCCTTCGGGCCGGTTGTGATCGGTCTTCGGACGGGTCGCGCATGTGGGCTCGCCCACACGCGGTGGCGTGGCCGAGAGGCGAGGCAGCGGCCTGCAAAGCCGTCCACACGGGTTCGAATCCCGTCGCCACCTCACACTCTGCTTGCAGAGTTGACCGCACTCAGAGCAGCACCCCGGTTCACCGGGCCGGTTCACCCCGGGCGATTGGCGCAGCGGTAGCGCGCTTCCCTGACACGGAAGAGGTCACTGGTTCGATCCCAGTATCGCCCACACAGAACAAGCAGAAGGCCCCGACGGAGACGTCGGGGCCTTCTGCGTTGTTGCGCTGCTGTTGCTGCGGGCGCCGCGTGGGGTGAGGACAACCGCACGGCGGCAGGACGATTTCGTGCACATCGTCCTCCTCCCGTGGGTTCCTCCTGCGCTCGGGCAGCGCTCACACCGCGAGACGCGCCCGGGTTGCACAACGAGTTTTCCGCGTCATTCAGGGGAAGAACGCGGGTCGAGGCCCACCGATGTCACGAACGCCTTCCGGCATCGGCTAGAGTTTTCAAGCACCCGGGAAACCGGTTGTGAAATGCGGATGTGGCGCAGTGGTAGCGCATCACCTTGCCAAGGTGAGGGTCGCGAGTTCGAATCTCGTCATCCGCTCGAGTGCAGTGACCGGTCTGTGATCGGTTGCGGCCGTGGGCTTCACCCACACGCGGTGGCGTGGCCGAGAGGCTAGGCAGCGGCCTGCAAAGCCGTCCACACGGGTTCGAATCCCGTCGCCACCTCCACTCGCACAGCAGAACTGAATACCCGGGCGATTGGCGCAGCGGTAGCGCGCTTCCCTGACACGGAAGAGGTCACTGGTTCGATCCCAGTATCGCCCACACAGAAGAAACGGAAGGCCCCGACGGAGACGTCGGGGCCTTCTGCGTATCCGGTGCCGACATGCCGACCTTCCGTCTCGTCCGAGGTATTTCCGCTGGTCGTCGGGGGAGAGCGGATGCACTCCTGAGATGCAGGGCTACCCCCCTGTTGTGGGCCATCACCCCGTGCGTAGCGTGGAGAACGCGCTGCGGGACGGGCGGCGCGACGTCCTCGGGGGTGAACGTGTCGGTGTTGGTGTGGAACCTCCTGGCGGCGGCCATGCTTCTCCTCGCACTGGCGGCCGCGCTCCTCGTCCTGTTGCGCACTCGTCGTGCGCGTCGTGCACCGAACGGCCCAGTCCCGCCCCTCCGGAGCCGTGCCGTCACCGGAGTCAGGCGATCGACGTGGATCCCGCTCGAACGCGAATAGCGGCACGGGCGCGGAGGACACGAGCCACTCCGAAGACGATGAGCCCCTGGCCGGCGCAGTAGCCGATCATGATGAGTTCGTCGGCGGCCCAGAGCGGAAGTGACGGAACGAACCGGTCGATCGCAATGAGCGAGTCGGAGATCAGGAAGAGCGCGCCGCCCGCCGCGATCATGGGCGTCGTCGCCGTTGCCGAGGCCGCCATAGCACCGATCACGGCACCGTAGACGATCACGGCGGGCAGGAGCGGGCCCATCGACTGCTGGACGAGCAGCCAGACGCCGACTGCCAACCAGAGCACGTAGACGAGCGACCACCACGGGAGGCGCCTCGTGCGCAGCTGCGTTCGGAAGAGGATGACGTAGGCGGCCTGAGCGAGCATGAAGCCCACGATGCCGAGCAGGAACGGGATCTCGCCCGGAACCATGAGGGCGAGGTCGCCGAGCCAACTGCAGAGGATCGCGACGAGCGTGACGATCAGCGCTCGACTGATCGCCGTGACCGACCAGACGAGGGCTACGGCGAGGGAGAGCATGATGAGCGGCTTCGTCGTGAGCGACAGCCACGAGAGGTCCAGGGCGAGACCGGCGACGTGCACAATGGCGATCACGGGGAAGACGGCGAACACGGCCATCGTCGATGGGTGATCCGGTCCGCTCACACTGCCTCCGTCGTCCGATGCGCGATTGCGGACAACTCTACCCAGCGGGCGTCCCTGGCACCCTAGGGCTGTCCCTGAGTGCGCACGATGGCGATGCTCCGCCGGGCGCACGGGGCACCTGTCCGCTCGCAGCGAGTTCGCCGGGCGCACGGGGCACCTGTCCGCTCGCAGCGAGTTCGCCGGGCGCACGGGGTACGCGTCGGCTCGCAGTAAGGTGGAACGGTTGGAACGAGCTGAGAAGGAGCACCATCCGTGAGTGACGGGTTCGCACTGTTCACCGACCGTTCCGTTGTCGCCATGCGCGTCAACGGCGAGCTGAAAGACCTCGCCACGACGGTGACGGAGACGGACACCGTCGAGGCCGTCCACATCGACACTCCGGATGGGTTGAACATCCTCCGCCACTCGGCTGCGCACGTGCTCGCACAGGCCGTGCAGCAGATCGACCCGCACGCGAACCTCGGCATCGGCCCGCCCGTCACCGACGGCTTCTACTACGACTTCGACGTCGCCGAGTCCTTCACGCCGGAGGACCTCAAGGCGATCTCCAAGAACATGGACCGCATCATCCGTCAGGGCCAGCGGTTCATCCGCCGGGTCGTGACCGAGGACGAGGCGCGCATCGAGCTCGCAGACGAGCCGTACAAGCTCGAGCTCATCGGCCTCAAGGGCGGTTCGGCCGAGAACGGCCAGGACGGCGAGAACGTCGAGGTCGGCGGCTCCGAGCTCACGATCTACGACAACGTCGATCCCAAGACCGGCGAGACCCTCTGGAAGGACCTCTGCCGCGGGCCGCACCTCCCGAACACTCGCATGATCGGCAACGGGTACGCCTTGACGCGCGTCGCAGCGGCCTACTGGCGCGGCAGTGAGAAGAACCCGCAGCTGCAGCGCATCTACGGCACCGCATGGCCGACGAAGGACGAGCTGCGCGCCTACCAGGCCCGCATCGAGGAGGCCGCGAAGCGCGACCACCGCAAGCTCGGCGCGGAACTCGACCTGTTCTCGTTCCCCGAGGAGATCGGTTCCGGCCTGGCCGTGTTCCACCCCAAGGGCGGCATCATCCGCAACGAGATCGAGAACTACATGCGCGAGCGGCTCATCGCGAACGACTACGAGCTCGTGAACACGCCGCACATCACCAAGGGCCACCTCTTCGAGACCAGCCAGCACCTCAACTGGTACAAGGAGGGGATGTTCCCGGCGATGCACCTCGACGAGGAGCACGACGCCGAGGGCAACATCACCAGGCAGGGCCAGGACTACTACCTGAAGCCCATGAACTGCCCGATGCACAACCTGATCTACCGTGCACGAGGCCGCAGCTACCGTGAGCTGCCCCTCCGTCTCGCGGAGTTCGGCACCGTCTACCGCTACGAGAAGAGTGGAACGCTGTCCGGTCTCACCCGTGTTCGCGGTCTGACGCAGGACGACGCCCACATCTACGTGACCGAGGAGCAGATCAAGGACGAGGTCGGCAAGCAGCTCGAATTCGTCCTCGAGACGCTTCGCGGGTACGGGCTGGACGACTTCTACCTCGAGCTCTCCACCCGGAACCCCGAGAAGTCCGTCGGCTCCGACGAGCTCTGGGAGCAGGCCACCGAGACGCTCCGAGCTGTCGCTATCGAGTCCGGCCTCGAGCTCGTCGCCGACCCTGGCGGAGCCGCGTTCTACGGTCCGAAGATCTCCGTGCAGGCCCGCGACGCGATCGGCCGGACCTGGCAGCTCTCCACCGTGCAGCTCGACTTCAACCAGCCTGAGCTCTTCGAGCTCGAGTACACGGCAGCGGACGGCACGCGCAAGCAGCCTGCCATGATCCACCGCGCACTCCTCGGCTCGATCGAACGGTTCTTCGCGATCCTCCTCGAGCACTACGCCGGAGCGTTCCCGGTGTGGCTCGCGCCCGTGCAGGTCGTCGGCATCCCCGTCGCCGAGCAATACGGCGAGTTCCTGGGCTCCGTCATCGCTCAGCTCAAGGCGCTCGGGATCCGCGCCCAGCTCGACTCGTCCGATGAGCGGATGCAGAAGAAGATCCGGAACCACACCAAGGCGAAGGTCCCGTTCCAGCTGATCGTGGGCGAAGAGGACCAGGCCAACGGCTCGGTCAGCTTCCGCTTCCGCGACGGCACGCAGGAGAACGGCGTGCCCGTCGAGGACGCGATCCGTCGCATCCGCGAGTCGATCGCCCAGCGCGTGCTCGTGAACGGCGCGGAGGAGCTGCCAGCATGACCGACGACCACGGGTTCGGCGACGGCGGACTCGCCGACGCCGAACTCGAGGCGTCGAGCGACTTCGCCGGAGTTCCGGACGAGTTCCAGCGGCTGTGGACCCCGCATCGGATGGTCTACATCCAGCAGGGCCAGCCCGACGACGACGGCTGCCCGTTCTGCATGGCGCCGTCGATGGACGACGAGCGAGCGCTCATCGTCCACCGCGGCACACACGCCTTCGTCCTGCTCAACCTGTTCCCGTACAACTCGGGGCACCTGCTCGTCTGCCCGTACCGCCATGTGGCGATGTATGACGACGCGACGCAGGAGGAGGTCGTCGAGATCGCGAACCTCACGCAGACGGCCATGCGCGTCGTGAAGCAGGTCTCGCGGAACGACGGGTTCAACATCGGGATGAACCAGGGTCAGGTCGCAGGGGCCGGCATCGCCGCGCACCTCCACCAGCACATCGTGCCGAGGTGGGCGACCGATGCGAACTTCTTCCCGATCATCGCCAGGACGAAAGCCCTGCCACAGCTCCTCGGCGACGTCCGGAAGGCCATCGCCGACGCGTGGCCGTCAGACGACGCCTGACCACCCGAACCAAGCCGATCACCCGTACCGAGCCGAGCAGCCGAACCTCGCTGAGCAGCACCCACCGGCCCCACGACGCAGGCATCCGCACCACAACCGCTGCCGCCCGCCAGTCCAATTCCTGGACGGTGGACGGCGATCCACCACACCACTCACGAGTAGAATCGACACCATGACCGATAGCGCCACGTCCACCGGAGAATACGGCTCGAACCGCGTGAAGCGCGGCCTCGCAGAGATGCTGAAGGGCGGCGTCATCATGGACGTCGTCACAGCTGAGCAGGCCCGCATCGCCGAAGACGCAGGAGCCGTCGCCGTCATGGCGCTCGAGCGCGTCCCCGCAGACATCCGCTCGCAGGGCGGCGTCGCCCGCATGAGTGACCCCGACCTCATCGACGCCATCCGCGCCGAGGTCTCCATCCCCGTCATGGCGAAGGCCCGCATCGGCCACTTCGTCGAAGCGCAGGTCCTCCAGGCCCTCGACGTCGACTACATCGACGAGTCGGAGGTCCTGAGCCCCGCGGACTACGTCAACCACATCGACAAATGGAACTTCACGATCCCCTTCGTCTGCGGTGCCACGAACCTCGGTGAGGCGCTGCGTCGCATCAACGAGGGTGCGGCCATGATCCGTTCGAAGGGCGAAGCCGGAACAGGCGACGTCTCCGAGGCGACGAAGCACATCCGGAAGATCAAGTCCGAGGTCGCGGCCCTCAGCGCCATGAGCAAGGACGAGCTGTACGTCGCGGCCAAGGAACTCCAGGCTCCGTACGACCTCGTCGTCGAGGTTGCCGAGACCGGCAAGCTCCCCGTCGTGCTCTTCACCGCCGGCGGCGTCGCCACCCCCGCCGATGCGGCCATGATGATGCAGCTCGGCGCGGACGGTGTGTTCGTCGGCTCCGGCATCTTCAAGTCGGGCAACCCCGCTCAGCGTGCGGCAGCCGTCGTCAAGGCCACCACGTTCTACGACGACCCGGCCGTCATCGCCGAGGTCTCCCGCGGACTCGGTGAAGCGATGGTCGGCATCAACGTCTCCGACCTCGCGGCGCCGCACCGCCTCGCCGAGCGTGGCTGGTAGCAGCTCGCCCCGCGTCGGCGTCCTCGCCCTCCAGGGCGATTTCCGCGAACATGCAGCAGTGCTCTCCGGGCTCGGAGCGAGCGTCACGCTCGTCCGACGCCCGGAGGAGCTCGCTGCCGTCGACGGCCTCGTGATCCCCGGTGGGGAGTCGAGCGTGATGGACAAGCTCTCGCGGACGTTCGACCTCCAGGGGCCGCTCAAGCAGGCGATCGCGGACGGTCTGCCGGTCTACGGGACGTGCGCGGGGCTGATCATGCTCGCGGACCGCATCGTCGACGGCATCGTCGGGCAGCAGAGTCTCGGCGGCCTCGACGTCTCGGTGCGTCGCAACGCCTTCGGCTCGCAGCTCGACTCGTTCGAGACCGATCTCGAGATCCCGGTCCTCGGCGAACCGCCCGTGCACGCGGTCTTCATCCGCGCGCCCATCGTCGAGTCGGCGGGGGAGTCGGTCACACCGCTCGCGTCCCTGCCGGACGGCCGCATGGTCGCCGTCGAGCAGGGCAACCTGCTCGGCACGTCGTTCCACCCGGAAGTCACCGGTGACACGCGCTTCCACGCGTACTTCCTCACCAAGGTGGCTGCAGCCGTCTGAGCTTTGCGCAAGCGCCTGAGCTTGCGCAGAGGCCTGTTCACGGGCCTCTCTACGGTCGGTCGGGCCTCCGGCGGCTCGCCTGACGGCACGCGTGCCGCAGCTGTTCTAGACTGGGTGGGTTCTTTTCACGCAGTTAGGGAGCACATGTCCGGACACTCCAAGTGGGCAACGACCAAGCACAAGAAGGCCGTCATCGACAGCCGTCGCGCCAAGTCGTTCGCGAAGCTCATCAAGAACATCGAAGTCGCCGCCAAGATGGGCGGAGCCGACCTCTCCGGCAACCCCACTCTCGTGGACGCCATCCAGAAGGCGAAGAAGACCTCGGTCCCGAACGACAACATCGACCGCGCCGTCAAGCGCGGTGCGGGACTCGCCGGTGAGTCGATCGATTACACGACGATCATGTACGAGGGCTACGGCCCGAACGGCGTCGCACTCCTCGTGGAGTGCCTCACCGACAACAAGAACCGTGCCGCAGCGGACGTCCGCACGATCATGAGCCGCAACGGCGGCACCATGGCCGACCCGGGCAGTGTCGCGTACAACTTCCACCGCAAGGGCCTCATCGTCGTCCAGGCCGAGGGCACGACCGAGGACGACGTCCTCGGCGCCGTGCTCGACGCAGGGGCGGAAGAGGTCGTGACGGAGAGCGAGACGTTCGAGGTCATCACCGACCCGAGCGACATGGTCGCGACGCGCGCCGCGCTCCAGGAAGCCGGCATCGACTACGACTCGGCGGACGTCGCGTTCGTCCCGAGCCTGAAGGTCGAGGTGGACGCCGAGACCGCTCGCAAGGTCCTGCGCCTCATCGACGCCCTCGAGGACAACGACGACGTGCAGAACATCTACAGCAACCTCGACATCTCGCCGGAGGTCCAGGCGGAGCTCGAAGCCGACGAGTAGTCGCCGAGAGCCGTCCCTCGGGGGCGCCCCACAGGAGCGCCTCGATTCGAACGGATGTACGACACTCCGGGTCGCCCGCGCTGCGGGCGACCCGTTGGTCGTTAACCTCGGAGTATGACGCTCAGAGTGCTCGGCATCGATCCTGGGCTCACCAGATGCGGCGTCGGCGTCGTGGACGTCGAGCCGAACCGCACAGCCGTGCTCGTCGAGTACGGGGTGGTGCGGACCGATCCGGACCTTCCCTTGGAGTTCCGGCTGCTCGCCATCGCGGAGGGCATCGCGGAATTCATCGAACGCACGGCTCCGCACGCGATGGCGGTGGAGCGGGTGTTCGCGCAGCACAACGTCCGCACGGTCATGGGCACGGCTCAGGCGAGCGGGCTTGCGCTCCACGCGGCCGCGTCACGTGGCATTCCCGTCGGGCTGCACACGCCGAGCGAGGTGAAGGCCGCGGTCACCGGCTACGGCCAGGCGGACAAGAAGCAGGTGCAGGCGATGGTCGCACGGATCCTCGGGCTCGCCGAGGCGCCGAAGCCGGCGGACGCCGCGGATGCGCTCGCCCTCGCGATCTGCCACGCGTGGCGCCCGAGTACGGCCGCTGCCGTGTCCCAGTCGATGCCTGGCGCCGCTGCCGGTGCCGGCCTCACCCCCGCCCAACGTGCCTGGCAGGCGGCGGAGCGCACGTCGAAGCACCCCGTGTCCGTCGCTCGCCCTAGGCTTGGATCGTGATCTCCTCCGTACGTGGCCCCGTCCTCAGCGCTCTCGGGAGCGTCGTCGTGATCGAAGTGGGCGGCATCGGCTTCGCCGTGCAGGTCGTCCCGGAACTCGCGCTCTCGCTCCGCATCGGTGAGGAGGCGCGGTTGGTGACGACGCTCATCGTCCGCGAGGACTCGCTCACGCTCTTCGGCTTCCGGTCGTCGGAGGAACTCGCGGTCTTCGAGCTGCTCCTCGGCGTCACGGGGGTCGGTCCCAAGTCGGCGCTCGGAGTGCTCGGCTCGCTCACGCCGGATCAGATCGCTGCTGCGGTCGCCGCGGACGACGACGCGCCGTTCCGCAAGGTGTCCGGCATCGGCCCGAAGACGGCGAAGCTCATCGTCCTCTCGCTCACCGGCAAGCTGCGGGTCACCCCGCCCACGGCGGCGAAGAGCGGCGCAGTCGTCGACGCATCGGCGATCTCCGAACGCGTCGTCACGGCCCTCATCGGCCTCGGCTGGCCTGAGAAGACCGCGGTCCAGGCCGTCGTCGATGCTTCAGCAGACGCTTCAGCCACCGACCTGGTCGCCGTTCCCGCGCTCCTACGCCTCGCGCTCGCCCGGCTCGGTCCGGCGCACTCCGCAGGACGCACCTCATGAGCGACGCCCAGAACGACGACCTCACGAACCCTGAACCGGAATCCGACGCCGAGCTCGCGTTCGAGGGCGCGCTCCGCCCGCGGTCGCTCTCCGAATTCGTCGGCCAGAGCAAAGCGCGTGGGCAGCTGCAACTGCTCATCACGGCCGCCGGCATGCAGAACCGCACGCCGGACCACATCCTGCTCGCCGGCCCTCCCGGTCTCGGGAAGACGACGCTCGCGATGATCGTCGCGCACGAGACAGGCAAGCCGCTGCGGCTCACGAGCGGTCCGGCCATCCAGCACGCCGGCGACCTCGCCGCGGTCCTGTCGTCGCTCACGCCGGGAGAGATCCTCTTCATCGACGAGATCCACCGCATGGCCAGGCCGGCTGAGGAGATGCTCTACCTCGCGATGGAGGACTTCCGCATCGACATCATGGTGGGCAAGGGCGCGGGAGCGACGAGCATCCCGCTCGAACTCGCCCCCTTCACGCTCGTCGGCGCCACCACCCGATCCGGGCTCCTCCCGAACCCCCTCCGAGACCGTTTCGGCTTCACTGCGCACCTCGAGTTCTACGACGAGTCGGAACTTCAGCAGGTGCTCGCGCGCACGGCGGACATGCTCGGGCTCACGATCGACGGCGAGGCGATCGCGGAGATCGCCGGTCGGTGCCGCGGTACTCCGCGCATCGCGAACCGCCTGCTCCGCCGCGTCCGCGACTACGCGCTCGTGCACGGGGGAGCTGCTGACCTCGCCACCGTGCGCGCAGCCCTCGAGCTCTACGACGTCGACGCGCTCGGCCTCGACCGCCTCGACCGCACGGTCATGGAGGCGATGCTCGACCGCTTCGACGGCGGACCCGTCGGCCTCAACACGCTCGCGGTCTCGGTCGGTGAGGAGCCGGAGACCATCGAGTCCGTCGTGGAGCCGTTCCTCGTCCGCATCGGGCTCATCTCGCGGACGCCTCGCGGCAGGATCGCGACTCGGAACGCCTGGCAGCACTTCGGCAGGTCACCTTCTCAGCAAGCGCCCACGCTCGATCACCTATAATTACCCTTTGGCGGTGCGCCGACGGCGTGTCCGACCCCCATACCCCTCTGGAAGGTTCCCCTCGTGGATGCAATGACTCTCGTCCTGTTCGGCCTCGCCGGCGTCATGATCGTTTTCATGATGGTGAGCAACAACAAGCGTAAGAAGGCTGCTGCTGCAACCGAATCCAAGCTCGTCCCCGGAGCAGAGGTGCTCACGGGCTTCGGCGTGTACGGTACCCTGATCTCGATGGATCGCGACGCCCGTAAGGCAGACGTGGAGATCGCCCCGGGAATCATCGTGACCATCGACCCGCGTTTCGCCGGTAGCGTCGTTCCGGAGCCCGTCGTCGAGACGCCTGCCGACGCTCCTGCAGTCGAGTCCATCACGGACGAGACCGCAGCTGGGACGCCTGAATTCGGTCAGCGGATCGAAGACCAGTCGAACCAGAAGAAGAGCGACGACTAATACCAACCTTCCCGTGCGACGACAGTGATGCCGTCGCAGGCAGAGAAAGCTGAGTTCCGAGTTTGGCAAAGTCGACCCCGGTCAAGAAAGCGTGGCGCTCGCTCACGTGGCTTGGCGTGATCATCATCGGTTTGTTCGCGATCAATGCGGCCGGGGTGATCTGGGGTGGGAGTTCCTGGACGCCCAAGCTCGCCCTCGACCTCGAGGGCGGAACGCAGATCATCCTCGCGCCGAAGGTGGAGTCCGGTCAGACGGTGTCGTCTGAGCAGCTCACCCAGGCGGTCTCGATCATCCGTGAACGCGTCGACGCGTCCGGCGTGTCCGAGGCTGAGATCACGACGCAGGGCCAGAACGTCGTCGTGTCGATCCCGGGAACGCCGGACGACGAGACGCTCAAGCGCATCCAGGCGTCCGCCAAGCTCGAGTTCCGACCGGTGCTCACGTCACAGCAGCTGACGCCCGGTCAGCCGTCCAACACCTTCATGGGTCAGGACGGCAAGTCGACGCCGTACCCCACACCCGATCCCGGGCTCGAGAGCACGCCGACCGCGAAGCCCACGAACGCGAGCGACCTGAACTACGTCACACCGGCGCTCTACGCCGAATTCCAGGCGTTCGACTGTGCCGCGGACGACGGACTCGACGCATCGGCTGCTCCCGCCGACAAGCCGCTCATCACGTGCGAGAACGACGGCTCGTTCAAGTACATCCTCGGCCCCGTCGAAGTGACTGGCGAGGATCTGTCCGACGCGAGCGCGGGCATCAAGACGACCCAGTCCGGCGCGAGCACGGGCGAGTGGGCCGTGTACCCCGTGTTCAACGCACGTGGCACCAAGCTCTTCGCCGACGTCACCGGTCGCCTGACCTCGCTGCAGAGCCCGCAGAACCAGTTCGCGATCGTGCTCGACGGCAACGTCATCTCGGCACCGCAGTCCCTCGCGGTCATCTCCGACGGCAAGCCCGAGATCAGTGGATCGTTCACGCAGGAGTCCGCGAAGACGCTCGCCGACCAGCTGAAGTACGGAGCACTGCCGATCAGCTTCGCGGTGCAGTCGTCCGACACGATCTCCGCGACGCTCGGTTCCTCGCAGCTGCAGAGCGGTCTCATCGCCGGTCTCATCGGTCTCATCCTCGTCGTGATCTACACGCTCTTCCAGTACCGATTGCTCGGACTCGTGACGATCGCCTCCCTCGTGGCAGCCGCCGCACTGACCTACGTGGTCGTGCTGCTCCTGTCCTGGCGAGAAGGGTTCCGGCTGTCACTCGCGGGTGTCGCGGGCCTCATCGTCGCCATCGGCTTCACGGCGGACTCGTTCATCGTGTACTTCGAGCGCATCAAGGACGAACTCCGCGACGGCCGTGGCCTGGAGTCCGCCGTCGAGGCGGGCTGGAAGCGCGCCAAGCGGACCATCTACGCGGCGAAGGGCGTCAACCTCCTCTCGGCAGTCGTGCTCTACATCCTCGCGGTGGGCAACGTCCGCGGCTTCGCCCTCACGCTCGGCATCACGACCGTGATCGACGTCATCATCGTGCTCATCTTCACGCACCCGATGATGCAGCTCCTGGCGCAGACCAGGTTCTTCAACAGCGGCAAGCCCATCACGGGTCTCGACCCGACGGCGCTCGGCGCCATCTACCGAGGACGCGCCGAGTTCCGGAAGCCAACGGATTCGACGGGCAAGACCGCAGGAGCGAGCCGTGAGGCCGCCAAGCGACAGACGATCGCCGAGCGCAAGCAGGCCGCTCTCGTCGGAACGGGCGGCGACGCCATCGACGAGCAAGCACCGACCGAGGGGAAGGATTCCTGATGGGTGCGTTCGCACGGTTCGGAAACGAGCTCTACACCGGCAAGCGTTCCTACGACTTCGTCGGCAAGCGCAAGATCTGGTACACGATCGCCATCGTCGCGATCGCCCTCTCCATCCTGATCCCGCTCGTCAAGGGCGGCTTCAACTTCGGCATCGAGTTCCGCGGCGGATCGCAGTTCCAGATCTCCGAGGTCAAGGACACCGACCAGAAGCTCGCCGAGGAGGCCGTCGCGACGGTTGTCCCGAGCGCTGTCGTGCACGTCACGATCGTCGGCGACAACGCCGTTCGGGTGCAGACCGACCAGCTGAAGAACGACGCGCAGACGAAGGAGGTCTCCGCGGCGCTCGCGAAGGCGTACGACGTCCCCGTGACCGAGGTCACCGTGTCGTTCGTCGGCCCGTCGTGGGGCCAGGACGTCTCCCAGCAGGCCATCAAGGGCCTCCTGGTGTTCCTCGTGCTCGCCGCGATCCTGATGGCGTTGTACTTCCGCACCTGGAAGATGTCCGCCGCTGCGCTCATGTCCCTCCTGCACGACCTCTTGATCACGGCCGGCGTCTACGCTGCGACCGGCTGGGAGATCACACCGGCGGCCATGATCGGCTTCCTCACGATCCTCGGCTTCTCGCTCTACGACACCGTCGTGGTGTTCGACAAGATCCGCGAGAACACGACGCTCGACGCGGACGGCGCCTCGCGCACCTTCGGCGAGTCGGTCAACCTCGCGGTCAACCAGACCCTCGTCCGCTCGATCAACACGGGTGTCGTGGCGGCTCTGCCGGTCGCGGCCATCCTGTTCATCGGCGCGTTCGTGCTCGGCGCCGACACCCTGCGCGACATCTCGCTCGCGCTCCTCGTCGGCATCCTCGTCGGTACGTACTCGACGGTCTTCGTGGCAGCCCCGCTGTACGCGAACTTCCGTCAGGGGGAACCCAAGATCGCCAAGCACGACAAGCGCGTCCTCGTGGCCCGCGAACGTGCCAAGGAGAACGGTTCGGCTGCAGATCTCGACGTCGTGGAAGTAGACGCCTGATCTCGTTGTTGCACTGAGTACGAACCCACTCGCGAGCGATGAATCATCGAAGGGAGGTCTGACATGGCGGATACGACAACGTCCTCGACGGCCTCCCTTCGTCGTCTCGTTCCACGCATCTTCTCGAAGGCGCAGCCGGCCGGCGCGGTCGACACCCTGATGCGGACGGTGCGGCAGCACCACCCCAAAGCGGACCTCGCCCTCATCGAGCGCGCGTACACCGTCGCGGAGCGCGCTCACTCAGGCCAGAAGCGTCAGAGCGGCGAGCCCTACATCACGCATCCCGTCGCGGTCGCGCAGATCCTCGCGGACCTCGGCATCGGCCCGAAGACGATCGTCGCCGCGCTCCTGCACGACACGGTCGAGGACACCGACTACTCGCTCGAACAGCTCCACGCCGACTTCGGCGACGAGGTCGCGATGCTCGTCGACGGCGTCACGAAGCTCGACAAGGTCAAGTACGGACACAGCGCACAGGCCGAGACCGTCCGCAAGATGATCGTCGCGATGTCCAAGGACATCCGTGTGCTCATCATCAAGCTCGCCGACCGCTTGCACAACGCACGCACGTGGGGCTTCGTACCCGCCGAGAAGGCTGCGAAGAAGGCCACGGAGACACTCGAGATCTACGCGCCCCTCGCGCACCGCCTCGGCATCCAGGCCATCAAGTGGGAGCTCGAAGACCTCTCCTTCGCCGTGTTGTACCCCAAGCTCTACGCCGAGATCGAATCCCTCGTGAAGCAGCGCACGCCGCAGCGCGAGGAGTACGTGCAGAGCGTCATCGACGCGGTGAGCGACGACCTCAAGGCGCAGCGCATCCGCGGCAAGGTCGTGGGACGACCGAAGCAGTACTACTCGATCTACCAGAAGATGGTCGTCCGGGGCCGCGAGTTCGACGACATCTACGATCTCGTCGGCATCCGCGTGCTCGTGAACTCGCTGCGCGACTGCTACGCCGTCCTCGGCTCGATCCACGCGCGCTGGACTCCGGTTCCCGGGCGGTTCAAGGACTACATCGCGACTCCGAAGTTCAACCTGTACCAGTCGTTGCACACGACGGTCGTGGGTCCGGGCGGCAAGCCCGTCGAGATCCAGATCCGCACGAATGAGATGCATCAGCGCGCCGAGTTCGGTGTCGCCGCGCACTGGAAGTACAAGGAGCGCGTCAACAGCGGCAAAGCGCAGTCCTCGTCCGAGCCGGACGCCTCGATGGCGTGGCTCGCGCACATCTCCGACTGGCAGGCCGAAACGGCCGACCCGGGGGAGTTCCTCGACTCGCTGCGCTTCGAGATCGGCGCGAAAGAGGTCTACGTCTTCACACCGAAGGGCCGTGTGATCGGTCTGCCGGCCAGCGCGACGCCCGTCGACTTCGCCTACGCGGTGCACACCGAGGTCGGCCATCGCACGATGGGTGCCCGCGTCAACGGTCGTCTGGTTCCCCTCGAGAGCACGCTCAACACGGGCGACGTCGTCGAGGTCTTTACCTCGAAGAACCCCGACTCCGGCCCCAGCCAGGACTGGCTCAACTTCGTCAAGAGCCCCAGGGCGCGGAACAAGATCCGCCAGTGGTTCACGAAGGAGCGCCGCGACGAGGCGATCGAACAGGGCCGTGACGCGATCGCGCGGGCGATGCGCAAGCAGAACCTGCCGCTGCAGAAGCTCATGAACCAGGACTCGTTCGCCGAGGTCGCCGCGCAGCTACGCTACGAGGACGTCACGGCGATGTACGCGGCCGTCGGCGAAGGCCACGTGTCGACCCAGTCCGTCCTGGAGAAGGTCGTCGCGTTCCTCCACCAGGACGCCGAGAGCGAGAACACCGAGTTCACGCTCCCCGCGCGCGGTCGTCGTGAGCGACTCAAGAACAGCGATTCCGGCGTGCTCGTCCGTGGCGCGGGCGACATCCTCGTGAAGCTCGCCAAATGCTGCACGCCGGTGCCCGGCGACGAGATCGTCGGCTTCGTGACGCGCGGCGCAGGCGTCTCGGTGCACCGCTCGGACTGCCACAACGTCCAGTCGCTCCTGCAGGAACCGGAGCGGATGATCGACGTCGAGTGGGCTCCGTCGTCGAAGAGCGTGTTCCTCGTCCAGATCCAGGTCGAGGCCCTCGACCGTGCAGGCCTCCTCAGCGATGTGACCCGCGTGCTGTCCGAGTACCACGTGAACATCCTGTCCGCGACGGTCAACACCTCGAGCGATCGATTGGCGATCAGCCGATTCGTCTTCGAGATGGGCGACACGACCCACCTCGACCGGGTGCTCAACGCCGTGCGTCGCATCGACACCGTCTACGACGTCTACCGGGTCAACGGCGGCTGAGCGGCGTCTCCGGCACTGCTCCCCGTCTCCCGCGTCACGGGTCAATCGAGCGATAACGACGCCGACGGACGATCCAGACCCGGCAGAGTCGCTTCCACGGCCAGTGCCAGGCGTGTCAGGACGCGCCGACGGCCCGCGAGCCGTCGATTGACGGAGAGCCACCGCTCGACGGCTTCTGCGCCGACCAGTCGGGAGTCGACGAGCCTGCTCAATGCGTCGAAGCCGGGGGATCCGACGTCGTGGTCCCGCGCAAGATCGATGGCGGTGCGCAGCGGTGTGGTCACGAGCATCCCGCCGAGCGTCTCGACGTCGTCGGCATCCATTCGGATCTGTCGCACGAGGAGCGCGCGCGAACTCACGAGCGAGCCGCGTCTGGCGGGCCGGACGAACGCCTCGTGGATACGAGGGGGCATCGACAGCGCTCCGTGGAGCCATGCGGCGCTCTGCCCGGCCACGACGGCCCAGTCAGGGACGAGCCGCGAGAGGATCTCCGCTCGGAGATCGACCGTGTCTGGTTCATCGATGCTGCAGTAGCCGTCGTCGAGGGCGAAGAGGTCGCCGTCGAGGCGTGCGGCGCTCAGCTCCGCGAGCGGGAGGGCTGGAGGTCGGAGGAACGCGCTCAATCGGTCGGACATGCAACGATCCTCCTGCACGCAAGGTGCGTACAGGAGGATCTGGGACTGCTGTGGAGAACGTCGCCGTGGTCCGCAGCCTGTGGGGCAACGGATCGGCAGAACGGCTAGCGGATGGCGCCGAGCCACGCCTTCCGGGCGTCGAGGGCTTCGATCGCGGCGGCGAGGCGAGCGGCGTCGCCGGAGGCCCGTGCAGCGGTCACCTCGTCCTCGAGCTTGGCGATGGCGTCGGCGAGCTGGCTCGCGAGCCCCTCGGTCCGTGCCTTCGTCTCGGGGTTGTTCCGCTTCCAGTGGTCGTCCTCGAGCTGCTTGACGTGGGCTTCCACCTTGCGGAGGCGATCCTCGACGACGCGGACCTGGTCGCGCGGGACCTTGCCGATCTCGTCCCAACGGCGCTGGATCGCGGCGAGGGCCGTGCGGGCCTTGTCGCGGTCCTGCTCCGTGAGGATCGGCTCGGCGTCCGTGAGGACGGCGAGCTTCAGATCGAGGTTGCCCTGGAACTCGGCGTTGTCGCGTGCATCGATCTCGGCCTTGGCACCGTAGATCGCGTCACCGGCCGCCTTGAATTTCGCCCAGAGGGCATCGTCCTGGCGCTTGCCGGCACGCGGCGACTTCTTCCAGTCGTCGAGCAGGTTGCGGTAGGCGGGAACGCCGTCAGCTCCCTGGGGGATGAGCGCTTCCGCGGCGTCGACGAGCGCCTGCTTCTTGGCGCGCGCCTCCTTGTGCACCGAATCGAGCTCGGAGTAGAACGCGCGGCGGTGCTGCTCGAGCGTGGCACGGGCCGTGCGGAATCGCTTCCACAGCTCGTTGCCCTCGGTCTTCGGGAGCCGCGGGCCGTCGTGCTGCTGGCGCTGCCACTCGGCGAAGAGCTCGTCGAGCCGGGTGGAGGTCTGCTTCCACTGCACACGAGCCGGATCCTGCAGAGCGAGCGCTTCGGCCTCCTCGACGATGGCGACGCGCGACTGCACGGCCTCTTCGAGTGCGGCCTTCGCGACCTGCGTCTGTGCCTCCGTGAGTTCGCCCACCTTGCCGTCGAGAGCGGCGAGCCGCGTCACGAGCGCTTCCAGGTCGCCGACAGCGTTCGCCGACTCCACGTTGCGGCGCAGCGATGCAACGGCCTTCGCGATGTCGGTCGCCGGAGCGCCGCCCTTCGCGCGCTGCTCGAGCAGACGGACCTGGCCCGCGAGATCGGTGTACTTGCGCTCGAAGTACGCGAGCGCCTCTTCTTTCGTGCCGTCCGGGTACTGCCCGACGGCTCGTTCGCCGTCAGCTTCGCGGACGTAGACCGTTCCGTCGTCGTCCACCCTGCCCCACGGCATCATGTCTGAACTCGTCACACGCCTCACCTTGCTGTGTTGGTCGCCTCATTGACAATCTTGATCAATCCGCAAGCCTAATACGCCAGACGGCGTCGCTGGCGAAACTCACGGATCGAACGCGCTTCCGGTGACTCGTTACTGAACGGTCACCGAAGTGATCTTGGCAGGTACCGACGGCGCCCCGTCGCCGCCGCCGCCCGACACGCCCGCCGACGTGACGCCGGAGATGAGCTGGTCGAGGCCGTCGGTCACGTTGCCGAGGATCGTGTAGCCGCCCGCCGCATCCGAGGGGATGGTCGAGTCCTGGTAGACGATGAAGAACTGGCTGCCGTTGCTGTAGCCGTTGCCGCCCTGACGTGCCATCGCGATGGTGCCTGCGGGGTAGACGTCTCCTGCGGGAGCGTTCTCGACGGGGCCGTAGTTGTAGCCGGGACCGCCCGTGCCGTCGCCCTTGGGGTCGCCGCACTGGAGGACGTAGATGCCGCTCGTCGTGAGGCGGTGGCAGGTCACGCCGTCGTAGAAGCCCGACTTCGCGAGGGCGATGAACGAGGAAACGCCCTGAGGTGCGCACGCGCCGTCGAGCTGCAGGTCGAGCGCGATGTCGTTGATCGTCATCGTGCCGGTCCAGTCGCGCCCCTCGGCGAGGCTCGTGGGCGGGACGTCTCCCGTGTTGCTGCCGTCGGCCGGGCCGTTGGTACCGCAGCCCTCCGCGTTCGCGGGCGCCGAAGCGGATGCGCTCGGCGTGGCTACGGGCGTTCCAGGGCCGCCGGAGAAGTAGAAGACCTGGGCGATCGTCGCGGCACCGATCACGACGACGAGGGCGACGGTCGCGATGATGTTGTCCCGGACGCGACGCTTCGAACGCTGCTCGTGCACCGTCCGCCTCGCGTTGTAGCCGCGGATGCGCGCTCGCGCTTCACGTGCCTCTTTGTCCGGACCCTTGCTCGTTGCCACGTCTGTTCCCTCCAGATGCCGCCCGATGATTCGGCGACATCGCCACGTGCCCCACGTCGTGCGGCCCACGAGAACCTTACGGGGACGCGAGTTCGGCCGCCAAATGGGCGCAGGGGTTTCACACCGTCGCATCGGGGAGTCGATCGTGCGCCGCGATCGTCGGGCCGCCTCGACGGGCCCGTTCGCGGAGCACTGTCAGTCGTCGCCACTAGCCTGGACACATGTTGGATGCAGGCCCTGGGATCTCGGGCGGACAGGTGCCCCTCGCCGTCCGCATGCGTCCGCGCAGCCTCGACGAGGTGGCGGGGCAGCGGCATCTGCTGCGCCCCGGCTCACCGCTCGTGCGGCTCGCAACGGACGTCTCCGGTAATCAGGCCGCGGTCTCGGTCATCCTCTGGGGTCCGCCCGGGACGGGCAAGACGACCCTCGCGCAGGCGATCGCGCACAGCTCCGGTCGGCGCTTCGTGGAGCTCTCGGCCGTGACGGCCGGCGTCAAGGACGTCCGTCAGGTCATGGAAGCGGCGATGTCCGGACGCGATCTCTACGGCACCTCCACCGTCCTCTTCCTCGACGAGATCCACCGCTTCAGCAAGGCCCAGCAGGACGCACTGCTGCCCGGTGTCGAGAACGGATGGGTCATCCTCGTCGCGGCCACGACCGAGAACCCGTCGTTCTCCGTCATCTCGCCACTGCTGTCGCGCTCGCTCCTGCTCACGCTCGAACAGCTGAGCGACGACGATCTCGGCATCCTGATCGACCGTGCCGCCACCGACCCACGCGGTCTGGGCGGCCGTTTCACCGTGACACCGGAAGCGCGTGACGCACTCATCAGGCTGTCCTCCGGCGACGCACGGCGGGCGCTCACGGCCCTCGAGGCCGCAGCGATCGCCGCGGACGCCGACCTCGGCAGGACGCCTTCCGCGGACGACGAGTTGGACGATTCCGCCATGCTCGGCCTCGGCGACGAGGATGACGACGATGAGGATGAGGACGCTGGCGATGGGGACGCCGAGGGGGCCAGTGGCAGCGCTCCCGAGGACGACTCCGCTGCGGCCGCCGTCCACACCGGGCCAGTGATCACCGACGAACTCGTCGCGCAAGCGGTCGACCGCGCTCTGCTCCGCTACGACCGCAACGGTGACGAGCACTACGACGTCATCAGCGCGTTCATCAAGAGCATCAGGGGATCGGACGTCGATGCGGCACTCCACTACCTCGCACGGATGATCGAGGCGGGGGAGGACCCGCGGTTCATCGCCAGGCGCATCATCATCTCCGCCGCTGAGGACATCGGGATCGCCGACCCGCAGGCGCTCCCCATCGCGATCGCCGCGGCGGACGCCGTGCAGTTCATCGGCATGCCGGAGGGGCGGATCCCGCTCGCAGAGGCCGTCGTCTACCTCGCGACCGCCGCGAAGTCGAACGCCGCCTACCTCGCCATCGACAAGGCCATCGCCGACGTGCGCTCCGGATCCTTCGGGCGAGTCCCGAAACCGATGCGCGACGCGCACTACGCAGGCGCGAAGCGGCTCGGCCACGGCAAGGGCTACCGCTATCCGCACGACACCGCCATCGGCGTCGTCAAGCAGCAGTACATCCCCGACGAGCTCACGGATGTGCGCTACTACGAGCCGACCGACCACGGTCACGAACGCGAGGTCTCCGCGCGGCTCGAGAAGCTGCGGAAGATCGTGCGGGGCTCGAACGACTGACCGGCGCGACGACGCCTCGCCGACCGTCACGGCTGACGGTCGCGGGGGAGTGCTCGTGCTAGTATTGATCCGGCCTAGACCAGATGTGACCGTGCGGCTGCGCGATCATCTTCGTTCGACGGGTGTGTTCTGTAGCCGAACAGCCCTGGCCGACCCCTCTGACTTTCCGGTGCATCACTGCGCCAGGACCACTGCGTCCCGGCCGACACAGCACCGGTATCCATCGTTTGAGACTTCATTGAAAGGAAACCGTGTCTACCAAGTCACGTACCCGCAGCAAGACCCGCCTCTCGCGGGCCCTCGGCATCGCCCTCACCCCGAAGGCTGCCAAGTACCTCGAGAAGCGTCCCTACGCTCCCGGTGAGCACGGCCGCACCAAGCGCAAGGCCGACAGCGACTACGCCGTCCGTCTGCGCGAGAAGCAGCGTCTGCGCGCCCAGTACGGCATCCGCGAAGCCCAGCTGAAGATCGCGTTCCAGGAAGCTCGTCGCACGCAGGGCCTGACCGGTGAGAACCTGGTCGAGATCCTCGAGACGCGCCTCGACGCACTCGTGCTCCGTGCCGGCTTCGCCCGCACCACGGCGCAGGCTCGCCAGATGGTCGTGCACCGCCACATCCTCGTCGACGGCCAGCTCGTCGACCGCCCGTCCTTCCGCGTGAAGCCGGGTCAGCTCATCCACGTCAAGCCGCGTTCCGAAGGAACCGAGCCCTTCCAGGTTGCAGCAGCCGGCGGTCACGTCGACGTGCTCCCCAAGGTGCCCGCGTACCTCTCGGTCGAGCTCGACAAGCTGCAGGCACGCCTCGAGCGTCGTCCGAAGCGCGCCGAGGTCCCCGTGACGTGTGAAGTTCAGCTCGTCGTCGAGTACTACGCAGCTCGCTAGTCGATCGCTCCGCATCGCGGAGCAGGTCCCGCTTGCCGGGACAGGAGGGGTCGTGGCTTACGCCACGGCCCTTCTTTTCGTTGCAGCGAGCGGTTTCCTCGCAGTGTGCGGGTGACGGCACTCGCCAGACGCCTGGACTACGATGGGTGACTGGCCCTGCACGTCGTCGCATCGAACGTCGCATCCGCAGAGAAGGAGCTCCACATGAAGAACGTGTTCTGGCTGGTCGTGGGTATCGGCGCCGGATTCGTCGTCGCCCACCAGATCAACAAGACGCGCAAGGGCAAGCTGTTCTTCGCCGAGCTGGATGCGCGCGTGAAGGAGTTCACCGAGACGGTGAGCGACGCGTACAAGGAACGCGAAGCGCAATTGCGCGACACGGTCGACACCATCGTCGACGAGGCGGAGAACGCCGTCGACGACCTCAAGAACTAATCCCTCCCGACGTACGGAAACTATGCAAACCGCAGACATTCGCTCCCGCTGGCTTCAATTCTTCGGAGATCGGGGGCACACGGTCGTGCCGTCGGCGTCGCTCGTGAGCGATGACCCGACGCTCCTCTTCACGGTCGCCGGCATGGTGCCGTTCGTCCCGTACCTCACAGGTGTCGTCCCCGCGCCCTTCGACCGCGCGACGAGCGTGCAGAAGTGCATCCGGACGAACGACATCGAAGAAGTGGGCAAGACGCCGCGCCACGGCACGTTCTTCCAGATGAACGGGAACTTCTCCTTCGGTGACTACTTCAAGGAGGGAGCGATCGGCTACGCCTGGGAGCTCCTCACCGGGCTGGAGTCCGCAGGCGGTTACGGCTTCGACGAGAAGGACCTGTGGGTCACCGTCTACAAGGACGATGAAGAGGCGATCGCGCTCTGGAAGAAGGTCGCCGGCCTGCCAGACGAACGCATCCAGCGCCTCGACAAGGACACCAACTACTGGTCCACCGGCCAGCCGGGCCCCGCGGGTCCGAGCTCGGAGATCTTCTTCGACCGCGGCCCCGCCTATGGTGCGGATGGCGGACCGGCGACGGACGACGACCGCTACGTCGAGATCTGGAACCTCGTGTTCATGCAGTACCTCGTCGCGAACGTCCGCAGCAAGGTCGACTTCGACATCGTGAGCGAGCTGCCGAAGCGCAACATCGACACGGGCATGGGCCTCGAGCGCGTCGCGTTCATCAAGCAGGGCGTCGAGAACATGTACGAGATCGACCAGGTCCGTCCGGTCCTCGACCTCGCCTCGCAGCTGAGCGGTCGCCGCTACGGCGCCGACCACGGCGACGACGTACGCATGCGCGTCATCGCCGACCACGTCCGCTCATCGCTCATGCTCCTGAGTGACGGCGTGACGCCGTCCAACGAGGGTCGCGGGTACATCCTGCGTCGCCTGCTCCGTCGCAGCGTCCGTGCGATGCGCCTGCTCGGCGTCGACACGGCGACCATGCCGGAGCTCCTCACCGCATCGAAGGACGCGATGAAGGCGTCCTACCCGGAGGTCGAGGCGGACTACGGCCAGATCTCGCAGGCCGCGTACGCGGAGGAGGAGACCTTCCTCCGCACGCTCGCGAGCGGTTCGACGATCCTCGACCTCGAGCTCGACAAGACCAAGGAGACGGGCGCCAAACAGCTCGGCGGCAAGCAGGCGTTCCTGCTCCACGACACCTACGGCTTCCCGATCGACCTCACGCTCGAGATCGCGGAGGAGGCCGGCCTGTCCGTCGACCGCACCGCGTTCGACACGCTCATGGCCGAACAGCGCTCGCGTGCGAAGGCCGACGCGAAGGCGAAGCGCAGCGTGCTCGCGGACCTGTCCGTGTACAGCTCGCTCCGATCCCTCGGTGAGACCGTCTTCACGGGCTATACGGAACTCGAGACGGAGTCCCGCATCCTCGGCATCATCGTCGACGGTCACCCCGTCACGAAGGCCGTCGTCGGCGACATCGCTGAAGTCTTCCTCGCGGAGACCTCGCTCTACGCCGAGTCGGGTGGACAGGAAGCCGACCAGGGCGTCATCGTCGGCCCCGGCTACGAACTCGAAGTCCTCGACGTCCAGAAGCCCGTCAAGGGGCTCATCGCGCACAAGGTGCAGGTGACGCAGGGCGAGGTCGGTGTCGATTCGCCGGCGACGTCGATCGTGGACGCGAACTACCGTCGTGGCGCACAGCAGGCGCACTCCGGGACGCACATCATCCATGCTGCGCTCCGCCAGGTGCTCGGGTCGAGCGCCCACCAGTCCGGTTCGGCGAACCGTGCGGGTTACCTGCGTCTCGACTTCACCTGGAACCAGGCGCTCTCGCCGGAGACCAAGACGGAGATCGAGGAGATCTCGAACAACGCGATCCGCGACAACCTGCTCGTCTCGACGCGCGAGATGGCGCTCGACGACGCTAAGGCGCTCGGCGCGATGGCGCTGTTCGGCGAGAAGTACGGCGAGACCGTTCGCGTCGTCGACATCGGCGGCCCGTGGTCACGCGAGCTGTGCGCCGGCACGCACGTCGGCTCCAGCGCGGAGATCGGCATGATCAACCTCATCAGCGAGTCGTCAGTGGGGTCCACCAACCGTCGTGTCGAGTCGCTCGTCGGCCTCGAGGCGTTCCGCGATCTCGCTGCAGAGCGCGCCATCGTGTCGCAGCTCTCGTCGAACCTGAAGACGCCCAAGGACCAGCTGCCCGATCGCATCGCCGAGCTCGTCAGCAGCCTCAAGGCCGCTGAGAAGAAGATCGCGTCGTTCGAGGCACGGTCGTTGAGCGACCGCGTTCCCGCCCTCGCGGCGAAGGCCGCATCGGTCGGCGGTGTCACACTCGTCGCGGAGTCGCTCGGTGAGCTCGCCTCGCAGAACGATCTCCGCAGCCTGGTGACCGCCGTCCGCGAGCGTCTCGGCGACGCACCTGCCGTCATCGCGCTCGGCGCCGTCGTGGCGGACAAGCCCGCGATCGTCGTGGCGACGAACCAGGGCGGCCGTGACGCCGGACACAAGGCCGGAGCGCTCGTGCGCGTCGCGGCCGGCGTCCTCGGCGGCAACGGCGGCGGCAAGGACGACCTCGCGCAGGGCGGCGGTGCCGACGCATCGGCGCTGCCGGACGCCCTCGCGGCGATCGCTCGCGAAATCGGCTAGGACGTGTCCGACGGGTTCAGACGCGGTGTGCGTCTCGGCGTCGACGTGGGCAAAGCCCGCGTCGGCGTCGCCCGGAGCGACCCAGACGGGCTGCTCGCGACCCCTGTCGAGACGGTCGCGCGTGATCTCGGCGGCGACGCCGACATCGCCGCCATCACGGCGATCTGCGTCGATTTGAGCGTCGTCGAACTCGTCGTCGGCCTGCCCATCTCCCTCGCGGGGAAGGACACGGCATCGACGGGGGACGCGCGCGAGTTCGCCGCCAGGCTCGCTGCGGCGACGGGTCTCCCGACCCGTCTCGTGGACGAGCGATTGACGACGGTGACGGCTCATGCGGCTCTGAGATCGGCGGGAAGACGCTCCAAAACCACCCGGTCGATTGTCGATCAGGTCGCCGCCGTCATACTCTTGCAGTACGCCCTCGACGCTGAACGCGGTTCGGGCCGAGCCCCCGGAACCCTCATCGACCTGTGAGAAGGACGCGCCTGTGCCGAATGTGACGCCCCCGAATCCACCTGAGGACGAATCGTTCACCGAGCCGCCGGCGGTTCCGCTGTCCCGGCGCGAGGCCCGCGAACTCGAGCAGCGGCAGGAGGCCGAGCGCGCTGCGCAGGCCGCTGCGACGCCGCCCCGCGTTGCGGATGCAGCCCCCGCGGAGTCAGCTGCTCCTGCCGCTGGTACTACTCCTGCCTCCAACCCCGCGCCTGCCGTGGCTGAGACTCCCGTTCCGGCGGTCGAGCCGCCCGTGCTCCGCCCACCCGTCACGCCGTCGCCTGCGACCGAGCGGCCCCTCGTGACACCTCCGACACCGCCCAGTGCTCAGACGACCGGCGCTCAGACGACCGGTGCTGCATCTGCATCTGCATCTGCACCTGCACCTGTACCTGCAGCTGCACCCGTAGCTTCCGCGGCGCCAGTCACGCCAGCAGCAGCAGCAGCAGCACCCGGAGCATCCCGAGCGCCCGCAGCGCCGCAGGTGCCCACGAGCACGGTCCTCGACGACGGCCCGCACCTCGGCACCGATGCGATCCTCACCGCGTTCGGCGATGCTCCAATCTCGGGCGACGGCCACGACGGGGAACCGCCGCACCGGGGCCAGCGTCGAGCGAAGGGCGGCGGATACCCGCCACGCGAGAAGCACGGTCGTCGCGGCCTCATCGCCCTCATCGTCTCGGTCGTCGTCGTCGGTGCGATCGTCGGCTGCGGTGCGTTCATCTGGACGACCTACGAGCCGCAGATCCGTAAGGTGCTCGGCTGGGAGGAGCCCAACGACTACGAGGGCACCGGCACGGGCGACGTCACCGTCATGATCAAGGAGGGCGACATCGGCGAGGACATCGCCAAGACCCTCCACGCTGCAGGCGTCACGAAGACCTTCGACGCCTTCTACGACCTGCTCCTCGCGGAGCCGAAGCAACCGGAATTCTTCCCCGGCGCGTACCAGCTGAAGAAGAACATGAGCGCGCAGTCGGCACTCGATGCCCTCCTGGACGAGAAGAACAGGTTGAAGGACGCCGTCGTGGTTCCCGAGGGGACCGTCGAAGCCGACGTCCTCGAATCCATCTCAGAGACGACCGGTATCGCCCTCGCCGACCTCCAGGCGGCGGCCGCCGATCCCTCGGCGTTCGGCCTGCCGGCCGAGGCGAAGACGCTCGAGGGCTTCCTGTTCCCGGCGACGTATACGATCCCGCCAGGCACGAACGCCCACGACATCCTGAAGATGTTCGTCGACCGGTCGTTCCAAGCGCTCGATGATGCCGGGGTCGTGCCGGCGGACCGCTGGAAGACGATCGTCCTCGCATCGCTCGTGCAGAAGGAAGCCGGCCTCAAGGACGACTACTACAAGGTCTCGCGCGTCTTCCTGAACCGCCTCGACCCCGCACAGTGGGAGAGTGGGCTCCTGCAGTCCGATGCGACGGTCGCCTACGGAACCGGCAACACCCACCGGGTGTCAACCTCCGACGCCGAGCGCGAGGACGCGGGCAACCCGTACAACACCTACGTGCACCCCGGCATGGTCGTCGGCCCCATCTCGAACCCGGGCGACCTCGCGATCGATGCGGCGTTGCACCCGGCGGACGGCCCGTGGCTGTACTTCGTGACCTGGAACCTCGACACGGGGGAGACGATCTTCTCCACGACGGGCGAGGAGCACGACGCAGCCGTCGCCAAGTGGCTCGCATGGATGGATGAGCACCCTGAGTACCAGTAACCCGCAGCGACTGGCGGTCATCGGATCGCCCATCGCGCACTCGAAGTCACCGACGCTGCATCGGATCGCCTACGGGCGGCTCGGGCTGCCGTGGGAGTACGAGGCGCGCCGTGTGGAGGCGTCAGAACTCGCCGACGCCATCGGGGAGCTCGGGGACGAGTGGCGCGGACTGTCGCTCACGATGCCGCTCAAACAGCAGGCGTTCGCGCTCTGCGACGAACTCGACGCGGTCGCGACGGCGACGGGCGCGGTCAACACCATCCGTTTCGACCGGAGCGCCGATGGCGTCACGCTGAGGGGTTTCAACACCGACGTGGGCGGCATCGTCCGTGCGATCGGCGCGGCCGGGGTGAACCGCATCGACGAAGCCGTCGTCCTCGGCGGGGGAGCGACTGCCGCCTCGGCGGTCATGGCCGTCGCCGAGCTCGGCGCTGAACGCGTGGACGTCGCGGTCCGCACTCCCGCGCGGGCGGCGCATCTCGCCGATCTGGCCAGCGGACTCGGGCTCCGGATCGGCTTCATCCCGCTCGACGCTCCACTGCCGCCCGTGCCGCTCGTCGTGAGCACGCTGCCCGGCGGCTCCGGCATCGACCCGGCCCCGCTCGTCGGTGCCGCGGCGGGCGCACTCCTGTTCGACGTCGCCTACGACCCGTGGCCGAGCCCGTTGGCGGCCGCGTGGACCGAGGCAGGCGGTGGGGTCCTGAGCGGCCTCGCGATGCTCGTCCACCAGGCCGTGCTCCAGGTGCGGATCTTCCTCACGGGCGACCCGCTCGTCCCGCTCGAGGATGAATCATCCGTTCTCGAGGACATGCTCGCCTCCGTCGGCCTCGCCGCGGACGGCTCCGTGCGCTGACCGCCGGTCCTTCGCGCACGATCACCCCCACCCGTTATGGAAAGATAGACCCATGCTTCGTTGGCTCACTGCCGGAGAGTCTCACGGCCCGGAACTCATCGCCGTCATCGAGGGGCTCCCCGCGGGGGTCCCTGTTTCCATGGACGGCATCCGTGCCGACCTCGCGCGCAGGAAGCTCGGCTACGGCCGTGGTTCGCGCATGAAGTTCGAGCAGGACGAGCTCGCGATCTCCGGAGGCGTCCGCCACGGCTGGTCGATGGGCAGCCCCGTCGCCGTCCGCATCGGCAACACCGAATGGCCCAAGTGGGTCGAGGTCATGAGCCCGGAACCCGTCGAGGAGGAGACCGAGCGCTCACGCGGTCGGAACGCACCCCTCACCCGCCCGCGGCCCGGCCACGCCGACCTGGTCGGCATGCAGAAGTACGGCTTCGAGGAGTCCCGACCCGTTCTCGAACGTGCGAGCGCCCGTGAGACCGCCGCTCGCGTCGCCCTGGGCGCCGTCGCCCGCGCGTTCCTCGGTGAGCTCGGCATCACCCTCGTGAGTCACACGCTCTCGATCGGGCCCGTGCGCGTGCCGGACGGCAGCCCGTTGCCGAAGCCGTCCGACGTCGACACGCTCGACGCCGATCCGCTGCGCTGCTTCGACCCCGCGACCTCCGAGTTGATGGTCGCCGAGGTCGACGACGCAAAGAAGGAGGGCGACACCCTCGGGGGCGTCGTCGAGGTCCTCGCTTACGGGCTTCCGCCCGGACTCGGCTCTTACGTCCACTGGGACCGGCGCCTCGACGCCCGGCTGTCCGCCGCGCTCATGGGCATCCAGGCGATCAAGGGCGTCGAGGTCGGCGACGGCTTCACGACGACCACGCGCCGCGGTTCCGCAGCGCACGACGAACTCGTCCAGGACGCCGGTGAGATCACTCGGGTGAGCGACCGCGCAGGCGGCATCGAAGGCGGCATGACGACGGGCACCGTGCTTCGTGTCCGCGCCGGCATGAAGCCCATCGCGACCGTTCCCCACTCGCTGCGGACGATCGACGTCGCCACGAGCGAAGCCGCGACCGCCCACCACCAGCGATCCGACGTCTGTGCCGTCCCGGCCGCTGGCGTCGTCGCAGAGGCCATGGTCGCGCTCGTCCTCGCCGAAGCCGTCCTGGAGAAGTTCGGCGGCGATTCGGTCACCGAGACGAAGCGCAACCTCGACGGGTACGTCCAGGCCATCCCGGCGAACCTGCGCACGCGCGGCGCCGAGGGCTGATCCGCAGCATGACGGAACCGAGCGAACCGACGGACCGAACGGGTGCATCGCCCGACGACGAGTGCGAGACGGACGCGTGCGAGGAGCACCCCGCCGAGCACGCGTCGCCCATCGACCTCCACATCGACCTCCCGATAGTCCTCATCGGTCCGATGGGGGCGGGCAAGAGCCGCGCGGGGAAGCAGCTCGCGAAGCGTCTCGGGGTGCCGTTCATCGACACCGATTCGGTCATCCAGGGCGAGCACGGGCCAATCACAGCGATCTTCGACACGCACGGCGAAGCGCACTTCCGCGACCTTGAACGCGCCGCGGTCGCGGCAGCGCTCCGGAGCGAAGCGGTCGTCTCCCTCGGCGGCGGGGCCGTGCTCCACGCGGAGACGCAGGCGGAACTCGCCTCTGCCAGGGTCGCGCTCCTCACCGTGACGGCGGAAGCCGTCCTCGCCAGGGCGAACCTCGACAAACGTCCGCTGCTGCGCGACGATCCCGACGCCTGGTCTCGTATCTACGCGGCGCGTCGACCCGTCTACGAACGTCTCGCGACCGTGACGTTCGACACCTCGAACCGCCCGATCTCGGGCATCGTCGACGAACTCGTCGCCTGGGCCAAGGAGCCGAAATGACCACAGAACGTACCGTCATCGAGGTCACGGGGGACAACCCGTACCCGATCATCGTCGGCCGCGGGCTGGGCGCTGAGATCGTGGAGGCGCTCGGCACGAACGTCGCGCGTGTCCTGATCGTGCACCCGCCGACCCTCGGCGAGAAGGCTGCACGCCTCCGCGAATCGCTCCTCGAGCACTACGAGGTCCTCCTCGCGGAGATCCCCGATGCGGAAGCCGGCAAGCGCGTCGAGGTCGCAGCATTCTGCTGGGGCGTCATGGGGCAGGCGAACTTCACCAGGACCGACGCCGTCATCGGCTTCGGCGGGGGAGCGGTGACCGACGTCGCCGGCTTCGTCGCCGCCACGTGGCTCCGCGGCGTCCGCCTCGTCCAGCTGCCGACGACCGTGCTCGGCATGGTCGACGCCGCCGTCGGGGGGAAGACCGCCATCAACACCGCAGAGGGCAAGAACCTCGTGGGAGCGTTCTATGCTCCCGCCGCCGTCATCAACGACCTGGACACCCTCGACACCCTGCCGAAGAACGAGATCCTCGCCGGATTCGCGGAGGTCGTCAAAGCCGGGTTCATCCGCTACCCGGAGATCCTCGACATCGTCGAAGCCGACGTCGATCGCGCGACCGATCCGACGACGCCGGAGTTCCGGCGCGCCATCGAACTCGCCATCCAGATGAAGGCGGACGTCGTGAGCGAGGACTTCACGGAACAGGGCCTCCGCGAGATCCTCAACTACGGTCACACCCTCGGGCACGCGATCGAGCACACCGAGCGCTACCAGTGGCGCCACGGCGCGGCCGTCGCCGTCGGCATGATGTTCGCCGCGGAGCTGTCCCGCCTGGCCGGTCGCCTCTCGGACGAGGCCGTCGACCGCCACCGTCGTGTGCTCGAACTCCTGACGCTCCCCGTCTCGTACCCCGTCGGTCGCTGGAACACGCTCATCGCCACGATGCAGCGCGACAAGAAGACGCGCGGCTCGATGCTGCGCTTCATCGTGCTCGACGACATCGCCAAGCCGACCGTGCTCCAGGGCCCGGAAGCCTCGCTCCTCTTCGCCGCGTACCAGGAGATCGGCTCCTGAGCCGGGACCGGATACGCTGAAGACATGACGACCGTCCTCGTACTCAACGGGCCCAACCTCGGGCGCCTCGGCAGCCGCGAACCCGACGTCTACGGCTCCGCCGACCTCGACGCGCTCCGCAGCTACCTGCAGGAGAGCGCGCCGGCCGGCACCGCGATCGACCTCCGTCAGACCGACGACGAGGCCGAGCTCATCGCCTGGCTCCACGGCGCCGTCGACAGCCGGACGTCCGTCATTCTGAACCCCGCCGCGTTCACGCACTACAGCTACGGACTGCGTGATGCCGCGGCCCTCGTCACGAAAGCCGGCCTCACGCTCATCGAGGTCCACATCTCCAACCCGCACACTCGGGAGACGTTCCGTCACACGAGCGTTATCTCCGGCATCGCGACGGGCGTCATCGCCGGCTTCGGCTTCGACTCCTACCGCCTCGCCCTCGACGTCATCACCCGGGACCAGGGCACGAAACACCCGGCCTGAGCGAGGGTTCGTTGGCCGCACGTCCTCGCGGCGGCTACACTCGTTCGTTGGGTCGCATCCGGCCGTACACCATCCACCGAACGGACACACTCTCACATGGCATCTACCGCTGACATCAGAAACGGCGTCGTCCTCAACATCGACGGCCAGCTGTGGACCGTGATCGAGTTCCAGCACGTCAAGCCCGGCAAGGGTGGCGCGTTCGTCCGCACCAAGATGAAGAACATCATGACCGGCAAGGTCGTCGACAAGACGTACAACGCCGGCACCAAGATCGAGATCGAGAACGTCGACCGCCGTGACTTCACGTACCTCTACGCGGACGGCGACGCATACGTGTTCATGGACACGAGCGACTACGACCAGATCACCATCCCCGCCGTCATCGTGGGCGACACCAAGAACTTCCTGCTCGAGAACCAGGCCGTCACGGTCGCGCTCAACAACGGCAACCCGCTGTACGTCGAGCTCCCCGCATCGGTCATCCTCGAGGTCACGTACACGGAGCCCGGCCTGCAGGGCGACCGCTCGACCGGCGGCACGAAGCCCGCGACGGTCGAGACCGGCTACGAGATCCAGGTCCCGCTGTTCCTCGAGACCGGCACCAAGGTCAAGGTCGACACCAGGACGGGCGACTACCTCGGTCGCGTCAACGACTAGTGGGAGCACGCACCAAAGCGCGCAAGCGCGCCCTCGACCTGCTGTACCAGGCCGACGTCCGTCAGTCGCCGATCGCCGACGTCCTGTCCGCCGAGGCGCAGCGCGCCGTGAGCGAACCGGACCGCCAGGCCTCCTGGCTGTACGCGCGTGAGATCGTGGACGGCGTGAGCGATCACGCCGCCGAGATCGACGAGCAGATCGAGACGTACGCCCAGGGGTGGACGCTCGCGCGGATGCCGACGGTCGACCGCGCGATCCTGCGCATCGCCATCTGGGAGATCCTCTTCAACGAGGAGATCCCGCACGGCGTGGCGATCGACGAGGCCGTGGAAGCCGCCAAGACGTTGTCCACCGACGACTCCGCCGGCTTCATCAACGGACTCCTCGGCAAGATCTCGCAGATCAACCCCCGATAGGACCCATCGATGGACCTGAAGCGCGTGCACCACATCGCGATCATCGCGAGTGACTACGAAGCGTCGAAACGGTTCTACACGGACGTGCTCGGCTGCGAACTCCTCTCCGAGGTGTTCCGGGCCGAGCGCGATTCGTGGATGGGGGATCTCGCACTGAACGGCGAGTACCTCATCGAGCTCTTCTCCTTCCCGGATCCGCCGAAGCGGCCGAGCGGACCGGAGGCGTTGGGGCTCCGGCACCTCGCGTTCGCGGTCGACGACGTGGATGGGGCGCGTGCGGAACTCGTCGCGAAGGGCGTCCGCGTCGAGGAGGTGCGGATCGATCCGCACACGGGACGCAAGATGGTCTTCTTCTTCGATCCCGACGAGCTGCCGTTGGAGCTGTACGAGGCGTAGCGAGTCTCTGCGCGTCGCAACACGTGACCCTGAGGCTCCCCGCCGCACGACGGCCGAGGCCATGCGGCACGGCACTCGTTGGCGAGGCGTGAATCGCGTCGCAACACGTGACCCTGAGGCTCCCCGCCGCACGACGGCCGAGGCCATGCGGCGGGGAACACGTTCCTGGGGTGAAACGCGTCGGGTCCGTGCATCCCCACACACGGCGCGCTCTCCGGGCGACGGCTGGGCCGGGAGACGAACTCCTTCGGTGCAGTCGCCGTCCGCGATGTTCAGGAACGGGTGGCCGCCGGGCGAAACCAGGCGGTGCACCGACTGTACTCCCGGTGGACGCTCGCCGAGTAGAGGGATATCCCCCATATGCAGGACACGGTCGTCGGTCGTGTCGTGTCACGGCGGTTCGCGCCCGATCGCGTCCGGTGGACCGGCTCGCGCGTGCTTCTCCGGTCCGCTCCACCCGTCCGGCGACTGCTAGGCTTGCCCCGTACAGACAACCTTTAAGGCCGTCCAGAGAGACGGAGAAGGGAGTCGGCGATGAGCGCACGTATCGTGCTGCAACAAGCTGACATCGCTCGGGCGTTGACTCGGATCTCGCACGAGATCCTCGAGTCCAACCGTGGCGCAGACCACCTCGTGATCCTCGGCATCCCCACGCGCGGGGTCATCCTCGCGTCCAGGATCGCAGCCCTCATCAGCGAGATCTCCGGAACGCACATCGAGTCGGGTTCGCTCGACATCACGATGTACCGTGACGATCTCGCGAGGCAACCGACGCGTGTGCCGCAGCCGACGACGCTGCCGCCCGGGGGCATCGACGGCAAGACCGTGGTGCTCGTCGACGACGTGCTCTACTCGGGACGGACGATCCGTGCCGCCCTCGACGGTCTCACCGACCTCGGGCGTCCTCGTATCGTGCGCCTCGCGGCGCTCGTGGATCGCGGCCACCGCGAACTGCCGATCCGGCCGGACTTCGTCGGCAAGAACCTGCCCTCCTCGCAGACCGAGCGCATCAACGTCCGTCTCGCCGAACTCGACGGCGAAGAGTCCGTGAGCATCGAGGGGGCGTCGGCATGAGGCACTTGCTCTCCACGAAGGACCTCGACCGCACCGAGGCGATCCGCATCCTCGACGTGGCGGAGGACATGGCCCAGACGCAGGAGCGCGAGGTCAAGAAGCTCCCGACCCTGCGCGGCAAGACGGTCGTGAACCTCTTCTTCGAGGACTCGACCCGCACACGGATCTCCTTCGAGGCGGCTGCCAAGCGGCTCTCGGCCGATGTCATCAACTTCAGCGCCAAGGGCTCGAGCGTTTCGAAGGGCGAGAGCCTCAAGGACACCGCGCAGACGCTCATGGCGATGCACGCGGACGCCGTCGTCATCCGTCACCCTGCCTCCGGTGCGCCGCAGACGCTCGCCGACAGCGGGTGGATCGACGCCGGCATCCTGAACGCCGGCGACGGCACGCACGAGCACCCCACGCAGGCGCTGCTCGACGCGTTCACGATGCGCAAGCGCCTCCACGGCGACGCGTCTCGCGGAAAGGACCTCGACGGTGTGACCGTGACGATCGTCGGCGACATCCTGCACTCGCGCGTCGCTCGCTCCAACGTCTGGCTCCTGCACACGCTCGGCGCCAACGTGACCCTCGTCGCCCCGCCGACGCTCCTGCCGGTCGACACGAGCCACTGGCCGGCGACCATCAGGTACGACCTCGACGACGCGATCGCCGAGCAGCCCGAAGTCCTCATGATGCTCCGAATCCAATCCGAGCGCATGCACGCCGCGTTTTTCCCGAACAGCCGGGAGTATTCACGTCGGTGGGGTCTGGACGACGAACGAATGGCACGTCTCGATCCGGCTAGCATTGTCATGCACCCCGGACCCATGAACCGCGGCCTGGAGATCTCGTCCGGCGCCGCGGATTCGCCCCAATCGACGGTGAGGGAACAGGTCGCGAACGGCGTCTCCGTCCGCATGGCCGCCCTCTACCTGCTCCTGTCCGGTGATCGAGAGGAAACCGAACGTGTCTGAATCCACCACGCTCATCGTCGGAGCAGCTCTCGCCGACGGCACCCGCACCGACCTCCTCGTCCGTGATGGACGCATCGCCGAGACGGGCACGGGGCTCTCGTCCGCCGGCGCGACGGTCGTCGACGCGGACGGCCTCGTCGCACTGCCCGGTCTCGTCGACCTCCACACGCACCTGCGTGAACCCGGCTACGAGCAGAGCGAGACCGTCCTCACCGGCACCCGTGCGGCTGCAGCCGGCGGGTTCACCGCCGTGTTCGCGATGGCGAACACCTCTCCGGTCGCCGACACGGCCGGCGTCGTCGAGCAGGAGCAGTCGCTCGGCGAGCAGGCCGGCTACGCGACGGTGCAGCCGATCGGTGCCGTCACGGTCGGGCTCGCGGGGGAGCGGCTCGCCGAACTCGGCGCGATGGCGTCCTCCAGAGCCCGTGTCCGCGTCTTCTCCGACGACGGCTTCTGCGTTTCCGACCCGCTCCTCATGCGCCGCGCGCTTGAGTACGTGAAGGCGTTCGACGGCGTCATCGCACAGCACGCCCAGGAGCCGCGACTGACGGTCGGCGCCCAGATGAACGAGGGCGCCCTCTCGGGCGAACTCGGCCTCACCGGCTGGCCCGCGGTCGCCGAGGAGTCGATCATCGCCCGCGACGTCCTCCTCGCCGAGCACGTCGGCTCCCGACTGCACGTCTGCCACGTCTCGACCGCCGGCTCCGTCGACGTCCTGCGCTGGGCGAAGGCGCGCGGCATCGATGTCACGGCGGAGGTCACACCCCACCACCTGCTCCTCACGGAGGAACTCGTGTCGAGCTACGACTCCCGCTACAAGGTCAACCCGCCGCTCCGCCGCGCGGAAGACGTCCAGGCGCTCCGCGAAGCCCTCGCCGACGGGACCATCGACATCGTCGCGACGGACCACGCTCCGCACCCGACGGAGGCGAAGGACTGCGAGTGGGACGCCGCCGCGAACGGCATGGTCGGACTCGAGTCCGCGCTGTCGGTCGTCCACGCATCGATGGTCGCGACCGGCCTGTTCGGGTGGGAGGACGTCGCCAGAGTGCTCTCTGCGAAGCCGGCGGCGATCGGCCGGCTCGCCGGGCACGGTCACGCGCTCGAAGCCGGTGCGCCGGCGGAGATCGTCCTCTACGACCCGTCCGCGTCCCGTCCGTTCGGCACGGAGCTGCTCCAGGGGAAGGGCGTCAACTCGCCCTACCTCGGACTCACCCTGCCCGGTCGGGTCGTCTCCACCTTCCACCGCGGCTACGCGACCGTCCTCGACGGGGTGCTGCTCGGCGCCGACCTCGTCGCGGAGAACGCACGCGCCCGCGCTGCTCTGCACGGCGCCCCGTCGGATTCGATGAGCAGTGCGACGAGCGGGGGTGCACGCCATGGACACTAGGATCATCGCCGCACTCATCGTCGCGGTCGTCCTCGTCCTCGCGCTCCTCGGCATGCTCTTCGCCTGGCGCAAGCGCGTGAAGCGGGACAGCACCATCGCCGTCGCGACGCCCGTTCCGGACCCCCGCCCGACGCCGATCCGCACGGCGACCGTGCTCTACGTCGCCACGAGCAAGCGGGACGAACCGATCGAACGCCTCGCCCTCCCCGGACTGGCCTACCGATCCAAGGTCCAGCTCGAGGTGAGCGCGCAGGGCCTCGTCATCGACGTGCCGGGCGACCGCCCCACCTTCGTCCCCGCCGCGGCCATCGCGTCCGTCGGCCAGGCGAGCTGGACCATCGACCGCGTCGTCGAACGCGACGGACTCATCGTCCTCGCCTGGAGCCCCGCTCCGGGACTCGACGCCGACAGCTACTTCCGGGTGCTCGATCAGGCCGATCGCAGTGCCCTCATCTCCTCCATCACCGACATCACCCCGGCCCTCCGGGACTCACGACCGCACAACGAGAGCGCATGATGACCTCCACCACCTTCACGCCCCCCACACCAGCCGTCCTCGTCCTCGAAGACGGCAACCGCTTCGTCGGACACGCCTACGGCGCACAGGGACGAACGCTCGGCGAGGTCGTCTTCGCGACCGGCATGTCCGGCTACCAGGAGACGCTCACCGACCCGTCCTATGCCGGACAGATCGTCCTGCAGACGGCGCCGCACATCGGCAACACGGGCGTCAACCGCGAGGACATGGAGTCCTCGAAGATCTGGGTCGCCGGCTACATCGTCCGCGACCCCTCCCGCGTCGTCTCGAACTTCCGCGCCGACCGCAGCCTCGACGAGGAACTCGCCGAGGACGGCGTCATCGGCATCAGTGGGATCGACACGCGCGCCGTGACGCGCCACATCCGCTCGGCCGGCTCGATGCGCTCCGGGATCTTCTCCGGCGCCGACTTCGAACTCTCGGGGGCGGAGCAGCTGAGCCTCGTCCGCGCCGGCGTCCAGATGGAGGGACTCAACCTCTCCGCGCAGGTCTCCACGAGCGAGCAGTACACGGTCGAGGCGACCTCCGAGCGCATCGGCTCCGTCGCTGTCCTCGACCTCGGCGTGAAGACGTCGACGCTCAACCACCTCGCCCAGCGCGGCTTCGACGTCATCGTGCTCCCGCAGACGGTGACCGCCGAGGACGTCCTGGCGCTCGAACCGTCCGCGCTGTTCTTCTCGAACGGGCCCGGCGACCCCGGTGCGAGCGACCGCCACGTCGCACTCCTGCAGGACGTGCTGCGCGCGGGCGTGCCGTACTTCGGCATCTGCTTCGGCAACCAGCTCCTCGGCCGCGCACTCGGCTTCGGCACCTACAAGCTGCCGTTCGGCCACCGTGGCATCAACCAGCCGGTGCTCGACAAGGCCACCGGCCGTGTGGAGATCACCTCGCAGAACCACGGCTTCGCGGTCGACCTGCCGATCGAGGGCCAGCACGAGACCCCGGCCGGCTTCGGTCGCGCAGAGGTCAGCCACTACAGCCTCAACGACCACGTCGTCGAAGGCCTCAACTGCCTCGACATCCCGGCGTTCTCCGTGCAGTACCACCCAGAATCGGCGGCCGGCCCGCACGACGCCAACTACCTCTTCGACCGCTTCCGCGAAATGGTCCTGAACCGCGGCACCGCCCGCGCTCAGGACGTCGCGGACGAAGCCGTCGACCCACACACCATCGCCACCACCGAGGAGAACAACTAGTGCCCAAGCGCGACGACATCAACAGCGTGCTCGTGATCGGCTCAGGGCCGATCGTCATCGGGCAGGCAGCCGAGTTCGACTACTCGGGAACCCAGGCGTGCCGTGTGCTCCGCGAGGAGGGCGTGCGCGTCATCCTCGTGAACTCCAACCCCGCGACGATCATGACCGACCCCGACTTCGCCGACGCGACGTACGTGGAGCCCATCACGTGGCAGGTCATCGAGACGATCATCGCGAAGGAGAAGCCCGACGCGATCCTCCCGACGCTCGGCGGCCAGACGGCCCTCAACGCGGCCATCCAGCTCCACGAGCACGGCATCCTCGAGAAGTACGACGTCGAGCTCATCGGCGCGAACTTCGAAGCCATCAACAAGGGCGAGGACCGCCAGATCTTCAAGCAGCTCGTGCTCGACGCCGGCGCGGACGTGGCCCGCTCCCACATCGCGCACACGGTCGAGGAGGCTGTCGGTTTCGCCGAGGACCTCGGCTACCCGCTCGTCGTCCGCCCCTCCTTCACGATGGGCGGCCTCGGCTCCGGCTTCGCGTACACGGAGCAGGAGCTCCGCCGCATCGTCGGTGACGGCCTCCACCAGAGCCCGACCACCGAGGTCCTCCTCGAGGAGTCGATCCTCGGTTGGAAGGAGTACGAGCTCGAGCTCATGCGTGACACGGCCGACAACACGGTCGTCGTCTGCTCGATCGAGAACGTCGACCCCGTCGGCGTGCACACGGGCGACTCGATCACCGTCGCACCAGCACTGACGCTCACCGACCGCGAGTACCAGAACCTCCGGGACATCGGCATCGACATCATCCGTGCCGTCGGCGTCGACACCGGTGGCTGCAACATCCAGTTCGCGATCGACCCGTCGAACGGCCGCGTCATCGTCATCGAGATGAACCCGCGCGTCTCCCGGTCGAGCGCCCTCGCGTCGAAGGCGACGGGCTTCCCGATCGCGAAGATCGCCGCGAAGCTCGCCATCGGCTACCGCCTCGACGAGATCCCGAACGACATCACCAAGGTCACTCCGGCGAGCTTCGAGCCGACCCTCGACTACGTCGTCGTCAAGGTGCCCCGGTTCGCGTTCGAGAAGTTCCCGGCCGCAGACCCCACCCTCACGACGACCATGAAGTCCGTCGGTGAGGCGATGGCGATCGGCCGCAACTACTCGACCGCGCTCCAGAAGGCGCTCCGTTCGCTCGAGAAGCGCGGATCGAGCTTCCACTGGGGCGAGGAGAAGCGCTCCGTCGAGGAACTCATCGAGGTCATGGCTGTGCCGACCGACGGACGCATCGTCGTCGTGCAGCAGGCGCTCCGCAAGGGCGCGACGGCCGAGCAGGTCTTCGAGGCCACGAAGATCGACCCGTGGTTCATCGACCAGATCATCCTCATCAACGACGTCGCCGACTACATCGCGAACGCCGAACGTCTCGACACCGACGTGCTCACGAACGCGAAGAACCACGGCTTCTCGGACGCACAGATCGGTCAGCTCCGCGGCTTCGGCGAGCAGGAGGTCCGCGAGGTGCGGCACATCCTCGGGGTCCGGCCCGTCTACAAGACGGTCGACACCTGCGCCGGCGAGTTCCCCGCCCTCACGCCCTACCACTACTCGAGCTACGACCAGGAGACGGAGGTCGCCCCGAGCGACCGCCGCAAGGTCGTCATCCTCGGCTCCGGCCCGAACCGCATCGGTCAGGGCATCGAGTTCGACTACTCGTGCGTGCACGCCTCGTTCGCCCTCCAGGGTGCCGGGTTCGAGACGATCATGATCAACTGCAACCCGGAGACGGTCTCCACCGACTACGACACGAGCGACCGCCTGTACTTCGAGCCACTCACGCTCGAGGACGTGCTCGAGGTCATCCACGCGGAGAGCCAGTCCGGCGAGCTCGTCGGCGTCGTCGTCCAGCTCGGCGGCCAGACCGCCCTCGGCCTCGCCAAGGGGCTCGAAGCTGCAGGCGTCCCGATCCTCGGAACGACGCCGTCCGCCATCGACCTCGCTGAAGAGCGCGGCCAGTTCCAAGAGATCCTCGACGCAGCGGGCCTCATCGCACCGCGCAACGGCACCGCGGTCGAGATCGAGGGTGCGCTGCGCGTCGCCGAGGAGATCGGCTACCCCGTGCTCGTCCGTCCGAGCTTCGTGCTCGGCGGCCGCGGCATGGAGATCATCTACGACAACGCCTCGCTCACCGACTACTTCGTCCGCATCGAGGACCAGGGCATCGTCGGACCGCAGCAGCCGCTGCTCGTCGACCACTTCCTCGACGACGCGATCGAGATCGACGTCGACGCCCTGTTCGACGGCGACGAGCTCTACATCGGCGGCGTCATGGAGCACATCGAGGAGGCCGGCATCCACTCCGGCGACTCGAGCTGCACCCTGCCGCCCGTGTCCCTCGGTCGTGCCGAGATCGACCGCGTCCGTGACGCGACCCTCGCGATCGCGCAGGGCATCGGCGTGCGCGGTCTGCTCAACGTGCAGTTCGCGATCGGCGCCGGGATCCTCTACGTCATCGAAGCGAACCCGCGTGCGTCCCGTACCGTCCCGTTCGTCTCGAAAGCGCTCGGCATCCCGCTCGCGAAGGCGGCATCGCTCATCATGACCGGCTCGACCGTCGCAGAGCTCAAGGACAGCGGCCTCCTGCCGCCCGTCGACGGCTCGCGTGTCCCGATCGACTCGCCCGTCTCCGTCAAGGAGGCTGTGCTGCCCTTCAAGCGCTTCCGCACGAAGGACGGTCAGATCGTCGACAGCGTGCTCGGCCCGGAGATGCGCTCGACCGGTGAGGTCATGGGCATCGACAAGGACTTCCCACGGGCATTCGCGAAGTCGCAGGAAGCTGCCTACGGCGGCCTACCCACGAGTGGCACCGTCTTCGTCTCCGTCTCCGACCGTGACAAGCGTTCGATCATCCTCCCCGTCCTCCGTCTGCAGCAGCTCGGCTTCGAGATCCTCGCGACCGACGGCACCGCGGAGGTGCTCAACCGCAACGGCATCAGCGCTCGCACCGTGCGCAAGTACAGCGAGACGCAGGCCGACGACGCGCTCGACGGGTCGATCGTCGACCTCATCAACCGCGACGAGGTCGACATCGTGATCAACACGCCGTCCGGCCGTTCCGCTCGCGCCGACGGATACGAGATCCGTGCGGCCGCCGTAGCAGCCGACAAGCCGCTCTTCACGACGATCGCCCAGCTGACCGCCGCCGTCGCCTCGTTCGAGGCTGTCGGGACGGGCTTCGAGGTCCGCTCGCTCCAGGAGTACGCGCTCGATCGGGCCGCCCGATCGTGACGTCCTCCTTCGGAGACCGACTCGAGCGGACGTTCGCCGCGTCGGGGAGGCTCTGTGTGGGCATCGACCCGCATCGGTTCCTCCTCGACGCGTGGGGGCTCGCCGATTCGGCCACCGGTGCGGAGTCGTTCGGTCTGACGGTCGTCGAGGCCGTAGCGGGGCGCGCCGGCATCGTCAAGCCGCAGATCGCGTTCTACGAGCGGTTCGGCTCTGCCGGGTACCTCGCGTTGGAGCGCGTCCTCGCGGCTGCCCGCGATGCAGGACTGCTCGTGATCGGGGACGTGAAACGCGGCGAGATCGGCACGAGCATGGAGGCGTACGGGGAGGCTTGGCTGACGCCAGGCAGCAGCCTCGAGGTCGATGCCATGACCGTGAACCCGTACCTCGGTTTCGGTTCCTTCGCCGGCACCTTCGCATTCGCGGAGGCGAACGGGAAGGGCGCGTTCGTGCTGACCGCGACGTCGAATCCTGAAGGACGGACCGTCCAGACGGCGGCGGATCCTGGAACCGGCCGCTCGGTCGCGCGCGGCATCGCCGACTCGATCGACGAGTGGAACACGGCCAACAGCACCGGGGCGTTCGGCTCGATCGGCGCCGTCATCGGCGCGACGCTCGACCTGGCAGAGTTCGGACTCGAAGCCCCGTCGGCCGGCAGAACCGCGGTCGTCCCCGTCCTCGCGCCCGGCTTCGGCCACCAGGGCGCGAAGATCGAGGACGCCGCACAGATCTTCGGCGCCGCACTTCCCGGCGTCATCGTGTCCGAGTCGCGGAGCATCCTCGGCGCCGGACCGGACGGCCTCGCCTCGGCCGTCGAACGCACAGCAGACAACGTGAGGACCGCAATTGGCTGACGCCGCAGACACCACCAGTGACGACACGCCCGACTCGACATCCGCCTCGACGGATTCCGATCGTGCGATGCCGGAGGTCGACCGCGTCGCCGCCTCCCGCGAGGCCGTGCGGAAGCGGCGGGCCCGTGCGACCGTGAAGTCCTCGATCGCGTCCGGTGCTCGCACACCTCTCGACGTGCTCGACCAGGCGACCAGAGAGCCCTCCGGCATCGAAGGCAGCATCCGGGTGACCGAGTACATCCTCAGCATCCCGAGCGTCGGCGTCACGAAGCTCCACCGCATCCTCGAGGCCCTCGAGATCTCGCCGGTGAAGCGCCTCGGCGGGCTCGGCCGCCTGCAGCGGGAACGCCTCCGCGAGTTCATCGCAGACCGCTATCCGGGCCGTCGTCGCAGCCGCCTCGTCGTCCTCGCGGGACCGACCGCCGTCGGCAAGGGCACTGTCGCGGCCTACATCCGCGACAACTTCCCGGACGTCCACCTCTCGGTCTCCGCCACGACGCGGAAGCCGCGCCCGGGCGAGGTCGAAGCGGTCAACTACTACTTCGTCTCGGACGAGGGCTTCGACGAACTCATCGCGAACGGTGAACTCCTCGAGTACGCGACGGTGCACAACGCCCACCGCTACGGCACACCGCGCGGTCCCATCGAACGTGCACTGGCAGCGGGCGAGAGCGCGCTCCTCGAGATCGACATCCAGGGCGCCAGGCAGGTTCGGGCCGCGATGCCGGAGGCCACGCTCGTCTTCCTGCAGCCGCCGAGCTGGGACGAACTCGTCCGCAGACTCGTCGGTCGTGGCACCGAGGACGCCGAGGAGCGGGAGCGCCGACTGGGCACCGCGAAAGTCGAATTGGCCGCCGCGAACGAGTTCGATTACCAGGTCGTCAACGACGACGTGGCCCGCGCGGCCCAAGAGGTCGTAGACTTGATGAAGATTCACGGGGAATGAAGTCCGAGCGGCACCCCGCGTCGAACCCCTCCCATCCCCGAACAACCACACGAGGAGTGTGACCCAGCATGGCTGACAAGCTCAAAGGCATCATCGATCCGCCCATCGACTCCCTGCTCACCAAGGTCGAGTCCAAGTACGCACTCGTGATCTTCGCGTCCAAGCGTGCGCGTCAGATCAACGACTACTACGCTGACCTCCACGAGGGAAGCCTGTTCGACAACGTCGGACCGCTCGTCGACTCGTCGGTCGAGGACAAGCCGCTGTCGATCGCGCTCCACGAGATCAACGAAGACAAGCTTCAGGTTCGCCCCTCCGGCGAATAACGATTCACCGAGGTCCGTCAGCTCGTCACAGACGAGGTGGCGGACTTCGTCGTTGATCCGCCACCCCCGTGCCTCTGCACGCCGGTGCCCGCCAGATCCGTGCCGCTCCATCGTGACGCTCCATCGTGACGCCACAGCCGAGCTCGTCATATCCACGCTCACGGCGGCCCAGGCTCTCCACAGCGCTGCGTCACAGTCCGACGCGCTGTCCGAGGCCCGCGTTATAGTGAGTGAGGCCCGGCACACCGCCGTGGGCCGACCCGCGCCGAGCCTGCCTGTGACCCACGGGCGCTCCATGGCGCTGCACGGCACACCACCCACCCTGGGAGACCGCATGACCGATCTGCGCCTGTTCACCTCCGAATCCGTGACCGAGGGCCACCCGGACAAGATCTGCGACCAGATCTCGGACAGCATCCTCGATGCGCTCCTGGAGGTGGACCCGCAGAGCCGCGTCGCGGTCGAGACCCTCGTCACGACGGGCCTCGTGCACGTCGTGGGCGAAGTGTCCACGAGCGGCTACGTGGACATCCCCACGATCGTGCGGGAGCGCGTGAAGGCCATCGGCTACACCTCCTCGGACATCGGCTTCGACGGCGACTCGTGCGGCGTCTCGGTCTCGATCGGCTCGCAGTCCGCGGACATCGCCGCGGGCGTCGACCACGCCTTCGAGTCCCGTGAGGAGTCCTCGAGCGACTCCTACGACCTGCAGGGCGCGGGGGACCAGGGCATCATGTTCGGTTTCGCGACGCGTGAGACCCCGCAGCTGATGCCGCTGCCCAGCTGGATCGCACACCGCCTGGCCGAGCGCCTGGCGGAAGTGCGCAAGTCCGGTGAGTTGGACTACCTCCGTCCAGACGGCAAGACCCAGGTGACCGTCGGCTACGACGGCATCGTCCCGAAGACGGTCGAGACGGTCGTCATCTCCACCCAGCACAACCCCGGCGTCTCCACGGAGCAGCTCCGCAAGGACATCGCCCGCCACGTCATCGCTCCGGTCCTCGAGACCGTGTCCCTCGACAGCTCGAACGTGCGCCACCTCATCAACCCGACCGGCATCTTCGTCGTCGGAGGCCCCAAGGGCGACGCCGGCCTCACGGGCCGCAAGATCATCATCGACACCTATGGAGGCGCAGCGCGTCACGGCGGCGGCGCGTTCAGCGGCAAGGACCCGTCGAAGGTGGACCGCTCGGCCGCGTACGCGATGCGCTGGGTCGCGAAGAACGCCGTCGCAGCCGGATTCGCCGAGCGACTCGAGGTTCAGATCGCGTACGCCATCGGCAAGGCGGCGCCCGTCGGACTCTACGTCGAGACCTTCGGTACCGGACATCTGCCGGACGCCACCATCACATCCGCGATCCGTGAGGTCTTCGACCTCCGACCCGCTGCCATCATCAACGACCTCGATCTCCTGCGCCCCATCTACACCGCAACGGCCGCGTACGGCCACTTCGGGCGTGAACTGCCCGACTTCACGTGGGAACGCCTCGACCGGGTGGAGGCTCTGCAGAGCGCTGCAGGGGTCTAATGGCAGTGGGGGCGAAGGTCGCCCGGGTGGTGCTCGACTCGCCGCTTCCCCAGCTCGACCACCTCTTCGACTACGGCATCCCCGAGGAGTTCGCGGAGGACGCCGTCATCGGCGCTCGCGTCACCGTCTCGCTGAGGTCGGCCGGACGAACGTCCTCCGGGTTCATCGTCGACCTCGCGGAGACGAGCGAGTTCGGCGGTGCGCTCAGCCCGTTGCAGTCGGTCGTCTCGCCGGTCCCGGTCCTGACCCCGGAGCTGTGGTCGCTCGCGCGGAAGGTCGCCGATCGGAGCGCCGGAAGCGCGATGGACGTCATCCGGCTCGCGATTCCGCCGAGGCAGGTGCGCGTCGAGAAGTCGTGGCGCGCGACGCCGCAGCCGGAGTCTCCCGTCGAGGTGCGTCGCCCGGTTCCCGGCTACGCGCCAGGCGCCCTCGATCGACTCCAGCCGGGGGATCGCATCGCCCTGAGCGCACGTCCTTCGCTGAGTACGGCAGATGACGGCTCCGCAGTCCCCGACTGGGCGTTCACCTTCGCTGCGCTCGCGATCAATCAACTCGTCGAAGGCCGCAGCAGCGTCCTCGCCGTTCCCGACTATCGCGATGAGGAGCACCTGCTCGCGGCGCTGCGGACGCTCGGCGTCTCCGACCACGTCTATCGGACGGACGCGAGACAGACACCGGCGGAGCGCTACCGGTCGTACCTCGCAGGCCTCTGGTCGCTGCCTCGCATCGTCGTCGGCAACCGGTCATCGGTCTACGCACCGACCCACGAGCTCGGACTCATCGCCCTGTGGGACGACGGCGACCCGCTGCATCAGGAGCAATTGGCGCCGTACGTGCACGCTCGGGACGTCGCACTCGTTCGCCAGGGGGAGACGGGCGCGGCCCTCGTCATCGCCGCGCACTCGCGGAGCACCGAGGCGCAGCGCCTCGTCGAGCTCGGATTCCTCACGGACGTCCAACCGACTCCGCTCGTCCGGCCGAGGGTCGTGGCCTCCAAACCGGACGGCGACGACACGATGACGAGCCAGGCCCGCATCCCGACGCGGGCCTGGCGGGCGGTCGACGAAGCGCTCCGCACGGGGCCGGTCCTCGTCCAGGTCGCGAGGCCCGGGTACGCGCCGCACGTCGCGTGCGGACGATGCGGGACGAAAGCGCACTGCGCCGCGTGCCAGGGACCGCTCATGCTCGCGACGAGCAGGTCGCAGCCGTCGTGCCGCTACTGCGGTGCGATCGCCGCCCGTTGGACGTGCACCGAGTGCGGTGACCACCGGCTCCGCGTCACGGCCGCCGGCACGGGCCGGACGGCCGAGGAGCTGGGCCGTGCATTCCCGAAGACGAAGATCATCGTGTCGGACGGCGAGACGCCCAAGCTGCGCGTCGGTGCGGAACCAGCGCTCGTGATCGCGACGCGCGGTGCCGAACCGCTCGCCGACGGCGGGTACCACGCCGTCCTGCTCGTCGACGCCGACAGAATGCTCGCCCGCGAATCCCTGCGTGTGGGGGAGGACTGCCTGCGCTGGTGGTCGAACGCGGCAGCGACGGCCGCGCCAGGTGCACCCGTGCTCCTCATCGGCGTCGACGCCCCGGTCGCCGTCGCCCTGGCGCTCTGGCAGCAGCCGCGGTTCGCGAGCGAGGAGCTCGCGGAACGACGTGCCCTCGGCTTCCCGCCTGCGGTCCGCACCGCGACCTTGAGCGGCAGGCAGGAGGCGGTGGACGCCGCGTTGCGGGAGTTGCCGGAGCCGCTCAAGCAACGTGTCCTCGGTCCGACGACGGACGAGGCCGGTGACACGGTCGCGATCGTGCGCGTCGACTACCGGCACGCGACCGAGGTCGCCGAGAACCTGCGGGCCTCCGTCATCGCGTCCGCCGCGCAGCGCCGCCGGGCCGCCCCCGGCCGACGCCAGACGAAGCCCACGCCTACACTCAGAGTACGATTCGACGATCCGGAGATGCTGTCATGATCCACCCCACCCGAGCCGCCGAGCGATCGGTCCGGGCCGCGTGAGGCTCGTCTTCGCCGGCACCCCAGCCGTCGCCGTCCCCACCCTGCAGGCGCTCGTCGCAAGCGACCACGACGTCGTCGCGGTCGTCACCCGGGAGGATGCTCCGACGGGGCGGAAGCGTGTGCTCACGCCCTCACCCGTCGCGGACGCTGCGGCCGCACTCGACATCCCCGTCATCAAGGCGAACCGGCTCGACGCAGTCGTCACCGAACGGATCGCGGCGCTGTCCGCCGACCTCGGCGTCATCGTCGCCTACGGCGGCCTCGTCCGCGAGCCCCTCCTGTCGACGCCCGTCCACGGCTGGATCAACCTCCACTTCTCGCTCCTGCCGTCGTGGCGGGGCGCTGCTCCCGTGCAGCGGTCGATCATGGGCGGCGACCGGGTGACCGGCGCCGCCGTCTTCCAACTCGTCGCCGCGCTCGACGCAGGCCCCGTCTTCGATCGGATCGAGACGCCCATCGGCGAGACCGAGACGGCCGGCGAACTCCTCGAACGACTCGCGATCGCGGGCGGTCCGTTGACCCTCTCCGTGGTCGATGCGATCGCCGCGGGCACTGCGATCGGCGTCGAGCAGAGCGGTGACGTCACCCTCGCGCCGAAGCTCGGCAGCGACGACGCGCGCATCGACTGGACGAAGGACGCCATCGCCGTCGATGCGCTCATCCGCGGGGTCACCCCGGAGCCCGGTGCGCACACGACGATCGACGGTACACGGTTCAAAATCCATCGAGCGACGCTCGTCGGCGGCAACGACGCCGACGCCCAGCGTCTCGCTCCCGGCATCATCGTCGAACGCGACGGACAGATCCTCATCGGGACGGCCACGACGCCGCTCCGACTCCACACCGTGCAGCCGGCGGGCAAGACCGCCATGGCGGCCGCCGACTGGTGGCGCGGTATCGACACGGAAAGCCTGGTGGCCTCATGACGAGCTCCGAACCGCAGCGGGGGCGTCAGCGCCCGAACCGGACGAAGGACACCGGCACGGTGCAGCCGGCGCGCCGCATCGCCTTCGACGTCATCCGCGCGGTGAGCGACTCGGACGCCTACGCGAACCTGTTGCTCCCGCACCGCCTGGCGGAGGCCCGTCTGTCGCCCGCCGACGCCGGACTCGCGACGGAGCTCACCTACGGGACCCTCCGCTTGCGCGGCTACTACGACCAGGTGATCGCCCGCGCCGCGAACCGCCCCGTGTCCGAGATCGATCCTGCCATCCTCGACGTCCTCAGGCTGGGCGCCCATCAGCTGCTCTCGATGCGCGTCGCGAGCCACGCAGCGGTCAACGAATCGGTCGAACTCGCCCGCAGTGCGGGCTCCCGCTCAGCGGCAGGATTCACGAACGGCGTCCTCCGCGCGATCACGCGCAAGGAGCCCGACGCCTGGCAGGCGGAGGTGCAGGGAGGCGCGACGACCGAGATCGATCGCCTCGCCGCTCGCACGGCGCACCCCTCCTGGGTGGTCCGCGCCATCAAGCAGTCCCTCGATCTGCAGGGTCGCGGCGACGAGCTCGAGACGGCCCTCGAGGCCGACAACCTCGCACCGCAGGTGAACTTCGTCGCCCTACCAGGACTCTCGACGCGTCCGGAGGCGGCGACGCCCAACCGCTTCTCGCCCTTCGGGTTCCGCTCAGGCGGAGGCGACCCGCTCGGTGTCGTCACCGCCAGCGGCGGCACGCTCCGGGTCCAGGACGAGGGTTCGCAGCTCGCAGCGCTCGCACTGACACGCGCGAGGCCGGTCGAACCGGGGGAGCAGTGGCTCGACGTGTGCGCCGGTCCCGGCGGTAAGGCGGCGCTCCTGGCGGCGGAGGCCCTCGCCACCGGCGCAGAACTCGATGCGAACGAACTCGTCCCGGCGCGTGCGCGTCTCGTGGAGCGTGCAATCGCCCCCGTCCCGCTGCCCGTCGTCGTCACGACCGAAGACGGTTCGACGATCGGTGCGAGCCGCACGGGTCATTACGACCGGATCCTCCTCGACGCTCCGTGTACCGGTTTGGGGGCGCTCCGTCGTCGCCCGGAGGCCAGGTGGCGGAAGACGCCCAAGGACGTCTCGCAGCTGACGAAGCTCCAGGGCGCGCTCCTCGACTCGGCGATCGACGCGCTCGCTCCGGGCGGCATCGTCGCCTACGTCACGTGCTCCCCGCACGTCGGTGAGACCGCGCTCATCGTCGAGAGCGCCCTCCGCTCGCATCCGGGTCTCGAACGCCTCGACACGAGCGCCGTGCTCGACGCGGTGACGGCGGAACCGCTCGATGCGGCGGCGCCGGGGGGTGCAGTCCAGTTGTGGCCGCACCGCCACGGGACCGACGCGATGTTCATCGCCCTCCTGCAGAAGCCGTTCGACGACGCTGCGGCTCGCTAGGCTCGAAGCATGGCCGTACGCATCAACCCGAGCATCCTGTCCGCCGACTTCGTCAACATGGAGCACGAGCTGGGGCGCATCGCCTCGGCCGATCTCGTGCACGTCGACGTCATGGATAACCATTTCGTCCCGAACCTCACGTTCGGGCCGCAGATGGTGCAGCGCATCCAGGACGTCTCTGCCATCCCGCTCGACATCCACCTCATGATCGACGACCCCGACCGCTGGGCGCCCGCCTACGCGGAGATCGGCTCCTATTCGGTCACGTTCCATGCGGAAGCCGCGAAGGACGCCGTACGGCTCGCTCGTCGCCTGCGGGAGATCGGTTCGCGCGCCGGCATCGCGCTCAAGCCCGGGACGCCTGTGGACGACTATCTCGAGCTGCTGCCCGAGTTCGACCAGATCCTCGTGATGACGGTCGAGCCCGGCTTCGGCGGCCAGTCGTTCATGCGCGAGACGATGCCGAAGCTCGAACGGCTCTCGGCAGAGGTGGCCCGAACGGGACTCGACGTCTGGTTGCAGGTCGACGGCGGCATCACGGCCGACACGATCACGATCGCCGCGGAGGCCGGCGCCAACACCTTCGTCGCGGGTTCGTCCGTGTTCGGCGGAGACGACCCGACGGCCAATATCGCGACACTGCGCGCCGCGGCTGCTGCCCACACGCACTGATCCAGCACAGGATCCCGTCGATGACGCGGTTGCCGCTCCGATCACGGACGAGGCCGCCCCACGAGTCCAGCTGTCGTGCTACCAGTCGCGCTAGCAGTCGCCCTACCAGTCGCCCTACCAGTCGGTAGGGCGCACCGCGGCACGAGAGCGCGTCAAGAACCGGTAGCCTTGCAGGGTGAAAACCTTCGACGAGCTGTTCGACGAACTGCAGATGAAGGCCGAGACCCGGCCTGAGGGTTCCGGCACCGTCCGCGAACTCGACACCGGCGTCCACGGCATCGGCAAGAAGATCGTCGAAGAGGCGGCAGAGGTCTGGATGGCCGCCGAGTACCAGACCGACATCGAGACGGCTGAGGAGATCTCCCAGCTGCTCTACCACGTGCAGGTGCTCATGGTTGCGAAAGGGCTGACCCCGGCGGACGTGTACCGACATCTGTAGGAACGCAAGCGACGGACTCCGTCCACCGCAGCGCCACTCCTCCCCGTCGAGACCACACCACCCACACGAAAGTCACCCCCATGCTGAGAGTCGCCGTGCCCAACAAGGGCTCGTTGTCCGAGACCGCCATCGAGATGCTGCAGGAAGCCGGGTACGCCACACGGCGTGACACCAAGGAACTGCACGTCGTCGACGCCCGCAACGGTGTCGAGTTCTTCTACCTCCGTCCGCGGGACATCGCGACGTACGTCGGCTCCGGTGCCCTCGACGTCGGCGTCACCGGCCGTGACCTCATGCTCGACTCCCACTCGCCGGCCTCCGAACTCGCATCGCTCGGGTTCGGCAACTCGACCTTCCGCTTCGCCGGTCCCTCGGATCGCTTCACGAAGCTCGAGGATCTCCAGGGCACCCGCATCGCCACGAGCTACCCCGGCCTCGTCGGGACCTTCCTGGCCGACGCCGGCATCAGCGCCGAGCTCGTCCGCCTGGACGGAGCCGTCGAGTCCGCCGTTCGCCTGGGCGTCGCCGATGCCGTCGCAGACGTCGTCGAGACGGGCACAACGCTCCGTAAGGCCGGTCTTGACATCTTCGGCCCGGTCATCCTCGAATCGACCGCCGTCCTCATCACCTCACCCGTGGTGAACCCGGCCACCGACACGCTGCTCCGTCGTCTGCAGGGTGTGCTCGTCGCCCGCCAGTTCGTCCTCATGGACTACGACCTCCCCGCGACGCTCCTCGAGCAGGCGACGTCGATCGCGGCCGGCATCGAATCGCCCACGATCTCCCCGCTGCGCGACCCGGAGTGGGTCGCCGTGCGTGTCATGATCCACCGCAACGACGCCAACGAGGTCATGGACCGCCTGTACGAACTGGGCGCCCGCGCCATCCTCGTGACGGCGATCCACGCTGCACGTCTCTGAGGAGCGCACCATGACTCTCGCAACCCGAGTGATCCCGTGCCTCGACGTGGCGGACGGCCGCGTCGTCAAGGGCGTCAACTTCCTCGACCTGCGTGACGCGGGCGACCCCGTCGAGCTCGCTCGGAAGTACTTCGAGCAGGGCGCGGACGAGCTCACCTTCCTCGACGTCACCGCGACGGTCGCCGGTCGGGACACCACGTACGACCTCGTCAGCCGCACGGCCGAGCAGGTCTTCATCCCACTCACGGTCGGCGGCGGCGTCCGTTCCGTCGACGATGTCGCGCGGCTGCTCGCGAGCGGTGCGGACAAGGTCGGCGTCAACAGCGCGGCGATCGCACGCCCTGAGCTCCTCGGCGAGATCGCCGACCGGTTCGGTGCACAGGTCCTCGTGCTCTCGCTCGACGTCAAACGCCACCCCGGCACCACGTCCGGGTTCGTCGTGACGACGCACGGCGGGCGGAAGGAGACGTCGATCGACGCGCTCGACTGGGCGAAGGAGGCGATCGAACGCGGTGCGGGCGAGCTCCTCGTGAACTCGATCGACGCCGATGGGACGAAAGCCGGCTTCGACACGGAGCTCATCACGCTCATGCGCGAGGTCAGCTCCGTGCCCGTGATCGCCTCCGGCGGCGCCGGCAAGGTCGAGGACTTCCCGCCCGCGATCGCGGCCGGAGCCGACGCCGTGCTCGCCGCAAGCGTCTTCCACTCCGGCGAACTCACGATCGGCGACGTGAAGTCGGGACTCTCAGCAGCAGGATGGACGGTTCGATGATGGACGCGGTGACGGGTACGGACGAGATCCTCGCGAAGCTGACCTTCAACGACCACGGCCTGCTCCCCGCCGTCATCCAGCAGTGGGACAGCCGTGAGGTGCTCATGCTCGGTTGGATGGACGCGGAAGCCGTGCGCCGCACCCTGACGGAAGGACGGGTCACCTTCTGGTCCCGCTCGCGTCAGGAGTACTGGCGGAAGGGCGACACCTCCGGGCACGTCCAGTACGTTCGCCAAGCGTCCTACGACTGCGATGGGGATACCCTGTTGGTGGAGGTCGACCAGGTCGGCGCCGCGTGCCACACGGGTACCCGCACCTGCTTCGACGGACGGCAGCTCGATCCGGTCGTCGGCTCCTGAGACGACCACCGATCCCCACCTGGAGCACGTCATGACGATTCCCTCGACGGGAACGACCACGAAGCGCGAGTTCGACGAACTCGCCGCGGACCGACGAGTGATCCCCGTGGTCCGCACCCTGTTCGCGGACGGTGAGACGCCCGTCGGCATCTACCGGAAGCTCGCGCTCGGCAATCCGGGCACGTTCCTGCTGGAGTCAGCAGAGCAGGGCGGCATCTGGTCGCGGTTCTCCTTCGTCGGCGTCTCCTCGTTCGGCGTACTCACCCAGGAGGGCGATGCCGCGGTCTGGCTCGACTACGGCCTGTCCGCGAAGCGTGCGCTCGGCGACACGACCGGTCTCGGCCCGCTCCAGGTCCTCGAACAGCTCTACGAGCGGTGGCAGACGACGCCTCCCCCCGGGCTCCCTCCGCTGACGGGCGGCCTCGTCGGTTTCGTCGGCTGGGAGGCCATCAGGCAGATCGAGCGGCTCCCGAACCGGCCGGTGCGCGAAGTGCAGGTCCCCGGTCAGGCGCTGTCCTTCTCGGCCGATGTGGTGGCGATCGATCACCGCGACGGCACCGTCCATCTCATCGCGAACGTCCTGAACGACGGCCTGGAGGGCGCAGCCGCGCTGTGGCACGAAGCGCAGGACCGCCTCGACCGGATGCAACGACGACTCGCCGAACCGTCCGAGGCGTGGCTGGCCGACCTCGACTTCAGTGCTGATCCCGCTCCAACGCATCGCACGCGCAAGGCCGACTTCCTGGCATCCGTCGAAACGGCGAAGCAGCACATCCGCGACGGCGACGTCTTCCAGGTCGTCGTCTCCCAGCGCTTCGATCAGGACTGCCCCGCGGACCCGATCGACGTCTACCGGGTGCTCCGCAGCCTCAACCCGAGCCCGTACATGTACCTGCTCGCCCTCGACACGCCTGACGGCACCCCGTACACGATCGTCGGATCGTCGCCGGAAGCGCTCGTCAAGGTGCAGGAGGGTCGTGCTCTCACGCACCCCATCGCCGGATCCAAACCTCGTGGGGCGACGCCGGAGGCCGACGCCGACTTCGAAGCGGAGCTGTCTGGCGACGCGAAGGAACGCGCTGAGCACCTCATGCTCGTCGACCTCGCGCGGAACGACCTCCTGAAGGTCTGCGAGGCGGGAACGGTCGAGGTGACCGAGTTCATGCGCGTCGAGAGATTCAGCCACATCATGCATCTCGTGTCGAGCGTCGAAGGCGTCATGCGCCAGGACGTCTCGCCCATCGACGTCTTCCGCGCGACCTTCCCCGCTGGAACGCTGTCCGGGGCCCCGAAACCCCGTGCCCTCGAGATCATCGACGACCTCGAACCGGCTCAGCGCGGCGTGTACGGGGGAGTGGTGGGCTACTTCAGCTTCTCCGGCGATCTCGACCTCGCCATCGCGATCCGGACCGCGACCATCATCGACGGGGTCGCTCACGTCCAGGCCGGAGGCGGCCTCGTGGCGGACTCCGACCCCGAGAGCGAATTCCTCGAATCACAGAACAAGGCTGCAGCACCGCTCCGCGCGGTCGCCGTGGCCAACAGCATGGAACGGGTGCGCTGACGATGCCGAATGCACGGAGGCTCAAGAGCACACTGCTCGGGGCCGCGATCCTCGTGAACGCGGGCGTCCTGGCGTCCTGGACGCAGAACTGGCTCACGGTGACGCTCGCGCCGGCCGCCGGGCACAAGGGGACGATCGACGTCGTCGGTTCGGTCGCGGCGCCCGCACTGTCGGCGCTGGCGCTTGCGGGCCTCGCCCTCGTCGGCGCACTCGCGATTGCTGGACCGGTGTTCCGCATCGTGCTCGGCATCCTCGAGGCGGTCATCGGTGCGTGCGTCGGATACTCGGCCCTCGCCGCGCTCCTCGATCCCGCAGCCGCTGGCGCCGGTGCCGTCACCGAGGCCACCGGCGTGGCCGGCTCCTCGTCCGTGGGCGCGCTCGTCGAGAGCTCGTCGCTCACGGCCTGGCCCGTCATCACGCTCATCCTCGGCGTTCTGCTCGCGATCGTCGGACTTGCGACCGCGGTGACCTTCCGCGCCTGGCCGGGTTCGTCGAAGAAGTACCAGGCCGTCCGCTTCGTCGAGGCCGACCCGGACGCTGAAGCCGACCCCGTCGTCACCTGGGACGACCTCAGCCGAGGCGACGACCCGACCCGCAAGCGCTGACCGGCACCCGGGCGCCGACCGGGCGCCGCAACGCCTCACGCACGACCCCATTCCCCGCACCACCAACCCATCAGACCAACACACGAGCCGGAGCCTGCGCACGGCCTCGCGGAACCACCGCCGTCGAGCCGATAGACTGTTCAGGAACCCGCTGCAAAGGAGACTCATGAGCACCGATCCCTCGGACCCCGGCCACGGACACTCGCCCGCCGCCTGGACGGCAGTGATCATCATGCTGGTCGCATTCGCCATCGGAACGCTCGCGTTCTGGCTCGACCTGCCCGTCGTCGTCTGGGCATCCGCCGGACTCCTCGTCGTCGGGGCAATCGTCGGCTGGATCATGGGCAAGGCCGGCTACGGCGTCAACGGCACCAAGTACATCGCGAAAGAGCACTGACCCGTGCTCGCCGACCTGATGGCCGGCGCGAAGGCCGACGCTGAAGCGCGTCTGGCGAATCGACCGTTCGCAACGGTCGAAGCAGCGGCCCACGCCGCTCCGCCGGCGTTCGACGCTCTCGCGGCTCTCGCACCGGCCGATCGCGTCAAGATCATCGCCGAGGTCAAGCGTTCGAGCCCGTCTCGCGGCGCACTCGCCGAGATCCCGGATCCGGCACTCCTCGCCTCGCTCTACGAGCAGGGCGGCGCGAGCGCGGTGAGCGTGCTCACGGAAGGGCGTCGATTCGGCGGTTCCCTCGAGGACCTCGAAGCCGTTCGTGCATCGATCTCGCTGCCGGTGCTGCGCAAGGACTTCATCTCATCGCCGTACCAGGTGTTCGAGGCGCGCGCTGCGCGTGCAGACCTCGTGCTCCTCATCGTCGCCGGGCTCGAGCAGAAGCCGTTGCAGATCCTGCACGAGCTCATCCTCGAACTCGGGATGACGCCGCTCGTCGAGACGCACACCGCGGACGAGCTCGAGCGCGCGATCGACATCGACGCGAAGCTCATCGGCGTCAACGCCCGCAACCTGAGCACCTTCGAGCTCGACCAGAGCCTCTTCGGCACCCTCGCCGACCGCATTCCCGCCGGCACCGTCCGGGTCGCGGAGTCCGCCGTCAAGACGGCAGACGACGTCGCCAGGTATCGTGCAGACGGCGCCGACGTCGTCCTCGTGGGCGAAGCACTCGTGACGGGCGATCCCGTCTCCACCCTCCAACAGTTCCTGGGAGCCCACCAACGATGAACCTCCGCGACGAGCAAGGCCCGTTCTTCGGGGATTTCGGCGGCAGATACATGCCGGAATCCCTCATCGCAGCGGTCGACGAACTCGCCGAGGCCTACGAGCAGACGAAGACCGACGAGACGTTCCAGGCGGAGCTCACCGCGCTCCTCCGCGACTACGCCGGTCGTCCCTCGATCATCACGGAGGTGCCCCGGTTCGCCGCGCACGCGGGCGGCGCGCGGGTCATCCTCAAGCGTGAGGACCTCAACCACACGGGATCCCACAAGATCAACAACGTGCTCGGGCAGGCGCTCCTCACGAAGCGCATCGGCAAAACGCGCGTGATCGCCGAGACCGGTGCAGGGCAGCACGGCGTCGCCACCGCGACCGCCGCGGCGCTCTTCGGCCTCGAGTGCACGATCTACATGGGGGAGGTCGACACCCAGCGACAGGCCCTCAACGTGGCCCGCATGGAACTGCTCGGCGCGACGGTCATCCCCGTCACGACGGGATCGCGCACCCTCAAGGACGCGATCAACGAGGCGTACCGCGACTGGGTCGCCTCCGTCGAGACAACCAACTACATCTTCGGAACGGCCGCCGGGCCGCACCCGTTCCCCGCGATGGTCCGCGACTTCCAGAAGATCATCGGGGAGGAGGCTCGACAGCAGGTCATCGACCTCACCGGTTCGCTCCCGGACGCCGTGGTCGCCTGCGTCGGCGGCGGCTCGAACGCGATCGGCATCTTCCACGCCTTCCTCGACGACCCCTCGGTCGCGCTGTACGGCATCGAGGCGGCCGGCGACGGCGTCGACACCCCGCGCCACGCCGCATCGATCGAACGTGGGCGCCCCGGCATCCTCCACGGCGCGAAGACCTACGTCCTGCAGGACGAGGACGGCCAGACGATCGAGTCCCACTCGATCTCCGCGGGTCTCGACTATCCGGGCGTCGGTCCGGAGCACGCGTGGCTCGCGGACACCGGTCGCGCCACCTACCTCCCCGCGACCGACGCGGAGGCGATGGACGCGTTCCGTCTCCTCAGCCGCACCGAGGGCATCATCCCCGCCATCGAGTCCGCTCACGCCCTCGCCGGCGCCATCGCCCTGGGCGAGCGCCTCGGCCCTGACACGACGATCCTCGTCAACCTCTCCGGGCGCGGGGACAAGGACGTCGAGACCGCGGCGAAGTACTTCGGCCTGCTCGACGACCAGCACGCTGAAGGAGCCACCTCGTGACCACGTCGACCGCTTCCCCCGTCGGACAGGCGATCGACGCCGCGAAAGTGGATCGCGCCGGCGCCCTCATCGGGTACCTGCCCGTCGGCTTCCCCGACCTGCAGACGAGCATCGATGCGGCGATCGCGCTCGCGCAGAACGGCGTCGACATCCTCGAGCTCGGCGTGCCGTACTCCGACCCGGTGATGGACGGCTCCGTCATCCAGGCGGCCACGATGCAGGCCCTCGAAGGCGGCTTCCGCCTCCACGACGTCTTCACGGCGATCCGTGCGATCCGTGCGGCCGTCGACGTCCCCGTCCTCGTGATGACGTACTGGAACCCCGTGCTCCAGTACGGCGTCGAGCGCTTCGCCTCCGACCTCGTCGAGGCCGGGGGAGCCGGGCTCATCACGCCGGACATCACACCGGACGCTGCGGACGACTGGCTCGCCGCGAGCGATCGATTCGGCCTGGACCGCGTCTTCCTCGCCGCTCCCACGTCGACCGACGTCCGTCTCGCACTCGTCAACGAGCGCTCGCGCGGATTCGTGTACACGGTCTCCACGATGGGCATCACAGGCGCCAGGCAGGACGTCGATGCGGCTGCGAAGACGCTCGTCGCACGGCTCCGAGCCGTCGGCACCGAGCACGCGTGCGTCGGCATCGGCATCTCGACCGCTGCGCAGGTGAAGGACGTCCTCGCCTACGCGGACGGGGCGATCGTCGGCTCGGCGATCGTCAAGGCCCTCGCCGACGGCGGCGTCCCGGCGGTCGCCGAGATCGCGCGCGAACTGGCAGTTGGCGCCGTCCTCGCCCACTAGGACGTACACTCGATCAGAGTTTTCCCCACGAAAGGCGTTCACACCAGTGATTGCACCCCTCAGCATCCCGAGCCCCAGCGTCTCGAGCTTCAGTCTCGGTCCATTCACGGTGCACTTCTACGCCCTCTGCATCATCGCGGGGATCATCGCGGCGACGATCCTCACGTCGCGCCGCCTGACGAAGCGCGGCGCCGAACCCGGCATCGTGCTCGACATCATCCTGTGGGCGATCCCGCTGGGCATCATCGGCGCACGCATCTTCCACGTGTTGACTCACCCGGGCGACTACTTCTACCCGGGCGCCGACCTCCTCAGGACGCTCTACATCTGGGAGGGCGGCATCGCGATCTTCGGCTCCCTCATCGGTGGAGCCGTCGGTGCGTACATCGGCTGCCGCATGACAGGGGTCCGCTTCTGGACCTTCGCGGATGCACTCGCTCCCGGTCTCCTGCTCGCGCAGGCGTTCGGTCGCCTCGGCAACTACTTCAACCACGAGCTCTTCGGCCTGCCGACGAACCTCCCGTGGGGCCTCGAGATCGAAGCCAGCAACCCTGCATTCCCGGTCGGCCTGCCCGCCGGCACGCTCTTCCACCCCACGTTCCTGTACGAGATCATCTGGAACCTGCTCGGTGTCGCCGTCATCCTCTGGATCGGCAAGAAGTTCAACCCGCAGTGGGGCAAGCTCTTCGCCGTCTACCTCATCTGGTACGGCGCGGGCCGCACCGTCTGGGAGACCATCCGTGTCGACCCGAGCGAGTACTTCTTCGGCATCCGCACCAACGTGTGGGCCGCGATCCTCGCGATCATCGTCGGCATCGTGATCCTCATCGTGCAGACGCGCCGTCACCCCGGCCGCGAAGCATCACCGTACGTGACCGGGAGGGAATGGTCCGACCCGAAGGCTGCGGTACACTACTACAACACCGACGCGGAGAACCTGGGTCTCGGTAGCGCTGACGAAGCCTCCGAAGCAGATGGAACGTCCGCAGCCGCAGATTCCTCGGCGTCGGGAGAAGCGGTCGCCACAAGCGGAACCGGCTCGAAATCCTAGGCGTGGCGCACACCGACTTCCCCAGCCTCTGAACCCTCCGGCTCTCGGGGGGTGCCACCTTTGCTCGTTTCCAGGGCCAGCGACGTCCCTTCTGTGATCCCCCTCGTGAGGACGGTAGTTCTATGGCGCATGCTCCGTATGCACAATTCAGCGCAGTTCCGGTCAAGCAAGGCATGTACGACCCGGCGAATGAGAAGGACGCCTGTGGGCTGGCGATGGTCGCCACGCTCCGCGGTGAGGCCTCCCACGCCATCATCGACGCCGCGCTCGGCTCGCTGCGCAACCTGGAGCACCGAGGCGCGATCGGTTCCGACGCAGGCACCGGTGACGGCGCCGGCATCCTGACGCAGATCCCGGACGAGTTCCTCCGCGGTGTGGCCGGCTTCGAGCTGCCGCCCGTTGGCGAGTACGCGGTCGGGATCGCCTTCCTGCCGACGGATGACGCCGCACGCGACGAACTCAAGGCGGGCATCGCCGCGATCGCCGCTGACGAGCAGCTGTCGGTCATCGGCTGGCGAGACGTACCGGTCAACCCGGACCAGCTCGGCAAGCTCGCTCGCGCGGCCATGCCGTCGTTCGAGCAGCTCTTCGTCACGAGCACGCACGAGACCAAGCCGTCCGGCATCGCGCTCGACCGCATCGCATACCGTCTGCGCAAGCGCGCGGAACGCGAGCTCGGCGCGTACTTCATCTCCCTCTCGAGCCGCACGCTCGTCTACAAGGGCATGGTGACGACGCTCCAGCTCGAGCCGTTCTACCCGGACCTGTCCGATGAGCGCTTCGCGACGAAGCTCGCGATCGTCCACTCCAGGTACTCCACGAACACGTTCCCGTCGTGGCCGCTCGCGCAGCCGCTGCGGATGATGGCGCACAACGGAGAGATCAACACGGTCGAGGGCAACCGGAACTGGATGCGTGCGCGTCAGTCCCAGCTCGAGTCCGAGCTCATCGGCGATGTGCGTCCACTGCTCCCGATCATCACCCCGGGTGCGAGCGACTCCGCCTCGTTCGACGAAGTGCTGGAACTCCTCACGCTCACGGGACGCAGTCTGCCCCACGCGATGATGATGATGGTGCCAGAGGCCTGGGAGAAGCAGACCGGCCTCGACCAGACGCGTCGCGACTTCTACGAGTTCAACTCCATGCAGATGGAACCGTGGGACGGTCCTGCCGCGCTCACGTTCACCGACGGCACGCTCGTCGGCGCGACCCTCGACCGCAACGGTCTCCGTCCGGGGCGCTGGCTGGAGACGACCGACGGCCTCGTCGTCCTCGGCAGCGAGATCGGCGTCCTCGACGTCGAGCCCAGCCGCGTCAAGCGCAAGGGCCGCCTGCGCCCGGGCAAGATGTTCCTCGTCGACACCGAAGCCGGTCGCATCATCGAGGACTCGGAGATCAAGGACGAGCTCGCGGCATCACAGCCGTGGGGCGAGTGGCTCGAACACGGCCGTATCCACCTCCGCGACCTGCCGCAGCGCGAGCACATCGTGCACACGCCTGCATCGGTCACCCGTCGTCAGCGCACCTTCGGCTACACCGAGGAGGAAGTGCGCATCCTCCTCCAGCCGATGGGCCAGAACGGTGCGGAACCGCTCGGCGCCATGGGCTCGGACACGCCCATCGCCATCCTGTCGGAGCGTCCGCGCCTGCTGTTCGACTACTTCGTCCAGCAGTTCGCGCAGGTCACGAACCCGCCGCTCGACTCCATCCGTGAAGAAGTCGTCACCTCGTTGAAGCTCGGCCTCGGTCCGGAGCGGAACCTGCTGTCGTGGGGTCCGGAGCACGCGAAGCAGGTCGTCCTCGACTTCCCGGTCATCGACAACGACGAGCTCGCGAAGATCCAGCACATCGACCCGCGTCCGGGCGGAAGCCTGACGTCGACCATCAAGGCGCTCTACCGCGTCGAGGACGGCGCGCGCGGACTCGAGGACCGCCTGGCCGCCATGTGCGACGAGGTCGACGAGGCGATCGCCGCCGGTGCCGCATTCATCGTGCTGAGCGACCGCGACTCCAACACCGACCTCGCACCGATCCCGTCGCTCCTGTCGCTCGGCGCCGTGCACCACCACCTCATCCGATCCGAGAACCGCATGAAGGTCGGGCTCGTCGTCGAGGCCGGCGACGTCCGTGAGGTGCACCACGTCGCACTCCTCATCGGCTACGGCGCCTCCGCGATCAACCCGTACCTCGCCATGGAGACGTGCGAGGACCTCGTCCGCAGCGGCATGATCCAGGGCGTCACGCCCGAGCAGGCCGTCAAGAACGTCATCAAGGCACTCGGCAAGGGCGTCCTCAAGATCATGTCGAAGATGGGCATCTCCACGGTGTCCTCCTATGCGGGAGCACAGGCGTTCGAGGCCGTCGGCCTGAACGAGGGGTTCATCGCCCCGTACTTCACCGGCACCGAATCGAAGCTCGGTGGCGTCGGCATCGACGTCATCGCCGAGGAGAACGCGAAGCGCCACCGTTACGCGTACCCGGAGGACGCCGCATCGACGGCTCACGAGCGTCTGCAGTCCGGTGGAGAATACCAGTGGCGCCGCGACGGCTCACCGCACCTCTTCAACCCGGACACGGTGTTCAAGCTGCAGCACGCGACCAGGACTCGTCGCTACGACATCTTCCGCGACTACACGAAGCTGATCGACGAGCAGGCGGCATCGCTCATGACGATCCGCGGCATGTTCACGCTTCGCACGGATGTGCGTCCCGCGGTCCCGATCGACGAGGTCGAATCGGTCGCGTCCATCGTGAAGCGTTTCTCGACGGGTGCGATGAGCTACGGCTCGATCTCCCGTGAAGCCCACGAGACGCTCGCGATCGCCATGAACAGCCTCGGCGCGAAGTCCAACACCGGCGAGGGCGGTGAGGACGTCGACCGACTCCTCGACCCCACGCGCCGCAGTGCCATCAAGCAGGTCGCGTCCGGTCGTTTCGGCGTCACCAGCATGTACCTGACGCACGCCGACGACATCCAGATCAAACTCGCCCAGGGCGCCAAGCCCGGCGAGGGCGGTCAGCTGCCTCCCACGAAGGTGTACCCGTGGGTCGCTCGGACGCGTCACGCGACCGCCGGAGTCGGCCTCATCTCGCCGCCCCCGCACCACGACATCTACTCGATCGAGGACCTGAAGCAGCTCATCTTCGACCTGAAGCGCGCGAACCCGAGCGCTCGGATCCACACGAAGCTCGTGAGTCAGTCCGGCATCGGTGCGGTCGCGGCAGGCGTCGCGAAAGCGCTGTCAGATGTCATCCTCGTCTCCGGCCACGACGGCGGAACGGGCGCCAGCCCGCTCAACTCGCTCAAGCACGCCGGAACGCCGTGGGAGCTCGGTCTCGCTGAGACCCAGCAGACGCTCATGCTCAACAACATGCGCGACCGGGTGGTCGTGCAGGTCGACGGGCAGATGAAGACCGGCCGTGACGTCATCATCGGTGCGCTGCTCGGTGCCGAGGAGTTCGGTTTCGCGACCGCGCCCCTCGTCGTCTCCGGCTGCATCATGATGCGCGTCTGCCACCTCGACACGTGCCCCGTCGGCGTCGCGACGCAGAACCCGGTCCTCCGTGAACGCTTCACGGGCAAGCCGGAGTTCGTCGTGAACTTCTTCGAGTTCATCGCCCAGGAGGTGCGCGAGTATCTCGCCGAGCTCGGTTTCCGCAGCATCGAAGAGGCCATCGGTCACAACGAGCTCATCAACGCGAACGGCGCGATCGAGCACTGGAAGGCGTCCGGTCTCGACCTCACGCCGGTCCTCGTCGGCCCCCAGTTCGCCGACGACGAACCGCGCACGAACCGTCGCGAGCAGGAGCACGAGCTCGAGAAGCACTTCGACCGCGGGCTCATCGCTGCCAGTGCCGATGTGCTCGAGAACGGCGGTCACGTCTCGATCGACCTCCCGATCCGCAACACGGAACGAGCGGTCGGCACGATGCTCGGCCACGAGGTCACCCTCCGCCACGGCGAGAACGGTCTGCCGGCAGGCAGCATCGATGTCACGCTCCGCGGTTCCGCCGGACAGTCGTTCGGTGCGTTCCTGCCCGGCGGCATCAGCCTGCGTCTCATCGGCGACTCGAACGACTACGTCGGCAAGGGACTCTCCGGTGGTCAGATCGTCGTCCGGCCCTCGGCCGAAGCGACCTTCGCGCCGGAGGAGAACGTCATCGCCGGCAACGTCATCGGCTACGGGGCCACGCAGGGGACGCTGTTCCTCGGCGGCATGGTGGGGGAGCGCTTCCTCGTCCGCAACTCCGGAGCGACCGCGGTCGTCGAAGGCGTCGGCGACCACGCGCTCGAGTACATGACCGGCGGGCTCGCGCTCATCCTCGGCGAGACCGGTCGCAACCTCGGCGCCGGCATGTCCGGTGGAACGGCGTACGTCTACGACCTCGTCCGCGACCGCGTCAACCGAGAATCGCTCGAATCGGGTGAACTGGAACTGCTGCCGCTCGGCAGCGGCGACGTCGAGATCGTCCGCGACCTCCTCGAACGCCACCTGGCGGAGACGGGCTCCCCGCTCGCCGCCCGACTGCTCGATGACATCGACCAGACCATGCAGAAGTTCGTCAAAGTACTCCCACGCGACTACGCGGCAGTCCTCGCCACCCGGCAGACGGCCGTCGAAGAAGGCCTCGACCCCGACGGCGACATCGTGTGGACTCGAATCTTGGAGGTGACCGGTGGCTGATCCGAAGGGATTCCTGAAGGTACAGGAGCGCGAGCTCCCGAAGCGCCGGCCCGTGCCGGTACGACTCATGGACTGGAAAGAGGTCTACGAGCAGGGTGACGCGGCGACCGTCCGCAAGCAGGCCGGACGCTGCATGGACTGCGGCATCCCGTTCTGCCACAAGGGCTGCCCGCTCGGCAACCTCATTCCGGAGTGGAACGACCTCATGTGGCGCGGCGAAGGCCGTTCTGCGATCGAGCGCCTCCACGCCACGAACAACTTCCCCGAGTTCACCGGTCGTCTGTGCCCCGCGCCCTGCGAGAGCTCGTGCGTGCTCGGCATCAACCAGCCGGCCGTCACCATCAAGCAGGTCGAGGTCTCGATCATCGACCAGGCGTTCGCGAACGGCTGGGTGGAGTCGCACCCGCCGGAGCGTCTGACCGGCAAGACGGTCGCCGTCGTCGGATCCGGTCCTGCCGGCCTCGCCGCCGCGCAGCAGCTCACGCGCGCCGGCCACACGGTCGCCGTGTACGAGCGTGACGACCGCATCGGCGGCCTGCTGCGCTACGGCATCCCGGACTTCAAGATGGAGAAGAAGCACCTCGACATCCGCCTCAAGCAGATGCAGGATGAAGGCACCCGGTTCCGCGCGGGCGTCAACATCGGTGTGGATATCACCTGGTCCGACCTCCGTGCACGGTACGACGCGGTCGTCGTCGCGACAGGTGCCATGGTGCCCCGTGACCTTCCGATCCCCGGTCGCGACCTGGGCGGCGTCCACTTCGCGATGGAGTACCTCGTCCAGGCGAACAAGGTGGGAGCCGGCGACAGCGTTCCCGGCCAGATCACGGCCGAGGACAAGCACGTGGTCGTCCTCGGCGGTGGCGACACCGGAGCGGACTGCATCGGAACGGCGCACCGCCAAGGTGCTGCATCCGTGACCAACCTCGCGATCGGGCGTCAGCCCGGCATCGCCCGCCCCGATCACCAGCCGTGGCCGATGCAGCCCAACCTGTTCGAGATCTCGAGCGCGCACGAGGAGGGCGGCGACCGCGAGTTCCTCGTCTCCACCGTCGAATTCCTGCACAACGACGAAGGCGACGTCCGCGCGATCCGTGTGGCCGAGACCGAGTTCGTGGACGGACGTCGCGTCCCCAAGAGCGGCACCGAACGTGAGATCCCCGCCGACCTCGTGCTCCTGGCCCTCGGCTTCACGGGTCCGGAGTCCGACACCCTCGAATCGCAGTGGAACCTGCCCTTCGACGGCCGCGGCAACGTCGAGCGAGAAGACGACTACCAGACCAGCGAGCCCGGCGTCTTCGTCGCCGGCGACGCCGGTCGCGGCCAGTCCCTCATCGTCTGGGCCATCGCGGAAGGCCGCGCCGCGGCAGCCGCAGTGGACCAGTACCTCGAAGGCGACACCCAGCTGCCCTTCCCGGTTCGTCCGACGGACCAGCCGATCTCCCTCTAGGCTTTGTCACGACGACAAACACCAAGCAGCGAGCACAAAGCGCTTTCGCGCAGAAACATGGAGTACACACCAACATGAGACGAGCCAAGATCGTCGCAACGCTGGGCCCGGCAGTGTCCACGTACGAAAACATCCGCGCCATCATCGATGCGGGTGTCGACGTGACGCGGATGAACCTCAGCCACGGCAGCTATGACGTCCACGAGGCCATCTACGCCAACGTGCGGAAGGCCACCGAGGATTCGGGCCGTGCCGTCGCCGTCCTCGTCGACCTCCAGGGTCCGAAGATCCGCCTCGGCAAGTTCGAGGGCGGACCGTACGACCTCGCCGAAGGCGACATCTTCAAGATCACGACCGAGGACATCCTCGGCACCAAGGAACTCTCCTCCACGACGTTCAAGGGCCTCCCGAACGACGTCAAGGCGGGCGACTTCCTCCTCATCGACGACGGCAAGGTCAAGGTCAAGGTCCTCGAGACCGACGGCACCGTCGTCACGACCGAGGTCATCGTGGCCGGTCCGGTCTCGAACAACAAGGGCATCAACCTGCCCGGCGTCGCCGTGAACGTCCCCGCGCTGAGCGAGAAGGACGAAGCGGATCTCCGTTGGGGCCTCCGCCTCGGTGCAGACCTCATCGCCCTCTCCTTCGTCCGTGACGCGAGCGACATCGTCCGCGTCCACGAGATCATGGCTGAGGAGGGCCGCAAGGTCCCCGTCATCGCCAAGATCGAGAAGCCGCAGGCCGTCGACAACCTCGAAGAGATCGTCGAAGCCTTCGACGCGATCATGGTCGCCCGTGGCGACCTCGGTGTCGAGCTCCCGCTCGAAGCCGTTCCGATCGTGCAGAAGCGTGCCGTCGAGCTGGCTCGTCGTATGGCGAAGCCCGTCATCGTCGCCACGCAGATGCTCGAGTCGATGATCCAGAACCCGATCCCGACGCGTGCCGAGACGTCCGACGTCGCGAACGCAGTCCTCGACGGCGCCGATGCAGTCATGCTCAGCGGCGAGACGAGTGTCGGTCTGTTCCCCGTCATCACCGTGCAGACCATGGCTCGCATCGTGGAGTCGACCGAGGAGCACGGTCTCGACCGTGTCGCCCCGCTCGGCACGAAGCCCCGCACCCAGGGCGGCGCCATCACGCTCGCGGCCGTTGAGGTCGCCGACTTCGTCGGTGCGAAGTTCCTCTGCGTCTTCACCGAGTCCGGTGAGTCCGTGCGTCGTATGGCCCGTCTGCGCAACCGCATCCCGATTCTGGCGTTCACGCCGGACCCGGCGATCCGTCGTCGCATGGCGCTCAACTGGGGCGTCGAGTCCTTCGTCGTGGAGCGTGTGACCCACACCGACCAGATGGTCGCCCAGGTGGACGAGGTCCTCGTCGCCACGGGCAAGGCCCAGGTCGGCGAAAAGGTCATCATCATCTCCGGGTCCCCTCCCGGAATCCCCGGCACCACGAACGACATCCGCGTGCACAAGGTCGGCGACGTCCTCTGATCCACTGCTCGTGAACGAGACCGCCTCGGCGCCCCTCTGGGGAGGCCGGGGCGGTTCTCTGTGTGCGCGGTCGATGCTGCGCTGTGTCCGCGGGATCGACCCGGGCTCGTTGGAGCAGCCTGGGCTTGCAGGTCCGTCTCGGACGGCTGAGGCCGTATCGTGAGGCCATGGAACGCTCGACGAACGGTGATCTCGCAAGCGACTACCGCGCATCGCTCGGGGTGTCCGCTCCCACTCTCCCGCGCGCCGTCATCGGGTCAGAGGGATACCTCGCAGCGAGACTTCCAGTCCTCCCGTTCGCTATGGCAGCGGTCGGGACCGTCGAGGATGCCGCAGATCGTCTTCGTGCCGCGCTTGGCCTCGGCGGACCGGATGCCTCCCGGGCGCCCGCGACCGTCGACCGGGAACGTGTGGCGGCGGCCTACCAGAGCGACAAGCTGCTCCGATTCGATGACGTACCTGTCTCTGCGTTCGCTGCGCTCTCGGGATTCTTCCGAGCGGCCGACGGCTGGATCCGTACGCACGCGAACTATCCGCACCACCACGACCGACTGTGCCGGGTCCTCGGACTTCACGGCGATGCCGGCCGAGCGGATCTCGAACTGGCTGTCTCTCTGAGGACGGCGAGCGATCTCGAAGAAGCGGCCGCAGCTGCCGGTGCGTTGGCGGTCCGCGTGCGGAGCGCGGCCGAGTGGATGAGCGGTTCGCAGTGGGCCTCACTCGTCGCGGAGCCGCTCGTGCGGGTGTCGGGAGCGGGCGCGCCTCCTGGTACGCGTGGGGACAGTCGCCGGCGCGACCGGAGCCGGGGGAGCGGTGAGGGTCATGGCGAGCGTCGTGAACACGGCGCTGGCGGACAGGTCCGTGCCTCGGATTCGAGGCACGGACAGGCGACCGCGCGCTTCCCGCTCGCGGGCGTCCGTGTCCTGGATCTGACCCGGGTGATCGCCGGGCCGGTCGCGACTCGGACGCTCGCTCTGCTCGGGGCCGATGTCCTGCGTGTCGACTCGCCTCGGCTGCCGGAGATCCCGTGGCAGCACGTCGACACCGGTCAAGGCAAACGGACCGTCTCGGTCGATGCCGCGACCCCGGCCGGCGTGCACACGCTGCAGGCACTCCTCGACACGGCCGATGTGCTCGTGACCGGCTATCGGCCGGGCGCGGTCGAGACATTCGGCCTGAGGCGCCCTGAGGGGCTCGTAGAAGCGTCCGTCGACGCGTGGGGAGGTGCTGGCCCGTGGCGTGATCGTCGAGGCTTCGACAGCCTCGTGCAGGCGGCGTCGGGCATCGCTGTGATCGAAGGGTCCGTGGACAGCCCTGGTGCTCTTCCCGCTCAAGCCCTCGACCACTCGAGCGGCTACCTGCTCGCCGCCGCCGTCATCGACTCGCTGGCCGAGCGTCTGGAGACGGGGTCGGGGCGTCGAGTGGCCGTGTCGCTGGCTCGCATCGGTGCTGCTCTGTTCGGTGCTGGTCTGGTCGGCGAGCGTGACGACTCCCGTGGTGACCCGGGTGTTCCTGGTGCTGCTTCTCCTGCTTCTCAGGTTGGTGCTGCTGCTTCTGGTTCTGCTGCGGTTCCGGGGCACGAGTCCATCGTCACGAACATCGTCGACGGTGTGAGGATCACCACTGCGCGTCCGGCATTGGCCGGGTACGACGACTACGCGTTCCCCGCCCACCGGCTCGGTTCAGACACTCCGGAGTGGGCCGAACGAACCCGCTGAACCAGTGCGCTCCGTGACTGCGTGGGGTGGCCGGAGGTGCCGAGCTTCTGAGCACGCGGCTGTGCGTCGCTCATCTACCCTCTGCTCAGGCGGCTTCGCATACGCTGGAGGCATGCGCCTCATCCTCATCAGACACGGTCAGACTCCTTCGAACGTCGCGGGGTTCCTCGACACCGCGATCCCGGGAGCCGACCTCTCGGACCTCGGACGCGAGCAGGCCGCAGCGATCCCCTCGGCGCTCCAGGGTGAGCGCATCGACGCCGTCTACGCATCGACCGCCGCACGTGCGCAGCAAACTGCTGCTCCGCTCGCTGCCGCCATCGGACATGACGTCATCCTTCGAGACGGACTCCGTGAAATCCACGCCGGTGACAACGAGATGCGCAACGACATGCCTGCCGTCGAGGTGTACATGCACGCGATCGTCACGTGGGCGAGGGGTGACATGGAACATCGGATGCCGGGCGGAGAGAGCGGAACCGAAGTCTTCGATCGATTCGACACGGTCATCGAGGAGATCGCCATGAGTGGCCTTGAGACCGTGGTCGTCGTGAGCCATGGTGCGATGCTGCGCACCTGGGTGGGCCTCCGTTCCACGAACGTCGATGCGGCGTTCGTCGCGGCTCACCCCATCACGAACACGGGCGTTCTCGTTGTCACGGGAAGTCCCGCCGATGGGTGGACGGTCGAGAGTTGGTCCGGTGACGCCGGCGGCGGGCTCGATCTCACCGAGACGGCTGCCGATGGTCCTGCAGCAGAGGTCACGTCCCGCGGCTTCTGAGGTTCGTCGGCTCGGCAGCCTGCCGAACTCCGGTCCCTGAGCCTGTCGAAGGGCAACCCCTCCCGTGCGCCGCACTCCGGTCCCTGAGCCTGTCGAAGGGCAACCCCTCCCGTGCGCCGCACTCCGGTCCCTGAGCTTGTCGAAGGGCAACCCTCCCGCGCGCCGCACCCCGTTCCCTGAGCCTGTCGAAGGGCAACACTCGACGGATCAGATCACCGCATCTCGGTGACACTCGTTGGGAAAACATCCCAGATCAGCGCGATATTCGACACGTGTATCAGTGTCGGTGGTCGATGCGATGATCTTTCCATGACCCTCACCGCCCCACCTACCGCGACCGGCTCGGCCGAGCCCGGCGCTCTGGCCGCGGTCGATGCGGCCCTCGGCCGGTTGACACGGTGTGGGACGGTGCCCGGCCCGCCTTCGGACATTCGACTCCGGCTGCTGGTGCTGGTGCTGCGATTGCGGGATCGAGTGGTCTTGTTGCGGTGGAGCTTGAGTCCATGGACGATCCGGGGTTGCTCCGGGTCGGTGAGGAGCTCGGTGCGCTCCAGCACGCGCTCGATGCCGCCCAAGCGGCCTGGGCTGGCACGGTTGCTGCGCGTTCCGGGAAGGAACGTGGCGGTGACGGGCTCGCGAAAGCACACGGGTATTCGTCTCCAGTAGCCCTGCTTGCGGACCGGTGGCGGATCGCCCCCGCCCGCGCCGCCGTCCTGGTCGACGTGGGCAGCGCCATCGTTCCGAAGCGCACGTTCCTGGGCGAGGTGCAGGAGTGCGAGTTCCCAGGCATTGCCGAGGCCATCCGGCCGGCGGCACCCTCGGCGGACACCGCCGTCTCGCAGGGTCCCGCCGTGGGTGCCGCCCCGGTGGCCCTGACCGTTGATGCTGCGGCTGCGATGGTCCGTGAGCTCCGGCTCGGTGCCCGCGTCGCCACCACCTTGAAGACCGCTGCGGTGGAGCGGGTCTTGGTCGAGCACTGTTCCGGGGTGTCGCCTGGGGATGCGAGGAAGGCGGCGGTGCGTGCGCGGATGATCCTTGACCAGGACGGCGCCCAACCCCGGGAGCAGATGCTGCACTCGCGCCGGTCGTTGCGGATCCTGGAACTGCCGGGCGGGATGACGAAACTCACCGCGGTCCTGGATCCCGCGTCGGCGATGTGGGTGCGTGGCGCGATCGATGCCGTCGTCAGCACAGCCCTCCGCACCCCACACTTCGTCGACACCGCAGATCCCGCCGATAGTGGAAGCGGCGCTTGCCCAAGCGGTTCATCGGCCTCCGACACTGGCACATCCTCCGACACTGGCGGATCCTCCGACACTGAACAGGACCCAGCCGCCCCTGCTGACATGCCCGAACCCCGCACCCTCGAACAGCTCCGTCTCGATGCACTCGTGGACACCTGCCGACACGTCGCCGGCTGCACCGAAGCCGCCAATCAACTCGCACCCGTCAGCATCGTGATCCGCATGGACCTTGACGACCTCACCCACAGCATCGGGGCAGCGCATATCGACGGCATCACCGAACCCATCACCGCCAACACCGTCCGCAGGATCGCCGGCGACGCGAACCTCATCCCCGCCATCCTCACCGGACCCTCCCAAATCCTCGACCTCGGGCATGCCCGACGCCTGTTCAGTCCGGGTCAGAAGATCGCCCTCGCCGAACGCGACGGCGGCTGCGCCTGGACCGGATGCCCACACCCACCCGCCTACACCCAAGCCCACCACATCACCTGGTGGTCAACCGGCGGCACCACCAACCTCAACAACGGCATCCTGCTCTGCTCACACCACCACCATCGGGTGCACGCCGACGGGTGGGACATCCGGATCCGTGACGAGTCCCCGTGGTTCATCCCACCAGCCCACCTCGACCGGACACGAACCCCACGACGCGGCGGCACCCTCCACCCCAACAACACCGGATAACCCGTACCAACCCACCCCAGACCCCAACCCTTCGACAAGCTCAGGGACCAGACCCTGCCCACAGTCGCCCGACCCCGGTCACTGAGCCTGTCGAAGTGCTAGACCCCCACCGCCAAGGACCCCACCCCTCGACAAGCTCAGGGACCAGAGGAAAGCGGCCCAGGATCAAAGGGTCAGCGCAGTGACGAAACGCGAGCTCGGGTGCCGGCGAGCACGACGTCCGCCACAATGGAAGCATGCGTTACACGAAGCTCGGCTCCACTGGCCTCGACATCTCGGTCCTCGCCCTCGGCTGCATGACGTTCGGTGAACCCGAACGCGGAAGCCACCCGTGGACCCTCACCGAAGTCGCGAGTCGACCGCTGCTCCGCCAGGCGGTCGAAGCGGGCATCAACTTCTTCGACACGGCCAACGTGTACTCGGACGGGTCGAGCGAAGAGATCATCGGACGGGCACTCGCGGAGTACAGCCGCCGCGACGAGACGGTCATCGCAACGAAGGTCCACGGACGCATGCGTTCAGGGCCCAACGGAGGCGGACTCTCCCGGAAGGCGATCTTCACCGAGCTCGACGCGAGTCTCAGCAGGCTCGGCACGGACTACGTCGATCTGTACCAGATCCACCGCTGGGATCCCACGACTCCCATCGAAGAGACGCTCGAAGCGCTCAACGATGTCGTCAAGGCAGGCAAGGTCCGGTATCTCGGTGCATCATCGATGGCCGCGTGGCAGTTCAGCAAGGCCCTCCACCTGCAGGAACGCAACGGGTGGAGCCGCTTCGTGAGCATGCAGGATCACTACAACCTCATCAGCCGTGAAGAGGAACGCGAGATGTTCCCGCTCTGCGAGGACGCAGGCATCGGCGTCATCCCGTGGAGCCCACTCGCTCGCGGCAAGCTCACTCGACCTTGGGACGAGGCCTCCGTCAGATCCGAGAGCGACGTCTTCAACGGAGTCCTGTACACGAGCGACGACAACGATCGCGAGATCGCAGGAGTCGTCGCGGACATCGCAACCGAACGAGGAGTGAGCCGAGCCCAAATCGCTCTCGCCTGGGTGTCCGCGAACCCGGTCGTCTCAGCGCCCATCATCGGTGCCTCGAAACCGGAACACCTCGACGACGCCCTCGCGTCGCTCGACTTCGAACTGACCGACGACGAGCTGACTCGCCTCGAGAGCCCGTACCGACCGCATCCCGTCACCGGATACTGATGGAACAGCGAACGACGCCCGAGACACAATCGGTGCGGCGCCCGCCGTCCGCGGCACAGGCGGCGACCGCAACACGACAACAGGCAGCACCACGACAACAGGCAGCACCGTCAGGACAGGCAGCGCTGACGCCGACGACGGCAGGCCGATGATGGCAAAACGAACGAAACGTACAGCACCGGCTCAGCCGACGACAGAGCTGAAACGCTCCGGTGAGGCGCACGGCGTCGACCCGACCAATCCTTCGAAGCCCGAGGAGCTCACAAAGCCCGAGGAGCCCACGAAGCCCGCGAAAGCGACGGCATCTGCCAAACCCACCAAACCCACCAAACGCGCCGAGCGAGCCGTCCGCGCCGCGAAGACGAATCTGTCGAAGGGCGCTCGTCGTGCCGAACGGACCGCTGAACGTTCAGCCGAATGGCTCAACGAGTTGACCGCCGAACCTCCGCTGCCGTCGTCGCACGCAGGAACGACTCAACCCGGCCGCAGACGGCTCCGACCCGGGGCGTGGGGCTGGGCCGTTGTGCTCATCGCATCGATCACACTGCTCTCGGTCGAGTCATCGGTGGGAGCGGCCCTATCAGCTGTTCCGGTCGGGGCAGCACTCCTGCTCGCCTTCGCGCACTCCGGCTCACTGCTGCTCGTCCTGGTACGGCCCGGAGCCGCAGGCATCGTTGGGGTCGTCGCCGTCGCGCTCTTCGCGTTGCTCTCGATCGGAGCAGCCGACGCACCCTGGCCGTGGCCGATACCGGTGATGCTCACGCAGATCCTGCTGATCGGACTGCTCGGCCTTCGAGCACGTTGGCAGATCGGTGCGTTGACATGGCTCGCAGGTCTCGCCATTTCGAGTTCCCTCGTGATCGTGATGCCTCACGATCACAACTCGAACTCGACGACGGCCAACATCGTCGTAGCAACGATCTTGTCCGCGTTCACCCTTGTCGTCGGGATCGTGGTCCGCCAGTGGCAGGGCATCCGATCACAGCTGTTGCAGGAACGACAGATGACGGCGGAAGAGCACTCGCGTCGCGTCATCGCGGAGGAGAAAACACGGATCGCACGCGAGCTGCACGACATCATCGCCCACAGCATGTCGATCATCAACGTGCAGGCGACGACGGCGCAGTATCGGCACGCGAACGTCGACGCGGCATTGGTGACCGAGTTCGACGACATCGCAGCGTCCTCTCGTCAGGCGCTCACGGAGATGCGAACCCTGCTGGGTGTGCTCCGTGACGATGGAGCGGAACGACAGCTCGCCCCGCAGCCCGGGCTCGACGACATCGAAACGCTCGTCAGCAACGCGGAGCGTGCAGGACTGAGGGTGACGCTCGAGTGGACGTCTCCACGAGGATCGCTCCGGTTGAGTGATGTCACCGGCCTCGTCGCGTATCGCATCGCTCAGGAGGCACTGAGCAACGTGATCCGCCACGCGCCGGACACCGATGTCACCGTGCGGCTCGATCGCGTCGGACGGACACTTCGAGTCCGGGTCATGAACGACGCACCCGGAGGATCGATTCCCGGCGAGGCGGTCGCGCTCTTCGCGGACGTGTCCCGTCTCACGTCACGCGGACACGGACTCCGCGGAATGCGCGAGCGAGCGTCGAGCGTCGGTGGAACGGTCACCTTCGGACCGAACCACGACGGAGGTTTCGAAGTCATCGCCGTCGTGCCGTTGCTGAGCGATACGCCTGCTGCAGCGTCCGCTCCGGCAGCTGATCCGACCGCCCCCATGCCCGACCCACAAGACGCAAGCCCCGCAACTCCCTCGAACCCCGAACCTGGAGCCACCACATGACCATCACGATCGTGATCGCCGACGACCAGGCGATGGTGCGGGCAGGGTTCGCAGCACTCCTCGACGCCCAACCCGGGATGCAGGTCGTCGGCCAGGCACAGGACGGCGCCGAGTGCGTCGCCCTCGTCCACGAGCTGCACCCCGACGTCGTCCTGATGGACGTGCGCATGCCGGTGCTCAACGGCATCGATGCGACGAGACAACTGCTGGGCGGTGGACTGGGCTCCTCCGACGGACTGATCGGAGCGGGGAACCCCACCGGACCGGCAAGTGTTCCTGGCGCCGGTGCCGCACCAGGGACTGGATCCGCAGCCTCACCCGTCGCGGCCAACGGCATCACGTGCGCACCGCTCCCGCGCATCATCATGCTGACCACGTTCGACATCGACGACTACGTGTACGAAGCGCTCCGAGCCGGAGCGAGCGGATTCCTGCTGAAGGACGCACTGCCGGGTGATCTCGTTTCAGCCGTCCAGGTCGTCGCACGAGGCGATGCGCTCTTGGCTCCGAGCATCACTCGCCGGATGATCGAGCAGTTCGCCAAGATTCCCGCAGAGCAGAGGCCGACTCCACGGAGTCTCGTCGAGCTGACCGAGCGGGAACGAGAAGTCCTCATCCTCGTCGCGAAGGGGCTGTCGAATCAGGAAGCAGCGGATGAACTCTTCATCGCCGAGCAGACGGTGAAGACGCACGTGAGCAGGATCTTCGCAAAACTCCAGGTCCGGGATCGGGCTCAGGCGGTCATCGCGGCGTACGAATCAGGCCTCGTCGTTCCCTCTGCGGAGTAGCCGAGCCTCGGCGGTGAAGCCATCCGGGGCGACGTGTGCTGAAACGCGTGGTTCTAACAGGTTGATCCGGTGAACTGTTCGACGGCCTGTTCGACGGCCTGTTCGACGGCCTGTTCGATGGAGTGCTCGATGGACTGCTAGTCGACCTGATCTCGCGGCGTGATCCCACGAGTCGCACAGCGACACTGAGGAGGAGTGTTCCCGTGACGGCGGTAAGCACGGTGAAGCCACCGATCAGCACACCGAGCACTCCGGCGATGGCGAGTACGACGGCTGTTGCCGTCCGGATCCCAGGGCGTCGTGTCGGACTCGGTGTCGGCCCAGGCGACCCGCCCGCCGAGCGACGCTCGAAACGACCCATGATCGAGGCGACGGGAACGAGCGTCACGAGGATGGTCCCGAGCCAGACACCCCTCGTCAGCCACCACGGTCCACTCAGCGGCTCAGGCCAGACGACACCACTGAAGAGCAGCACGGCCGCGATGATGACGAGCACGGGCATGTGCCAGAGGTAGATCGTCATCGAACGCGAGCCGACGGCCTCAACCATCCTCCGCACCTGCGGATCGGCGGCGGCCGCCGTCAGCCGTGGATGCAGGACCCCGAGCGCGAATGCCTGCGCGAGCCCGAGGAGGATGAGCGCACTCGTCGGCGGGTTGAGAGCGTCGTACATGTCCGGGGAGGAGAGTCCCACGAGCCAGAGCACGAGGAGAGCGGTGAGCGAAGCGACGATGCCGCCGACCGCTCGGGCCGGACTGCACCTCGTGAACGCACCGTCGGCCCACCAGAAGCCGAGCTGCTGCACGGCCAGCCAGACGAACCCCAGGTTGAGGTACCCGAGTCCTTCGATGCCGGTCGCGGTCCGAAGGATGTCGACCAGGAGCGCCGCACCCGCCAGAGTGATGATCGAGCGACGAGGCGCTCGATCGTGCGCGGCCGCGAACACCGGTACGAGACTCGACACACCCAGGTAGACGGCGAGGAACCAGAGCGGTTGCGCCATCCGGAAGCCGAGTTGGGCGAGGAGATCGGGCGACACACCCGCGATCGACGCGACGACAAGGCCTCCCGCGATCGTCCCGAACACCACGATGGCCGGACGTGCGAGACGTTCGAGTCTGCTTCGGACGAACTCGACGGCCGAGCCACCGCGGGCCTGGACCCGACGCCACTGCGAGAGGCCGGCGAAGCCACCGACGATGAAGAACAACGGCATGACCTGCACGAGCCAGCTGAGCGGAACGAACCACGGCTGATCTTCGAGCGCATTCGTGACGACCACCTGACGCGAAGGACCGACACTGATCCCCGCCATCATGCCGTGGAGGAGGACGACCACAACGAGGCTCACGGATCGGACCAGATCGAGCGCCCGATCACGGGTGGATGGCGCATTCGACTGCTCTCGGGAGAGAACGAAACGGGAGAGAGCGAAACGGGGGAGACGGCGGGATGCGTCAACGCTGGAAGAGCGCCGGATGATCGGGTCGGTCGTGGTCATGCCGGGGCTCCAGAGGTCGTGCGAGTGGGTGCCTCTGCAGCCTAGGAAGCGAGGCCGGGGCCCCGCGTCGGTCCCTGGCGCTGACCTGAGCCAGTACTCCGGTAGGTGGTCGGCCCGAAGGAGTCCGTGGTGTCACCACTGGGTATGACGTGCACCGACCGAAGACGCGCAGCCCGCCGGCTCCAGCTGCACGTCTCACTAGCTGCGCTGCCTCACCAACTGCACCGCACCACCAGCTGCCCTGTGCTCGCCTCAGCGCTCCTCGACGACGTCGTCCGGGTCCTTGTCCGTGCGCCATCCACGCCAGGCAGGCTGCCGCAGACGGTGTTCGGGGGTCCACTCCGCGAAGGACACCTCACCCACGAGCTCGGGTGTGATCCAGTGGGCATCGGATGCATCGGCACGAGGGACGTCGTGGAACGGAGTCGTCTTGCGTGACATCGCGGCGAATCGCTCGGTGAGCTCCACGAGTTCACGCTCCCGGAACCCGGTTCCGACTCGTCCCGCGTACCGGAGGCCGTCACCGTCGGGGATGCCCATGAGCAACGAACCGACGGCGCCGCTTCGACGACCACGGCCCGGACGCCACCCCCCGATCACGACTTCCTGCGACCGCTGATGCTTGATCTTGATCCAGGAGCCGCTGCGCCGACCGGGACGGTAGGCGGCGTCCCGTTCCTTCGCCATGATGCCCTCGAGCCCGAGTTCGCGGCTGCTGGAGACGGCGGCTTCCAGGTCGCCGTCGAACGCCGGAGGAACCTCCACGACACCGCCTTCCACGTTGAGTTCTTCGAGCAGCTGACGTCGCTCGTCGTACGTCCGCTTCGTGAGGTCGTCACCGTTGCGTGACAGCACGTCGAACAGCAAGTACCGGACAGGTGTCTTCGTCCGCTCACGGTCGACGTCCGCGTGTGCCGTGAGCTGCATCCGACGCTGCAGAAGCGAGAAGTCGGGCCGCCCCGTGTGGTCGAGCGCGACGATCTCACCGTCGAGGACCAGATCACCCGATGCCTTCGTGGTCGCCGCTTCGCTGCTCTGGATCGTTCGTAAGGCTTCGACGACCTCCGGATAGCTCGGGGTCAGGTCCTTGCCGTTGCGGCTCGTGAGCACGATGCGATCGGATCGTTCGATCGTGGCGATCGCCCTGATGCCGTCCCACTTCATCTCGAATGCCCACTCGGTTTCGTCCTCGACGTCCATCGCGGATCCGACGGAGGCGAGCATGGGTGCGACCGCTCCCGGAACGGAGCGTGTTCCACTGCCGGCGGTCGGCTTCGACGACGACCAACGGCTGGAACTCGAGCCCGAGCCGTGCGATCCCGACGATGCGGAGCTGTGCGATGCGGAGCTGTGCGATGCGGAGTTGCGCGATGCGGAGCCAGCATCGGTCCCCGCCGGCTTCATGAGGTGGATGAGCCAGTTCTGCTTCGCCCCATGACTGGACTCGGAGCCTGCGACGCCAGACCCGCCAGACCCGCCAGACCCGCCAGACCCACCACGGCCGCTCCCGCCACCGCTCGTCCGGATGAGCGCGAACCGCTTCGGACCGGCAGGTTCGACGGCGTCGAGCCCGCCACCCGGGTCGCCGTGCAGCGTCACGATCACTTCATCGTCACGCCATTTCTCGAGTTCGTACTCGCCGGCATCCCAGATCTCGACGTCGCCTGCCCCGTACTCGCCGTTCGGGATCGTCCCCTCGAATGCACCGTATTCGAGCGGATGGTCCTCCGTCTGCACCGCGAGGTGGTTCTGCTTCGGGTCGGTCGGAACGCCCTTCGGAAGGGCCCAGGACACGAGGACTCCATCGTGTTCGAGCCGGAAGTCGTAGTGGAGGTTCCTCGCATCGTGGCGTTGGATCACGAAGCTCTGGCCTGAAGTCGTTTCCGGAACGTCCGCCGGGACGGGCTCCGGGGTCTTCGATCCGTCTCGTTTGCTGCGGTACGTGACGAGACGATCACCCGCACCGCCGGCCTCACTCGGCATCGTGATCGACGCACGAACGTTGTCGAGCGCCGCGAGCGGATCCTTGCGACGTTTGATACGTCGGAGGACATCGTTCATCTCGAGCTGCTCGAGTCCTCCAGCGTTCACTTCCTTCCACGTGCGCGGTGCGGCTACCATCGGCCGGAATCGCCCTCGGAGCGAATACGGAGCGACCGTCGTCTTCGAGCCGTTGTTCTGGCTCCAGTCGACGAGGACTCTTCCCGTCCGAAGGCTCTTCTTCATGTCGCTCACGACGAGTTTCGGGTGATCGGCTTCGAGCGAGCGCGCCAGTTCATGAGCGACGAGGGCGACCTCATCCGACGTCTGTTTGCCATCGAGCGCCGCATAGAGGTGGATCCCTTTGGACCCACTCGTGACGGGGACGGGATCGAGGCCCATGCCCCGCAGGAGCGAGCGCGCATAGCCGGCAACTTCGGCGCAATCATCGAGTGTTGCTCCGTCACCGGGGTCAAGGTCGAGGACGAACCGATCCGGATTCCGTCGTGCTCCCGTGCGTCCGAACCGCCACTGGGGCACGTGGATCTCGAGTGCAGCGATCTGGCCGAACCAGGTGAGCGTCGCCAGATCGTTGACGAGCGGATACTCGTTCGAATGGTCGCTGTGTTCGATCGTCCGTCGCCTGACCCAGCTCGGTGTCGACTCGTCGAGGTTCTTCTGGAAGAAGACCTGACCGGGATGCTCGGGCGTTCCGACACCGTGGACCCAGCGCTTGCGTGTCGCCGGGCGATCCTTCGTGTGCGGGATGAGCACCTCCGCGACGGCCGCATAGTAGGCGAGCACATCGCCCTTGGTGGTACCCGTCTCCGGATACATCACCTTCTCGAGGTTGGTCAGTTTCAGACGGTGTCCGTCGATGGTGACCTGCTGCGCGCTCGTGTCCGTCGCCATCGCCCCATGGTGCTCCGTCCGGGCGTCAAGGGCTACCCCTTGACAGTCCAACGGGTGTCTACTGGTGCACAAGGGCAGTGCTGATGCACGAGGGCAGCGCTGGCGGACAGGTGGTAGCTGCTGAACAGCCGTCGGCGGCGGGGCGATCGGGAGGCACAGACATGAGAGCGATCTGGAAGGGCGCCGTCACGTTCGGCCTCGTCAACGTGCCCGTGAAGGTCTACAGCGCCACCGAGGACCACGACGTCGAACTCCATCAGGTCCACGACAAGGACGGAGGACGCATCCGTTACCAACGCCGGTGCGAGGTGTGCGGGAAGGTCGTCACCTACGAGCACATCGACAAAGCGTATGCGGACGGTGAACGGACCGTCATCCTCACCGACGAGGACTTGGCCTCGTTGCCCGCCGAGCGAAGCCGCGAGATCGATGTCGTGGAGTTCGTGGGGAGCGATGAGATCGATCCGATCATGTTCGACCGGAGCTACTTCCTCGAACCGGACTCGAGTTCCTCGAAGGCGTATGTGCTGCTCCGCAGGACGCTCGAGGAGACGGAACGCACCGCCATCGTGAGGTTCGCACTCCGGCAGAAGACCCGACTCGGAGCACTTCGTGTTCGCGGTGACGTCATCATGCTTCAATCCCTCCTCTGGGACGACGAGGTCCGTGAGGCCAGGTTCCCCGCACTCGAGGAGTCGGTACGGATCTCCGCGAAGGAACTGGAGATGTCAGAAGCGCTCGTCGAATCGTTCTCCTCCCGGTTCCGGCCCGATGCGTTCACCGACGAGTACCAGGCGCAACTGAGGCAGCTCATCGACGCGAAACTCGAACAGGGCGATGCCGTCGACACCGATGCGACGTTCGGTGTGCAGCCCGAAGAGGACGGAGGAGGCGAGACGATCGATCTCATGGAGGCGTTGCGACGGAGCGTCGAGAAGCAGCGCGGCGGCTCGAAGAGTTCAGGGTCCAAGCGTTCAGGGTCCAAGCGTTCAGGGTCCAAGCGTTCAGGATCGAAGGTCGCTGCCTCGAAGAAGCCGGCTTCGAGTGCTCGGAGCGATGGTGCGGCGGCCACGAGCGCATCGAAGACCGCATCGAAGACCGCATCGAAGCGCGCGACCGCCGCAAAGCCCGCCGCCACGAAGCGGACGAGTACGACGGAGGCGAGTGAGCCAGAGCAGGCGACAGCCTGAGCCGCGACGCCGTGTGCATCATCGCCGCCAGGAGATTGCGGGGCCCGGCGAGCAGTTGCCGGGATGTCCGTCACCGTGCCGGGACGGATGCGAAGTTGCACGGGCACGTGCCAAGCTGAAGGGGTGTACCGGGAGCGACGATCGGCCATCACGGGTGCGATGGTGTGGACCTCGTCGTCCGAGGTCGCCGGAACGAACCGAATCCTGCCCGACGGGTGCATGGACCTCATCTGGGTGAACGGAGCACTCGTCGTCTCCGGACCCGACCTGTTCGCCCGCACCTCAGCGTCAACGGGGCCGTCGCTCGCTGTCGGGCTCAGGCTGCCTCCCGGGCTGGCACCCCTCATCTTCGGCGTCGGGGCGCACGAACTCGTCGGGTCGGTCACGGAGTTCGCTGCGCTCGTCGGCGATCGTCGGGCGCACCGGCTCGAGGAACACATCCGACGGGTGAGCGCGGCGCCTGTCACGAATACGGCACCTGTCTCAAATATGGCACCTGTCACGACTTCGGCGGCAGGAGAAGCGACCATGCGGGCGGTGACGACGAGGACGACGGGAACGACGGACACACCCGGGCTGCTGAGCCGGTTCCTCGAGGATGAGGTCCGTCAACTGCTCGTCGAGCGGACGGGATCCGACGTGCACCACCTCAATGACGGCTCGCACCCCGAGCTGCGCATCCCAGCGATGCTCGCTCGTGGGCTCTCGGTCGCGGATGTCGCCGCGGAGATCGGCTATTCGCCACGACAGCTGCAACGCAGGAGTCTGGAGGCATTCGGCTACGGCACGAAGACGCTCGATGCGATCCTTCGCTTCCAGCGTGCCGCTGAACTGCTGCGCACGGGGGCTGCCCTGGCGTGCATCGCGGCAACCGCCGGATACGCGGACCAATCCCATCTCTCGCGATCGATCACGCGATTCGCCGGGGTGTCGCCGACCCTCCTCCAGGCTGATCTCTGAGCAGTCGGGCTGATCTCTGAGCAGTCGGGCTGATCTCTGAGCAGTCGGGCTGATCTCTGAGCAGTCAGGCTGATCTCTGAGCAGTCAGGCTGATCTCTGAGCAGTCGGGAAGGGCCTTCAGGCCAGCGGAGCGAACAGGTCGACGGTGTTCCCATCTGGATCGGTCACGACGGCGTAGCGCTGCCCCCAGAACGCATCCCACGGCTCACGGTGGACGGCGAAACCGGCGGTCGCGAGTTCCGTGGTCTTCTGATCGACGGCAGCGGGGGAGTCGCAGAGCACGGCTGGTGCGATGCGGTGACCGCCCGTCGGAGCGGTCCAGTCCGGATCGAAGGAGCGGATGACATCCACGGTGTCCCACGCCAGTCGCAATCCACCAGGGAGCACGATCTCGACGTGCTGCTCGGCATCGGCCTCCGCCGGGATGTCGAGGCCGAGACGGCGATAGAAGTCGAGCGAACGAGCCATGTCGTCCACCACGAAGCCGAAGAGGTCCAGTCGAAGTTCCATGTCTCCAGGCTAGGTGGACGGCTCCGGCTCGTCATGAACGTTTCGGACATGCCTTCAGCGGGTCCCGGGATCGCCGGCGTAGCGCGCTGGAGGGGTTCCGACGACACTCGTGAAGACCCGGATGAGGTGGGATTGATCGCTGAAACCGAGTGTGACAGCGAGATCGGCCCAGTCGATGGCGGCATCGGCATCGGTCGCGCTGGCGTCATCACCCACGATGGCAGCTGCGACGTCGAGCAGCCGAAAGCGTTGGATGACCCACTTCGGTCCGATGCCGATGACCTCCGTGAATTGCCGCTGCAGGGTGCGCATGCTGACTCCGGCGACGTCTGCAAGCTCTTCGGCCCGGGTCAGCGACCGTGTCCGTTCCGCATAGCCGACGAGCTCGTCGAGACGCTCCGCCAGTGGATCCCGTCGGGCATCGCAACCGAGGAGCGCGTCCTCGAATACGGCGACCATGTCTGCGCTGTCCTCGGTCGCCGCGATGGCTGAAGCGACGGCCGCATCATCGAATCCCAGCACCTCGGAGGCCGGGACGACCCTTCCGGACAGAGAGCCAACGCCGGTGCAGGTGCCGGTGCCCGCTCGTGCACTCGCGAGCAGCATGGGTCTGAATCCACCTGCCCGGAACGCTGCTCCGATCGTGTGGCCGCGACCGACGAGCCGCCTGACGAACGGTTCCCTGTTCAGCCCGTGGACGAGCAGTCGCCCGGCCTCGGCGGCGATGTGGACACGAGGTTGCGGAACGACCTGTTGCTCGTAGGGTTCGCTGGTCTCCCAGCGCACGATCCAGAAGTAGTCGACGAAGTGGGCGAGCTCGGGTCGAGGCGCGACGCGTTCGACCCGGATGCGCCTGGACGACGCGACCGGGCGCACGATCGCCTCCGGATGACCGACCGGGGCTGCCTGATCGACCGGGGCTGCCCGACCGACCAGCGCAGCGGGCTCGTGCCCGTGGTGCGGTGCGATCGCTCCGGTGTGCGGTTTCCGATCCATGTGGTCGAGCGTAGCCATGTGGTGGTCGAGCGTGTCGCGTTTCTGCAAGACGGGACTGTGGGTCGGTTCCTATCGTTGAAGCATGACTGGGACAGAGAACGACACGACGCAGACGAACAGCACGGACAATCGCACCGCGAGCACCAGCAGCACCGCCGGATTCCCGAACGAGGCCACGAGTCGCTTCACGGTCGCGTCCTGGTCGGAGACGGCCTTCGTCGACATCGACGGTGTGGGAACGACGATGGGGGAGACGTACTACCCGAAACGCGGCTTGACACAAGCCGATGTCGCCTACCGATACACCGGAGGCATGGAGGGCACCGGGACCGTGAGATACCTGATCGGATACCAGAGCGGCGAAGCTCCCGTCCTCGGCTTCGAACGGTTCGAGGGCTCGATCGCAGGACAGGAGGGCTCCTGCGTCTTCCGGCACCTCGGGGTTCAGGACGCCGGAAGCGTGACCGCGACGATTGAGGTCGTCGAAGGTCTCGGGACCGGCGGGTTGGCAGGGCTGCGGGGTCGGGCCGAGCTTCGGATCGCCGGGGAGTCGAAGGACGGTTACGAACTCGTCCTCGACTACGCCCTGGGCTGAGCCGGCCGAGGCGGTGAGGCGGTGAGGCGCACGTCTGTGTGCGCCCACATCCGGTTCCGCCCTCGTCAGGTCTCCGAAGGAGAGCTAGCATGGGTCGCATCGGGCCGACCGATCTGGGGTCGACCATCGGAATCGTGTGCTCCACTGCGGGTGCGCGTCGCTGAGCGAAGGAGCTCGTGATGTCGAGAATCAGCCCGTTCCTCTGGTACGACGACCAAGCGGAGGAAGCGGCCAACTTCTACGTGTCGCTCTTCCCGAACTCCCGCATCACTGCCGTCTCCCGCTACGGCGAAGGATCGCCGATGCCGGCCGGTACCGCGATGGTCGTCGACTTCGTGATCGACGGGCTCGAAGTCCAAGCGCTCAACGCTGGGCCGGTGTTCCACTTCACAGAAGCCTTCTCCTTCTCCACGAAGGCCGACACACAGGAGGAGGTCGATCGCCTCTGGAACGCACTCATCGCGGATGGTGGCGAGCCGAGCCAGTGCGGGTGGTTGAAAGACAGGTGGGGGCTCTCCTGGCAGATCGTCCCCACGATCCTCCCGGAGCTCCTGCAGGACCCGGATCCCGCACGAGCCGGGCGCACGATGCAGGCGATGATGGGGATGGGCAAGCTCGTGATCGCCGAACTGCAAGCCGCAGCCGACGGAGCGTGAGCGACCTTCCTCCACAGGCGCTCGTTCGCCTGTGATGCTCCACAGGCGAGTGATCCGGAGGTGCGGGTCGGTGGCGCCTGCGAGACTGGTCCGATGACAGCAGTCGACACCCAGACGACCACTCGCGATGAAGCGCTCGAAGCGCTTCGGGCGCTCACCGGAGTGCCGACGGCAGAGTTCCACGACGGCCAATTGGAAGCGATCCTCGCGCTCGTCGATGACCGTCGTCGTGCGCTCGTCGTGCAGCGCACCGGGTGGGGCAAGTCGGCGGTGTACTTCATCGCGACGCTGCTGCTCCGGCGGCGTGGAGCGGGTCCAACGCTCCTCGTCTCGCCATTGCTGGCGCTCATGCGCGACCAGGTCTCCGCTGCGGCGCGTGCGGGTGTTCGAGCCGTCGCCATCAACTCTGCCAACCTCCACGAGTGGGACGATGTTCGTGCACAGCTCGCCGCGGACGAGGTCGACATCCTGCTCGTCTCTCCGGAACGACTGAACAACCCGCGCTTCCGAGACGAACAGCTCCCAGACCTCGTGGCCCGAACAGGTCTGCTCGTCGTCGACGAAGCACACTGCATCTCGGACTGGGGTCACGACTTCCGGCCGGACTACCGTCGCCTGGCCGAGCTCATCCGTCGGCTTCCATCGGGCATTCCCGTGCTCGCGACCACGGCTACGGCCAATGCCAGGGTCGTCACGGACGTCGCAGAGCAGCTGAGCGTAGCGGCGGATTCGGGAGCGACAGCCGCGACGGATGTCCTGACGATCCGTGGATCGCTCGCACGAGCATCACTCCGGCTCGGAGTCCTGCGGCTCCGGGATTCACGAGAACGTCTCACCTGGCTCCTGACGCACCTCACCGATCTCCGGGGGAGCGGCATCATCTACGCGCTCACGGTCTCCGCAGCGGAGGACACGGCTCGTCTCCTGCGCGACGCAGGGCACGAAGTCCGCTCGTACACGGGCCGCACGGACCCGGACGAGCGCGAGGAGTCGGAGCGACTCCTCAAGGAGAACAAGCTGAAAGCACTGGTCGCGACGAGCGCCCTTGGGATGGGGTTCGACAAGCCTGACCTCGGCTTCGTCGTGCACCTCGGTGCGCCGTCATCACCGGTCGCCTATTACCAGCAGGTCGGGCGCGCAGGTCGCGCCACCGACGACGCCGATGTGCTCCTGCTCCCCGGCTCGGAGGACGAGGACATCTGGCGCTACTTCGCAACAGCGTCCATGCCGGACGAAGCCAGAGCGGCCGCTGTGCTCGATGCGCTCGGCAGCCAACCGATGTCGACGCCGGCCCTCGAAGCCCGGGTCAATCTGCGTCGGACTCCTCTGGAACTGCTCCTCAAGGTGCTCGACGTCGATGGAGCGGTGCAGCGCGTCACGGGCGGGTGGGTCTCAACCGGGCAGCCGTGGCACTACGACCGTGAACGGTACGAGCGCATCGCTGAAGCACGGGTAGCCGAACAGCAGTCGATGATCGCGTACGAGCGCACCACGGACTGCAGGATGGCGATGCTGCAGCGTGACCTCGACGATGAGACGGCGACGCCGTGCGGCCGCTGCGACAACTGCACGACCGCCTGGTACCGCAGCGACCTGGACGAATCCGCCGCGGCCTCGGCCTCGAACGCACTCGGACGTGTCGGCGTCGAACTCGAACCGAGAGCCCAGTGGCCCACCGGTGCTGATCGCCTCGGCATGTCCGATGAGGGATCACCCGTGAAAGGGAAGATCGCGCTGAAGGACCGGGTCGAGTCCGGTCGTGCGCTCGCACGGCTCACCGATCTCGGTTGGGGTGGTGTTCTCCGAGAACTGTTCGCCGCAGGTGCACCCGATGCGCCCGCGAGTCAGGCAGTCCTCGATGCGTGTGTTCGAGTGCTGAAGGACTGGTCGTGGGACGAACGGCCGGCTGCAGTCGTGAGCATCCCGTCACGATCACATCCCGTGCTCGTCGACTCCGTCGCTCGAGGTATCTCCGAGCTCGGGCGGCTGCCCTTCCTCGGATCGCTCGATCTGCAGGGCGACGGTCCGCAGGGCGGGCCAGGCGGCAACAGCGCCTATCGTCTCTCGGGTGTGTGGAACGCGTTCTCGGTCGGGCCCGAACTCCGAGCCGCGCTCGAACCCTTCGCCGGGTGTCCCGTCCTGCTCGTAGACGACCGTTCGGACAGCAGATGGACGGTGACCGTCGCCGGTCGACTCCTCCGCCGGAGCGGAGTCGGTGCTGTGCTTCCGTTCGTGCTGGCGCTCGTCGCCTGAGCGGAGCACCAGCACGAGCGGGAGCGCAGGCACGAGCAGGAGCATATCCATGCCCAGGTGCTCCTACTCGGGAAGACTCGCCTGAGCGTAGTGACGACCGGCCCGCGGAATGAAGAGCGTGAACACGACACCGACGACGGCGGCGATCGCGCAGATGATGAACGTCAGCTGGAAGCCTGCTGCGCTCGGTGTCGTGACATCGCCGACCGTGACCAGATTCGCCGACAGGATCGCTCCCATCGCGGCACTCGCGATCGTGGAGCCGAGCGTCCGCATCACCGAGTTCAGGCCGTTCGACGCAGCTGTTTCACTCGCGGGAACCGCACCCATGATGAGCGTCGGCATCGCCGCATACGCGAATCCGACGCCGAAGCCGACGGCTGTCGCCGTGAGAACCGTGTGCCACACCTCGGTCATGAGGCCGATTGCGAGCATGTAGCCGACGGCGATGATGACGATGCCGAGGAGCAGGCTCAATCGCGCACCACGTTTCGCCGTCAGGCGTGCAGCGACCGGCGACATCGCCCACATGATCAGACCGCTCGGCATGAGGCAGAGGCTCGCCACGAGCATGCTCTGACCGAGCCCGACACCTGTTCCGGTCGGTGCTTCGATCAGCTGGGGAAGCGCCACCGTGCTGCCGAAGAACGCGAACCCGACGGTGATCGAAGCGAGGTTCGTGAGGAGCACGGTTCGTCTCGTCGCAACACGAAGATCGATGAGCGGACTCGCGGTTCGGAGCTCGAAGACACCCCAGACGATGAGCACGACGGCTCCACCGATCATGGTGCCGAGTGCGGCCGGGCTCGCCCAACCCCACTCGTTGCCCTTCGACACACCGAGCAGGATCCCAACGAGACCGATCGCCAGTCCGATCGCACCCACCCAGTCGAAGGTGCCTTCGGAACGGAGCGTGCTCACTGGAACGATCCGCCAGATGAGGAGGAATCCGATGAGGCCGAGCCCACCGGCGACCCAGAAGAGCACATGCCAGTCCAGGTACTGCGAGATGAGCGCAGAGACCGGAAGACCGATCGCGCCACCGACGCCGAGCGTCGCACTCACGAGCGCGACGGCACTGCCGAGCCGATCACGGTGGAGGACATCGCGGAGGATGCTGATGCCGAGTGGGATGACACCGATCGCAGCACCTTGCAGCGACCGAGCGATCACGAGCGGAATCAGGGTGGACGAGAACGCGGCGAGGACGGAACCGGCCATCAGGACGGCGAGCAGGATGAGGACCATGCGTCGTTTGCCGTAGAGGTCACCCAGCCGTCCACCGATCGGCGTCGCGACAGCCGCTGCGAGCAGCGTCGCCGTGACGACCCACATGGCGTCGGAACTCGGCACATCGAGCAGCTGGGGCAGTTCCGGGAGGAGCGGTGTCACGAGCGTCATCATGAACGCAGCGATGAGGCCGGTGAACGCGAGCGTGGCGACGACGGCTCGATCGTTCGTCGGTCGGCTGAGTCTCGCCCGTTCCGCCGCACTCAGCGTTGACGACTCCGCCGTTGCCGGATCTGCCGAAGCGACTGATTCCGCTGGTGCTGGTGATTCCTGTGATGCCTGTGGTGCTGGTGCTGTGGGAGCGTCCGGGGCGCCGCCAGAAGCGTCTCCGGGGTTCGTCGTGGGGGAGTGTTCGTCGTTCGATGCTGGGTGATCAGCTGGCACGGATCCTGTTTCTGTTGTGAGGCTGTGTTCTGTTGTGAGGCGGTAGAGCTTCCGACAGCCGACTCCAGGAGCAGAAACGACTCGTGCAGTGGGCCGATCGGGATGTTCTGTCCGAACGCTCCGACTGGGCCACTGCACGAGGAGTTCTGCACGAGCAATTCAGCACGAGCGGATGACCGCCGCGCCTGGTTCAGCCAACCGGGGAAGAGCCCACTGTATTCCCACCCGTGCCGTGTCCAGTACCCAGACCCGACCCGTGTCCCGATTCGCTCCCCGATCCGTATCCCGATCCGGTTCCCGCGCCACGGCCACTGACCGGTGCAGCGCTGAGAACGGCACCACGCCGCACACGGAGGAGCAGCACCTGCCGCTGAACGGCGATGACGATACCGAAGTAGAGCATGATGCTCGCGGTGCCGAAGCCGTCGATGACGAAGTGATCGATGAGGAGATGCTGTCCGATGCCGATGATCCAGAGGATCGCCGTCAGCCAGTTCCCCTTGCGGTAGAGGACGCCATCCTCGCCACGCCATGTAACTGTGGTGAAGGCCCTGGCTGCTGCGAGCCCCATACCGACCGCGATGCTGAGGAGAAGCAGGAGGACGTCGCTCACGTTCAACGTCACCCCTTGGACGAAGTTGGCCGTCTGCACGAGGCCGACGAGGATGAACACGACCCAGAGCACTGAACGGTCTTTCAGTGGCCTGACGCTCAACTGTTTGACCAGCAACCACCCGAGGATGACGACTGAGATGAGGAGTGTGATGATGCCTGAGGTGTCCATGACCGGTGTGGTCCTTTCGCGTACTGCTGATCGGGTGCTGCTGATCGTGCGCATCGTGTGTGCGCATCGATTCCTGCGGTTCGGCTCGGAGATCCGAGGTGTTTCCAGAGTCCTCCGCTGCGTCGCCAGTGCGAACCACCCGGGCGGTGGAGATCGGTGGAGATCCTCTGCCGTCCATCGACGTGGGGTGGAGAACTCGGTTGCCTCGGGTGGAGAACCGGGTGGAGAGCGGCCCCAGGGTGAGGTTCTGGCCGTCTCGAGCTCGTGGCTGCGAGAGAATCGAGAGCGGCGTCGTACAACCACCGCCACAGCGGCGACAGCCGCGACAGCCGCGACCAGAACCACCCACAACCGATCGGGAACAGGAGGTCCGAAAGCCGATGATCGACGCTCTCGACGTCCCGTATCGTTCGCTCACGACGCGAACGATCGGACTCGCCCTGCATCTGATCGGGCTCGGGTTCGTCGTGTGGTTCGCGATCACGACCCCGACCGGACCTCCGTACACGCTGCCGATCGTGCTCATCGGCGTCGTCTGCTGGCTCACCGCTGCCGTGCTCGGGTGGTTCGATCGTCCGGACCTCGACTGGATTCGCGTGGCCAGGATGGGCCTCTGGAGCGCTGTGCTCGTCGTCGGAGCGCTCGCGAGCGGTTCCGGAGCGGGCACCGCATATGCGCTCGTCGCGGGTGGATTGTTCGCTCTGTTCGCGTCGATCACCACGCCGTTGACGTGGACCGGAGCAGTCACGGTAGTTGCGGCGCTCGTCGCCTGGGGATCCATGGAGTTCGTGGAGAGCGGAGCGGCCGGCGAGATCTCGGCCGACGCGCCACAACTGCTCCTCTGGAGCGTCGTCGGCATCGGGAGCGGTCTGATCCGGCGCCAACGGGCCATTGAACAGCGAGCACACCGACGACGGTTGGCGGACGAGGCGACGAACACGGCACTCGTCGAGCGTGCACGGATCGCTCGTGACGTGCACGACGTCCTCGCGCATTCCCTCGGTGGCCTCGTCGTGCAGTTGGATGCGACGGAAGCGGTCCTGGAGAGTCGAGGCGTCGACGCTGATGTCGTGGCGCGGGTCGCTGCATCGCGAGCTCTCGCCGTGGAAGGGCTCGCGGAAGCGAAGCGAGCCGTCGATGCACTCCGCGGTGTCGCGCAGCCTCTCGGTCAGGGCGACATCGCCGGAGCTCTCGAGGACCTCGTTGCTGCTGCGCAGGCCATCGATGGAGCGCGGGTGCGATTCGTTCAGACCGGCCAGACACACACGGTCGATCCGACGGTCGCAAGGACCTTCGTCGGTATCGTTCGGGAAGCACTCACCAACGCACGCAAGCACGCTCCGGGATCGGACGTCGACGTCGAGCTGACCTGGACGGCGACGGGTGAACGCGTCCGCGTCACGAACGCGCTCCAGAGCGATGGTGATGACGATGCCGGCCATACAGCCCACGGCCTTGCGCGGTCGGGCGGCGGACACGGCCTGCTGGGGATGCGTGAACGTGCCGAGGGCGTCGATGCACGATTCTCCGCAGCCCGGCAGGGGGCATCATGGGTTGTCGAATGCGAGGTCAGTGATGTCTGATGGAGTGGTGAACGGACCTGCGGAACAAGCGCCCCGGGGCGGACGGACGATCAGGATCCTCGTCGCGGACGATCAGGCGACCGTTCGGGACGGCCTCGTGACGATCCTCGAACTGACGCCGGGCATCGACGTCGTCGGAGCAGCCGCGAACGGTGCAGAGGCTCTCTCGCTCGCGACGGCGACGCGTCCTGATGTGGTGCTCATGGATCTCGGGATGCCGGTCGTCGACGGGGTGGGCGCGACGACCGCGATCCTCGCTGCACTGCCTGCGACCCGCATCCTCGTCCTGACCACCTATGTCGACGACGTGTCGATCCGTCGTGCACTCGACGCCGGGGCTGCCGGGTACCTCACGAAGAGTGCGGGCCGTGCGGACATCGTCGCTGCCATCCGGTCGACGGCCCAGGGCCAGAACACCTTCGCTCCGGAGGTCACGAAACGGATGCTCGGTGGGCTGCATGGGACTTCGGGGGCTGAGCCGGGAAGTGGGATACCTTCACCTTCACCTTCACCTTCAACCTCTGGTTCAGGGTCGAATGGGATGCCTGACCAGGGAGCCGCGACTCACGGTGATGCTCAGCACGAGATCGAACGGCTCCTCACCGATCCTCGATTCGGGTCACTCACCGAGCAGGAACGACGGGTACTCGCACTCGTGCTCGATCGGCGTCGCAACCCGGAGATCGCGGCACAGCTCTACGTGAGCGTCTCCACCGTGAAGACGCACATCAACAACCTGTTCGCGAAACTCGGCGTCCGCAGTCGTGACGAGGCGATCGCTCTGGTCCGGTCCCACTGAGCCATCGGACCTCCTTCGGCGCGCCGGTGGCTCAGGCCTTGGGCAGCCTCGGTACGGCATCCACGAGCGCACTCGTGTACGCCTCGACGGGAGCATGGAGGATCTGCGCCGTCGTTCCGGACTCGACGACTCGACCAGCTCGTAAGACGACGGTCCGCTCGCACAGTGCGGCCACGGCGCTCAGGTCGTGCGACACCATCACGACGGCGAGATCGTTCCGCTCCCGGAGCTCGGCGAGCAGATCGATGACCTGGATACGCGTCGTCACGTCGAGAGCGCTCACGGGCTCGTCGGCGAGGAGGAGCCTGGGGCGACAGACGGTCGCCCTGGCGATGGCGATCCGTTGGCGTTGTCCACCGGAGAACTCATGGGGGTAGCGGTCGAGGACATCGGCTGCGAGACCAACGGAATCGAGCGCCTCAGCGGCTCGCACGCGTGCGGCCTCACCCCGCGCGAGTCCGAGGGACCGCAGCGGTTCGCTCACGATCCGAACGATGCGCTGCCGTGGATCGAGCGACGAGTACGGGTCCTGAAACACGGTCTGGACGGAGGCTCGGAAGCGTCGGAGCTGTGCACGATCGCGTCGTCGGAGCGGTTCGCCGTCGAAGTGGACCGAACCCGTCGTCGGATCGTCGAGACCGAGCAGGAGCCGGAGGAGTGTCGTCTTGCCTGCACCGGATTCACCGACGAGGCCGATGCCTGCTCCGGCCTCGACCGTGAGCGACACGTCGTCGAGGGCGAGCCCACCGTTGCGGTATCGATAGCCTGCACCTCGGAGTTCGAGGATGGACGCAGCGAGCGGACCCGCCGAGGCGGCGCCGACGCCTCCTGCAGCGCTCTGCCCAGCGTCGTGCCCAGCGTCGTGCCCAGTGTCGTGCCCAGCGTCGTGCACTGGGCGTTCCAACGGGGAGTTCATCGTTCCTCCTGAGCGGCGTCGAGGGCGTCGTCGAGGGCTCTGGCGCTCGCGACGAGGGCCACCGTGTACGGATCGCGAGGGTGTGCGAGCACATCCAGGACCGGACCGCGTTCGACAGCGACACCTGACCGCAGCACGATGACGTCGTCCACGAGGGAGGAGACGACCGCCAGATCATGGCTGATGAAGAGCAGGGCCATGCCTCGTTCGCGGACGAGCCTGTCGAGGAGCGCGAGGATCTCGGCTTGCACCGTCACATCGAGCGCGGTCGTCGGCTCGTCCGCGATGAGGAGCTGCGGACGGCTCGCGAGGGCGATGGCGATCGCGACCCGTTGACGTTGTCCACCGGAGATCTCGTGCGGATACGCCCTGACGATACGGCTGACGTCCGGGAGCGCCACCTCGGCGAGCGCTTCACGGACCGCCGTCTGCAGAGCGGCACCACGGAGTCCTCGATGGCGAGCAATGGGTTCGGCGACCTGCTTGCCGAGGCGCATGAGCGGATCGAGTGCGGTCAAGGGCTCCTGGAACACGATCGATGCGATCGGCCCTCGGAGCGGTTGCAGCGCTCGTTCCGTCGCTCCGATCACCTGTGTCCCGCCGAGCTGCACACTGCCTGAGGCCCGGAGCGCGTCCGGCAGGAGTCCCGTGACGGCGAGCGAGGTGAGGGACTTGCCGGAACCGGACTCACCGATGAGGCCGAGGCGTGCACCCGCCGCGATCGTGAAGCCCAGGTCGTCGACGAGCGGTCGATCCGGAGTGGCCCGCACCGTCAGCCCCGAGACGTCGAGGACAGGCGCCGAAACCACCTGCACAGCGTCACCTCCTACAGCGTCACCTGGCACAGCATCACCTCGCACAGCATCTCCGGTCATCGTGATCGCCTCCTCGTCGGATCGGCGAGGTCACGGAGACCGTCGGCGATGAAGTTGACGCCAACGACGAGGATCACGAGGGCGATGCCGGGAGCGATCGCTCCGATGGGCGCCGTGCTGACGGTGCCCTGTGCCTCCTGCAGGAGTCGACCCCAGGATGCGTTGGGTGGTGGAGCTCCGAGGCCCAGGTAGGAGAGGCTCGCTTCCGCGAGCACTGCGACGCCGAATTGCAGGGCGAGGTTGACGCTCAGCGTCGGCCAGATGTTCGGCAGCACGTGCTGCGTGACGATGCCGACCCATCCCGTTCCGGAGGTTCTCGCAGCCGTCACATACTGTTCGCTCAGGACTCGACGTCCGAGGATCCGGGTGAGTCGAGCGACGATCGCGGACATCGCGAGTCCGATGGCGAGGATCACTGCACCGAGCGATGCGCCTTGGGCGGCCACGATGAGCATCGCGAGGAGGAGGACCGGGAACGCGATGACGACGTCGAGCGCCGCAGAGATCGTGTCGTCGACCCACGACCGTGAGAACGCCGCGATGAGGCCGATCGTGACGCCGATGACGGCACCGACGGCGACGGCCCCGAGACCGACGGTGAGCGCGATCCTGGCGCCGATCATGAGTTGTGTCATGAGGTCACGGCCGAGTTTGTCGGTTCCGAGCCAGTGTGCTCCGCTCGGCCCTTCCAGACGTCCTCCGCTCGTGTCGGCGGGCGCGTACGGGAGCCAGAACAGCGAGATGACGGCGATCGCGACGATCACTCCGACGAGACAGAGGCCGATGATGAGCGTCGCCGACCGACGGCGTGAGCGTCTCCGAACCTGAGCCGCTGACGCCTTCGGGCCGCCGTGATCGGTCGACACCGGGCCCGTCGCAGCGCCGCCGGACGCGAGCTGTTCGACGGCGCTCATCGGTTGCCCGAGATGCTCACGCGGAGGCGTGGATCGATGAGACGTTGCGCGATGTCGGAGAGGAAACCGATCACGAGGACGACGAGTGTGCTGACGAACAGGATCCCCTGGATGTTCGGGTAGTCGTGTTGGGCGATCGCGGTGAGGAGCATGCTGCCGAGTCCTGGAAGTGTGAAGACGCTCTCGACGACGACGGCGCCGAGGAAGGTCGTGGCCAGTTCGATGCCGAGGATCGCGACCACGGGGACCGCACCGTTGCGGAGGCCGTGCCGCCACAGCGCTTCACCGAGACCGGAGCCCTGAGCGCGTGCGGACCGCAGGTAGTCTGCTCCCAGCACGTCGAGCGTCGCCGACCGGACGTATCTCGTGAGCGAAGCGCTCATGACGATCGCGACGGTGATGACGGGGAGCGCGAGCGAGGTGAGCGCATCGGCAGGGTTGGCCCAGTCATCGCGCGGGAACCCACCGGACGGGAAGATCCGGAGCGTGATGGCGAACACGGCGACGAGCAGGATTCCGACCCAGAACACGGGAACGGCGATGCCGAGCTGCGAGAAGCCGGAGAGGACGATGCCGTACCAGCGGTCGGCTCGGTACGCGGAGACGAATCCGGCGAACAGGGAGACGATGACGGCGATCACGAAGGCGATGAGGGTGAGCGGGACGGTGACGGCGAGGCGGGAGACGATCTCGGGTCCCACGGGCAGCCCCGAGACGAACGAGGTCCCGAGATCGAGGGTGATGAGGCTTCCGAACCATGTCGTGAACTGCTCGATGAGGGGCCGGTCGGAGCCCACCTGGCTCCGAGCGGCCTCGATCTGCTCAGGAGTGGCGTTCACCGACAGGAGCGCGTTCGACGGATCGCCGGGCAGGAGCCTGAGCAGCACGAACAGCACCACCATCGCGATCAGCAGGGAGACCACGAGGAAGGCGGAGCGCCGCAGGAGGTAGAGAGTCATTCGAATCCAAGGCTAACGCCCGAGCGCTGCAGTTCTGCAGCACTCGGGCGTCGGCTGGGGTTGTGGATCAGGTACAGATGCTCGGGTCCTGGTGACCCTGTGCAAACGAACCGGTGCAGACGATCCGGCTGGCTACTTCCGGACGATACCGGCGACGGGGAACTGCGAGTTCAGCCCGTTGACGTAGTAGCCGGACACGTCGCTCGTCGCGACGACGATCTGCGGGTACAGGTACAGCCACACGCTCGCCGCGTCCTTCGCGATCTGCTCGTTCACGAGCTTGAGCTTCGCGGTCTGCTCGTCCGTCGTCGTCGCCTGTTCGGCTTCATCGACCCACTGCGTCACCTGCGGGTTGTTGTACCCCCAGTAGAAGTCCGGGTTGCCGTACCAGACCACGTCGCGGTCGTTCACGTGCTCCTGGAGCGTCGCCTGGAAGTTCTTGTCCTTGAAGACCTTCGAGTACCACTCGTCGGCACTGATCGTGTTGATGTCGACCGTGATGCCGACCTTCGCGAGTTCACTCTTCAGGAACTCGGCGACGGCGGGGTGCGGGTCGTAACTCGGGGTGTCGAGCGTGAAGGTGAAGCCGTCGGCGTACCCGGCTGCGGCGAGCTCCTGCTTGGCGAGCGCCGGATCGTACGGGTTCACCTTCGTGAGGTCCTCGTACCACGGGTCGGTCGGCGGGACCATCGAGCCGATGAGCGTTCCGTAGTCGCCCCAGATGGAGGAGAGGAGCTTCTTCGTGTCGATCGCGGAGTAGACGGCCTTGCGGACGCCGGCCTGATCGAATGGAGCCACGCGATCGTTGAACGCGAGGAGCTCCTTCGTGGTCGAGTTGCCGTTGCTGACCGTGTAGTCCTTGTTGTCCGTGAACTGGTTCAGCTGGTCAGGGCTCTGGACGCTCGTGATGACGTCGATCTGCTTCGTCACGAGTGCGTTGCTCAGAGCGGTCGCGTCAGTGAAGTAGTTGAAGACCACTTCCTTGTTCTTCGGCGCATCGCCCCAGTAGTCCTTCGACCGCTCCAGGTCGAGGGATGATCCGCGCTTCCACGTGCCGAGGGTGTACGGACCGGTGCCGTCCTCCTTGGTCTTGCGGTCCTTCAGCTCGTCGTTGACGACCCAGACGTAGCTGAGGTTGTAGATGAAGGAGATCGACCGTTCGGACAGCTTGACGACGACCGTCTGGTCATCGGGGGTCTCGATGTCGGAGATCACCGTGAAGCTGCTCTTCCGGGCCGACTGCGAGTCGGGGGCGGTGACCGCTTCGATGCTCGCTTTGACGTCTGCCGAGGTCAGCTTCTTGCCGGAGTGGAAGGTCACACTGTCCTGCAGAGTGAACGTGTAGGTGAGGCCGTCGTCGCTCACGGTGCTGCTCTTCGCGAGGACGGGCTCGACCTTTCCGTCGTCGGTGAGCTTGTACAGGCCCTCGTAGACGTTGTTGCTGAACGCCTCGACGACGCCCTGGCCTCCGCCGTCGACGTTGCTCAGGTTCTGGGGCTCGTAGAGCGACCCGATCTCGATCGTCGCGTCGGCGCCTGCGGTGCTGCTCGAACCGCCGCTTGCGCAGCCGGCGAGGGTGACGGCTGCCGTCAGGGAGAGGGCGATGACGCCGAGGGTGGTGCTGCGTTTGGCTGATCTGTGTTTCACGGTGCTCCAGTGTTGGGGATGTGCTGCTGGGGGATGGGGTGCTGTGGGGATGTGCTGCGGGGGGCTGTGCGGGGAGACACTGTCTCGTGGGGGATCGGTGGGGGATCGGTGCGGGATGCGCGTTCGCCGGGCTTCAGACCGTGTAGATGTCGAAGCCGTCGCGGAACACGGCGGTCTGTTCGCCTGCTTCGACCGGACCGGCGAATCGGTTCTGGGCCGGCGGCATCGGACAGTTGTACTGCACCGAGAAGCCACACGGTGGAACGAAGGCCTGGTTGAAGTCGAGAAGGACGCGTCCGGCTTCGCCGAAGCCGTTCGACCCGCTGTCTACTGCATCGTCTCCGGTAGCTGCGCCGTTTCCGGCCTGGTTTCCGACCCCACTTCCGACTGCGCTTCCTGCGCCGCTTCCGATGCGCTGCACGAACAGGAATCGTCCGGAACCATAGCTCGCGCCATCTCCCGTGCGGTGGTTCGTCTCATCGCCGAATACGAGGAGGAGCGTTCCGTCGTCGTCGAAGGCGCTCATCGTGTAGTCGACGCCGTCCTTCGCGAATCGGATGTCTCCCGGGACGACGAGATCGCGTGTGCCACCGTTGTCACGGATGTGCTCGAACGGGATCGTCCGGTCCTCGGCGACCGGGGTGAACTCGGCCTCGATGACCCAGGAGGGGTCGAAGTCGAAGGCGCCGACCGTGTCGAAGGCACGGATGGCGGGGGACTGGGCGTCCCAGAGTCGGACACCGTACTCGGGCTCACCGGTGTCCAGGTTGGTGCGCTGCAGCGTCGTCGCGGTCACCGTGTCGGCGGTTCCCGATGCTGCTTCCTCTGCAGTCAGGCGTTGGCCGTTCGGAAGCCACCGGGTCTCGACGAGCGCGAGGTTGCCGAGCGGAGCGACGAGCTGCTCGAGTCGACGTGTGCGCCATGCTGCGTGGGCGGTTCGTGCGGCTTCGATCACGGTCGGTGCTGCGGTGTTCGCTGCTGCGGGCGCCTGTGCTGCGGGCGCCTGCGGTGCGTCGTTCTGTGCAGCGGGTGTTGCGGAAGTGCTCGTCATGATGTCAATTCTCCGAGAGAGGGGCCGATGCTCCCAATTGTGTTTCGCAATAGTTCGGTGCGGGTCACGAGTTCGGTGCGTGTGGTCACGTCACACCGGTGGGATGAGACGTGAGTCCCAAGCCCCAGAGTTCCCAGACCCCCGCCGGAGTTCTCGGGCCCCAAGAGTTCAGTGCTCGGATGCCCTCGGATATTCCCGGCGCTGACAGACTGGGAGAATGTCACCTGCTCTCCGCCACATGCCCGCTGACCGCCTCACCGTCTGGATGGTCGAAACGACCGAGTCCTACCGGCTTGAACGAATCAAGGCGGGGGAGTCGGAAGCTGAAGCATCGGCCAATGCGGAACGGTCCTTCTCGCAGCTGTTCCCGGGCGGCGAGCTCGCTCCGGGGCAACTCGTCTTCGAGATCCTCGAGGATGCTGCTGCAGGGCCGGCTCCTGAGGCGACCGCTGCGTCTGCTGATCCCATCGGCATCCTCTGGGTCGGCCCCACGCTCAACAGCACGACCGACTGGTGGGTGTGGAACATCGAGATCGTCGAGTCGCACCGCGGACGCGGACTCGGCCGAGAAGCGATGCGGCTCGCCGAGGTCCAAGCACGCGAACACGGAGCTGACTCCCTCGGCCTCAACGTCTTCGGCTTCAACGTTCCGGCGCGATCGCTCTACGAGTCGCTCGGGTACGAGACGACCTCCCTGCAGATGCGAAAAACGCTCTGACCCGTTGATCAGCATCAGGCTGTCGACCAGCATCTGAGCACGGCCGTCGTTCGCAGGCGGCATGGAGCTCGGAATACCGCCGGGACGACGACGATTGCACTCCGGTGGGGCGTTCAGCAGAACGTTCCGCCCCGATTTCAGTCCACATTCGGAACAGTCCAGATCCGGAACAGTCCAGATCCCGATCAGTCCAGATCCGGAACAGTCCAGATCCAGATCAGTCCAGAATCGGAACAGTCCAGAAACCGGAACAGTCCAGATCCACCCCACACCCACTCACAGGAACGGCAGGCACATGAAGGTTCTTCTCACCGGCGGCACCGGCTACATCGGCTCCAAGGTTCTTGAGCGACTGCGCGGAGCAGGCCATGACGTGGTCGCCGTCGTCAGGAGCGACGCGTCCGCCGCATCCGTCGAGGCAGCGGGTGCCACTTCACTGCTGCACGACCTGACCGATGTCGCTTGGCTCACCGAGCAGCTGGCGACCGTCGACGGTGCCATCCATGCCGCAGCCCCTTCCGACGCTCCAGCAGCCGAGTTCGACGATGCAGTGCTCGCCGCGGTCGTGGCTGCGTTCGGCGACACCGGCAAGCACTACGTGCACACGGGTGGGATCTGGAGCTACGGTTCCTCGGACGACGTGACCGAGGAATCCCCGAACAACCCGCCGGCACTCACCGCATGGCGGCACGAGCGCGAACAGCGGATCCTCACGGCACCGGTGCACGCATCCGTCGTCGTTCCCACGATCGTCTACGGCCACGGTTCCGGGATCCCGGCGCTCATCGTGAACGCACCGCGGACCGAGACGGGAGCCATCACCGCGGTCGGCACGGGTGAACAGCACTGGCCGACGGTGCACGTCGACGATCTCGCTGACCTGTACCTGGCGGTGCTCGAGCACGGTACGGCAGGCGCAACGTACATCGGCGCGTCCGGAGACAACCCGACCGTCGCAGAACTGGCCCAGGCGGTCGTCGGCGACGACGTCGAGGTGGTCGCAGAGGGTGAGGACGCTTCACGTGAGCGGCTCGGTGCAGCGTTCGCCGACGCTCTGTTCCTCGACCAGCAAGTCCACCGTGTTCGTGCCACAGAGGAACTGGGCTGGAAGCCGTCCGGTGTCGGCATCGTCGAGGACCTCGCATCGGGAAGCTACCGAGCGAGCTGATCGGGGTAGAACCGGCTACATCGACGGGCTCAGTAACCGGGGCGTGCTGCATCGTCGCACTTCGACAAGCTCAGTGACCGGACTCGATGACATCGTCGACACTTCGACGGGCTCCGAGACCAGCGTCGGCGCCCGGCCTCGGCATCGTTTTGACAGGTTCAGGAGCCGTTTTCCAGTCCCTGAGCCTGTCGAGGCGCGGTGAAGAACCACATGCTTGTCAAATTTTTGCAGACAACACGTAAGTCCTTGCGTATCATGGGCGCATGTCCAGACGTCTTGCCGAAGTCGCTCGAAAAGTCGGAGTCTCCGAAGCCACAGTGAGTCGTGTGCTCAACGGGAAGCCGGGCGTCTCCGAGGCGACTCGACAGACGGTGCTCACCGCCCTCGACGTCCTCGGCTACGAACGACCGACGAAGCTCCGTGGTGAACGAGCCAGACTCGTCGGACTCGTCCTCCCCGAACTGCAGAACCCGATCTTCCCGGCCTTCGCCGAGGTGATCGGTGGAGCACTCGCTCAGAACGGCTACACCCCGGTCCTCTGCACGCAGACCGCCGGCGGCATCAGCGAGTCCGACTACGTCGAGCTCCTGCTCGGCCAACAGGTGTCCGGTGTCGTGTTCGTCGGAGGCGCGTATGCGCAGGAGGACGCGAATCACGACCACTATGGTCGACTCGTCGAAGTCGGCCTTCCGACCGTGCTCGTCAATGCTCCAGTGGCAGACCTCGGATTCGCGACCGTCTCCTGTGACGACACCGTCGCGATCGAGCAGGCGATGGGGCACCTCAAGCAGCTCGGGCACACTCGCATCGGCTTCCTGCTCGGTCCGCGAGATCACGTGCCATCGATCCGGAAACTCACGACGATCAAGCGACTGTCCGCCGAATGGTCCCATCCGCTCCACGATGATCAGATCGTGCACTCGCTCTACTCGCTCGAATCGGCGCAGGCCGGAGCCACGAAGCTGCTCCGCTCCGGCGTGACTGCGATCGTGTGCGCGAGCGACCCAATGGCACTCGGGGCAATCCGTGCCGTTCGCAGGAGCGGCCGTCGCGTGCCAGAGGACGTATCGGTCATCGGCTACGACGATTCGGCGCTCATGAACTGCACGGAACCACCGCTGACCACGGTCCGTCAGCCGATCGAACCGATGGGGCGGACGATCATCGAGTTGCTGCTCAGGCAGATCTCGGGCGATTCGGCAACTTCCGACGAGCTCCTGTTCGAGCCGGAACTCGTCGTTCGCGGTTCGACGGCACCGGTCGCCGCTGCTGACCCGGCCATCGCTGCTGCGCCGGTCACTGCTGCGCCGGTCACTGCTGCGCCGGTCGCTGCTGCGGTTTAGCTCGGCGCTCGACGCTCTGCGCTCTGCGCTCACCGGTCTCGGTGATCTACGGCCACCTGTCTCGGTGGCTGAATCCGCCCTCATCAGGGCGGCAGCGCGCAAATCGCGCAAGTGATTTGCGCTTTGTTGAGTTCTTGCATCATTTTGTCGAGAAGGCTACGTTCGGCATCACGACGACGACGTTGTCCGGTCCTGGGCCGGCGCATCGTCCGGATGACCGCCTCCCGGGCGGTGTGATCGACGCCATCAGCTTCTGCCTGTTCAGCGCAACAGAGCAGCACCTGACGGACGGTCGCACTCGTTCCGGGCCGACCGACAAGGACCCTCGTGGACCCATCGACCCTCGCAGCGCAGGGCACAGCGACGCCGAGTACTGCAGCGCAGAGCACAGGAACACGGGGCACGGCAGCGCACAGCACGGTGGCGCGGCCAGAATCACGTGACGTGCCGGGTGTGTCCTCCGCGCCCGGTGCGCCCTCCCTGCACGCTGCAACGCAGACGTCCACCGCGACGCCGACGGACCTGGAACCCCTGAACCCGTCGACCGAGGACCCGCTCTGGTGGCGGAGTGCGGTCATCTACCAGGTGTACCCGCGCAGTTTCGCGGACGGCGACGGCGATGGAACCGGTGACCTCGCGGGAGTTCGTGCCCACCTCCCGTACCTTCGCGACCTCGGTGTCGACGCCATCTGGTTCACGCCCTGGTACACGTCACCCTTGGCCGATGGCGGCTACGACGTGGCGGACTACCGGACGATCCACCCCGTGTTCGGAACACTCGCGGACGCCGAAGCGCTCATCGCCGATGCGCTCGCCCTCGGCATCCGGACGATCGTCGATGTGGTGCCGAACCATGTCTCGAGCGATCACGTCTGGTTCCAGGAGGCTCTCGCTGCGGAACCGGGTTCTCCTGCACGTGATCGATTCTGGTTCCGGCCGGGTGCTGGTCCGGGCGGTGACGAGATGCCGAACCACTGGGTCTCCAACTTCTCGGGGGACACCTGGACTCGAACGACGAACCCCGACGGGACTCCCGGCGAGTGGTATCTGCATCTCTTCAGCCCAGAACAGCCGGACCTGAACTGGAACCATCCGGACGTCCGACGGGAACACGAGGACATCCTCAGGTTCTGGTTCGACCGTGGTGTCGCCGGCGTCCGCATCGACTCGGCCGCTCTGCTCGTGAAGGATCCTGCGCTCCCTGAGGTCCCCGATGCTCCGGCGGCAGGGGAACACCCGAACACGGACCGTGACGAGCTCCACGAGATCTACCGGGACTGGCGACGAGTCGCCGATTCGTATCCGGGTGCACGCATCCTCGTCGGCGAGATCTGGTTGCCCGACATCGATCGGTTCGCCGCGTACCTTCGTCCGGATGAACTGCACACGGCGTTCAACTTCGATTTCCTGGCTCGGCCGTGGGATGCAGGACAGTTGCGTGCATCGATCGATTCGACGCTCGCCGCTCATGCTCCAGTCGGCGCCCCGTCGACGTGGTTGCTCTCGAACCACGATGTGACGAGGCCCGTCACCAGGTACGGACGTGAGGACAGTTCGTTCGCGTTCCTCGGCAAGCGATTCGGGACGCCCACCGATCTCGCGCTCGGACAGCGTCGTGCGCGTGCTGCAGCGCTGTTGACGGCTGCGCTTCCCGGCTCGCTCTACCTCTACCAAGGCGATGAGCTGGGCCTGCCGGAGGTGGAGGACCTCCCGAGGTCACTCATCCAGGACCCCATGCACTTCAGATCGGGTGGTGTCGATCCCGGACGTGACGGCTGTCGGGTTCCGATGCCGTGGTCCGGTTCGAAGCCACCGTTCGGTTTCTCGACCACAGGACACTCCGCGTGGCTGCCCCAGCCGGCCGACTGGGCCGCACTCACGGTCGAAGCACAGTCCGACGATCCGGACTCGATGCTGTCGCTCTACCGAAATGCACTCAGGATCCGTCGTGAACGGGTCGCTCTCGGAGACGGTTCGCTCGAGTGGATCGACGCTGGACCGGTTCTGCACGGTGACGAGTCGCAACAGCCGAAATCGCAACGAGCCTCGCAGTCCGTCCTCGCGTTCACCCGCGGTGGTGGCTTCGTGAGCATCACGAACCTCTCCGATGCTGCGGTTGCCCTTCCCTCGCACGACGCGGTGCTCCTCACGAGCAGTCCACTCGACGACGGGCTCCTCCCTCCGGACACCACAGCCTGGCTCGAGGTGCAGTCCTGAACGCGGCACGTCCACAACCGACCAGTCCAACACCGACCAGCACAACATCGATCTACACAGCACCCATCAACGCAGCACCCATCAACGCAGCACCGATCAACGCAGCACCCCAGCACCATCAATCCAGCAGCACCATCGAAAGGACATGACGATGAAGTCACCCACGAGATCACTGGCAGACAACCCAGCATTTGCCAGTGCGAGTTCCAGAGCCAGAGCCGGCGTTCGAGCATTCGGTCCGAAGCGAGCAGTCGCGATCACAGCAGTCGCCGTGCTCAGCGTCGGTCTGCTCGCCAGTTGCTCGTCGACTCCCGCCGATGACGGCAAGATCACCATTCGGGTCGCGAGCCTCATCCCGGGCAGCGACAAGGATGCGTTCAAAGCCTTCGACGACCGCGTGAAGGAGTTCGAGAAAGCGAACCCCGACATCAAGGTGCAGGCGGAGGAGTACCAGTGGACCGGTCCCACCTTCGCGACGCAGCTCGCCGGTGGAACTCTTCCGGACACGTTCAACGTGCCGTTCACCGACGCGAAGACGCTCCTGCAGAATGGACAGCTCGCGAACATCACCGCTGAGGTCAAGAAGCTGCCGTATGCGGACAAGTTCAACCCGAGTGTCATCAACATCGCCCAAGACGACAAGGGCGACTTCTTCGGCATCCCGTACGGACCGTACGCCATGGGACTGTCCTACAACCGCAAGATCTTCACGCAGGCCGGACTCGATCCGGACAAGCCGCCCACGACCTGGGACGAAGTACGTGCTGCGGCCAAGACCATCTCCGAGAAGGTCCCTGGAGTCGCCGGCTACATGCAGATGACGCAGGGCAACAACGGCGGCTGGGAACTGGCGACGACGACGTACGCCCGTGGCGGTCGCCTCGAGACGGCGGATTCGAAGGGCAAGGTCACCGTCACCGCCGACGACCCGCAGGTGAAGGCATCCCTCGAATGGCTGAAGGAACTGCGATGGAGCGACAACTCGCTCGGCAGCAACTTCCTGCTCGACTGGAGTGGCATCAACCAGGCGTTCGGTGCCGGTCAGGTCGCCATGTACCCGAGTGGTTCGGACGTGCTGACGTCTCTCGTGCAGCAGAACGCAGTCGACCCGAAGGACTACGGCCTGACGGCACTGCCGATCGACGCAAGCAACTCCGAAGCCGGCGTGCTGAGCGGTGGCAACGTCGCAGCGGTCAGCGTGAAGTCGGATGCGGCGCACCGTGCCGCAGCGGTCAAGTGGATCGACTTCTACTACATGCAGAAGCTGCTCGACAAGGATCAGGCCGTCGCCGACGCCAAGGTGCTCGCGAAGTCGGGTCAGCCGGTCGGCGTTCCGACGCTTCCGATCTTCGACAAGGCGACGTACGACCAGCAGCAGGAATGGATCGCTCCCGAGGTGAACATTCCGCTCGAGAACGTGTCCGGCTTCACGAGCACGATCTTCGACCAGAACATCATCCCTGAGCCGAAAGCGCACACGCAGGAGCTCTACGGTGCGCTCGACACGGTGGTACAGGCCGTGCTGACCGACCAGAACGCCGACATCGACGCTCTGCTCAAGAAGGTCAACACCGACATCCAGAAACTGATCGACGCCGACAAGTAGCGCCGATGCCGTGTGCGATCCGGCTGCTCTCCCGTCCATGGGAGGGCAGCCGGATCCCGGGTTCGCTCTCGCTGACAGTCTTCCCGTCATCACGGACCGCACGCTCATCCATCTGCTTCACCTCCACGCATCACATGCACGCGGTTCACGTCCACGCGTCACATCCACTCGAGGAACACCATGACAGCTCTTGATCGTCCGCAGCGGCCTGTCGAACAGGCCGCTCACACTCCGACGGGGAGGAGAGGAAGGAAGAGGAATCCACTCAGCTGGGTCCGCGGAGGTGGACTCAGTACGCTCGTCTTCCTCGTTCCGCTGCTGCTCATCTTCGGTGTGTTCTCCTGGTTCCCCATCGGTCGTGCTGTCGTCATGAGCGTCCAGAAGACGAATCTTGTCACAGCTCCGACCTTCGTCGGTTGGGACAACTTCGTCACCGTCGTCAACGACCCGCTGTTCTGGACGTCGATCGGCAACACCGCCTGGTTCGCTCTCCTCGCGATCGTCATCGGCTATCCGATTCCGCTCGTCGTCGCTGTGCTCATGAGCGAGGTCAAACGGGCGAAAGGTCTCTACAGTGCGCTTGCGTACCTTCCCGTCGTCGTCCCTCCAGTCGTCGCTGTTCTGTTGTGGAAGTTCTTCTACGATGCTCGACCGACCGGTGTGTTCAACACGGTGCTCGGGTGGGTCGGCATTCCTCCGCAACCGTGGATTCAGAACGCGATGCAGGCGATGCCGTCACTCGTCGTCGAAGCGACCTGGGCGGCAGCGGGTGGAACGATCATCATCTACCTCGCAGCCCTCACGAGTGTTCCACCCGAGCTCTACGACGCAGCCGAAGTCGATGGTGCTTCGATCTGGCAGAAGGTCTGGCATGTGACACTGCCGCAACTGCGATCGATTCTGCTCGTCACGTTCATCCTCCAGATCATCGGAACCGCTCAAGTCTTCCTGGAACCGTTCCTCTTCACGGGTGGCGGTCCGGTCAACTCGACCGTTACGGTCCTGCTGCTCATCTACCGCTACGCCTTCCAGAACAGTCTGGGAGGCGACTACGGAGCCGCCACTGCGCTGAGCCTGATGCTCGCTGGGTTCCTCGCCATCCTCTCGATCGTCTACTTCCGCCTCACCAAGTCCTGGAGCCAGTCATGACCGTCTCGAACACTGTCCTGCCTGGTCCGGAGTCGGGGAATGATGGGAAGGCACGTACTGCACCGACATCTGCTGCAGCTGGGACCGGGGCTGACGCCGACGCGTCAGCGTCGAAAGCGCCCATCGGCGGTGCGATGGGCGCCCTCGGCACTGTAGGAGGCCTCGGCGCCGGCACTGCTGTTCCCTCGTCGGGCCGTATCGGTCTGTTCGGACGTGGTGCTCGTCGGCGGGAGCGGAAAGCGGGGGAGACAGACGCTCCAGATCGTGGGATCCTGTCCGCTGCTGATCGCTCGAAGCGCAGCATCCGCATCAGCACCGCGGTCACGCATACTGTGCTCCTCGTTCTGCTGATCATCGCAGGGCTCGGTCCTCTCCTCTGGTTGGCGAAGTCCGCGATCACCCCGACCGCCGACACGCTGCAGCAACCGATGGCGCTCTTCCCAAACGGCGTGGACTGGGAGAATCTCTCGACGGCTTGGTCGACGGTGCACATCGACGTCCAGTTCATGAACACGATCTGGGTCGCTCTGGGGTCGTGGCTCGTTCAGATGATCGTGGCGACGACCGGTGGATATGCGCTGTCGGTCCTCCGGCCGAAGTACGGTCCGATCCTCTATGGGCTCATCCTGTGTACGTTGTTCGTCCCTGCAGTGGTTCTCCTCGTTCCTCTGTATCTGACGATCCTCGATCCTCCGTTCCTTGGGACTTCGCTCATCAACACGTTCTGGGCCGTCTGGCTGCCGGCCGGAGCGAGTGCATTCAATGTGGTGATCGTGAAGCGGTTCTTCGACAATCTCCCGCGTGAGGTGTTCGAAGCCGCTCGGACCGATGGGGCTGGTCCGTTCCGGCTGTTCTGGTCGATTGTGCTTCCGATGTCGAAGCCGATACTCGGAGTTGCTTCCGTGTTCGCAGTGATCGCTGCTTGGAAGGACTACCTGTGGCCTTTGCTCGTCTTGCGTGACCCTGCGATCCAACCCTTGTCGGTTCGCCTTCCGACGTTGCAGAACGCGATTCAACTCGATGTGTATCTCGCGGCTCTAGCGATCTCGACGATCATCCCTGTGATCATCTTCATCATCTTCCAGCGGCTGTTCCTGAGCGGTGCTGGCCTCGGTGGTGCGGTCAAGGGGTAGGTTCGTGGTTCCTGTGTTCGTGCACTTCGACAGGCTCAGTGACCGGGGTCGGGCGACTGTGGGCAGGGTCTGGTCCCTGAGCCTGTCGAAGGGTTGGGGTCTGGGGCGGGATGGTACGGGTTATCCGGTGTCATCGAGGTGGAGTGTGCCGCCGCGTCGGGGTGTTCGTGTCCGGTCGAGGTGCGCGGGTGGGATGAACCACGGGGACCCGTCACGGATCCGGATGTCCCACCCGTCGGCATGCACCTGATGGTGGTGATGAGAGCACAGCAGGATGCCGTTGTTGAGGTTGGTGGTGCCGCCGGTTGACCACCAGGTGATGTGGTGTGCTTGGGTGTAGGCGGGTGGGTGTGGGCATCCGGTCCAGGCGCAGCCGCCGTCGCGTTCGGCGAGGGCGATCTTCTGACCGGTGCTGAACAAGCGTCTGCTTTGTCCGAGG
>NZ_JBOBFT010000011.1:0-161500 GCF_050587525.1 Plantibacter lichenum | reverse complement strand
GACTGCCGCCTACAACCGCCTCGCCGCCCTCACTGCGAACACCCAGCGCCGTGGTGATGTTCGGACGCGTGCGCAGTTGATGGTCGACAACGCCCAGAGCCTCCTCCTCTACGGTGTCACGGCGTCCTCCGGCCCTCCAGCCACGGTCGCGGCACCCGAGTCGGCTTCCTCCACCGCGGCGGATGATGAGGTCCCGACCTGGGCGGCACGGTCAGTACCAGCCCGTGGAGCCGCATCCATGGACGACGGGGCAACCACACCGACACAGAGCATGGACCGTCTGAACCGTCGCCCCCAGCCCATCCAACCGACCCAGCCAGTCCAGACGACCCAGCCAGTCCAGACGACCCAGCCAGTCCAGGCGACCCACCCAGTCCAGACGACCGAGCCGGTCCAGGCGTCCGAGCCGGTCCAGATGATCGAGCCGACCCAGGTGACCGAGCCGACCCAGGTGACCGAGCTGGCCCGGATGACCGCGCCTGTCCGAACGGGCGGGCTCCTGCAGAGCGCCGATCCCGTCCAAGCAGCCGAGTCGTCCCCGAGCATCAAGCCCCGCACCGCGACCCGTCCACTGCCGAGCATTGAGGACATCACGGAAGGCATCATCCCCACCGTGCATGTCACGGTCCCGGTGATGACGATCCTTGGCCACGAGCACCAACCAGGTTCCCTCGAAGGCTACGGTCCCATCGACCCGGAGACCGCGGTCAGGCTGAGCGTGCACGCGAAGTCCTTCACCCGGATCCTCACCCACCCTGAGACCGGGGCGGTCCTCTCGGTGAGTCGAGAACGATACGTGCCACCCGCGGACATGAAACGAGCCCTCGCGATCCGAGACACCCACTGCCGAGCACCGGGCTGCAACCGCCTCGCGAAGGGATGCGAACTCGACCACACGGTCCCGTGGTCGGAGGGAGGTGAAACGAACGTGGGCAACCTTGCGCACCTGTGTCCGAAGCATCACCACCTCAAACACGACACCAACTGGTCCCTCAAGCCGGGTCCGGATGGTGCGCTCACCTGGATCAGTCCGAGCGGCCAGGTATTCACCACGGAACCCGATCCTCCGGACTGGTACCCCCTCGAACCCGACCGGAAGCTGACGAAGACGCAGCCGGTCACTGAGCCTGTCGAAGTGTGGACGCTCCGGATCCGTGAACCCTTCCCTTCGACAAGCTCAGGGGCCGGCCCCACCCGGTCACTGAGCTTGTCGAAGTGCGGACGACCCGGATCCGTGGGGTCAACCCTTCGACAGACTCAGGGACCGGACGGCCCCGGTCACTGAGCCTGTCGAAGTGGAGACAGTCAGGATCCGTGGCTCCCGCCCTTCGACAGGCCCAGAGACCCGACCACCATCTCGGCGTTCCCGGTCGGGAAAACTCCGTCAGATCAAGGCACTCACGGCAGCAGCAGGACGTCGATGAGCCCGGGGAAGCGTTCGTCGAGTTCCGCACGACGCAACTGGATCGCATGCGTCCGCCCGGACACGATCGTCCGCGTCACACCGACCTCACGCAGCGTCTTGAAATGGTAGGCGAGCGCGGATTTCTGCAGCTCGAACCCCCACTCCGCCGTGCCCTTGGCGTGCGGTTGGCCGTCGGCGAGCACACGAACGATCTCCAAACGGACGGGATCGGCCACGGCGCGGAGGATGGTCACCAGTTCGACATCGGCCATGTCCGGAACGGGATACGTGTCAGTCATGGTGCACCGCGCTTTCGTCGGAGTCGGAGTGGAGGATCGGGACAGGGTGGGGGCGGGATCACGACGGGAAGGAACAGAACCCGCAGCAACGGCGTTCAGGAACATCGAACGTCACAAACAGTTCAAATTACTTTGAACAGTGCTAGGTTCAATCGTATGAGATCTGTTGAACAATCGTACTCCGCTCCGCGGCTGTACCCCCGATTGGCCGTTCTGGCCGCTGGACTCTTCGTCGTCGGGACCAACGCCTTCGTGATCGCAGGACTTCTGCCCTCGATCGCAGCGACGCTCGGCGTGCACGCGGGCGACGTCAGCTACTCGATCACCTTCTACTCCATCGTCGTCGCGGTCGCAGCACCGGCGATCTCGATCCTCCTCCCGCGCCTCTCGCGCACGACGCTCATGGCGACCGGCATGGTGCTCGTCGCCATCGGCACTCTGATCGCCGCAGCGGCGCCCGATCTCCTCGCATTCACGGTGGGCCGGATCCTTGCCGCTCTCGGTGGCGCAGCGATCGTGCCCGCAGCGACCGCCGCAGCAGCAGCACTCGCACCCGCGGAACGACGAGGGAAAGCGATGGCCTTCGTGGCGATCGGCTTCGCTGCCTCGACTGCATTCGGCGCACCGCTCGGCACGGCCATCGCCGGCGTCGGCAGCTGGCGCCTGCCGCTCTTCGCCCTCGCGGGACTCGCAGCACTCGTGGCGGTCACCGTGAGCCTCTTCGTCCGGAACGTCCCACTCGGCGAGCCCATCTCCATCCGCCGACGCTTCGCGATCCTCCGCGACCCCCGGATGCTCCTGACGCTCGCATCGACGACGCTCGTCGTCTGCGGCTTCAACACCGTCTACATCTTCAGTTCGACCGTGACGCACACGACGACGGGCGGTTCCGCCTCGCTCCTCGCGATCCTGCTGCTCGCATTCGGCGTCGCAGGCATCGGTGGCAATCTCATCGCCGGCCCCCTGATCGACCGCTTCGGCAACCGGATCGTCGCAACGGTGTTCCACGGAGCCCAGGTGGTACTGCTCGCCGTCCTGCCGTTCGTACTCGGCAGTTTCGTGGACACCGTTATCCTGTTCGCACTGTGGGGCGTGACCGCGAACGCGGCCCAGCTGCCGATCCAACACCGACTCGTCGAGATCGATCCACTGACATCCGGCATCGCGCTCTCCTGGAACTCGACGGCGATGTACATCGGTATCGCCCTGGCACCGCCACTCGGGTCCGTCGCGGTCGGTTTCGGTGGCGGCGGGTTCCTCGTGCCGATCTTCGGAGCGATCGCCCTGGCCCTCGCGCTAGCAGCGTTCCACATCGGCGCGTGGCGGCGGCCAGCGCCGCGGGCGATCGCAGGAGTCGCGATTGCGGGAGCGCCGGTCGCCGCCGCGGAGTCGACTACCCCAGTGCTCTGACCATCACATCAGGCCGTTGCCCTGGCCATCAGCCCAGTGCCCTGACCATCAGGAGCGTGGGTCCCTCCCAGTCGAGGCCCTCGAACTCCTGCACGGGCACGAACCCGACCCGGCGGTAGAAGGCTCGGGTCGCCGCGTAGGCCTCGTCCTGTAGCTCGGTCCGACCGTGTGCACGCTGAGCAGTTGGATGCCGTCACGAGTTACGGCTTCGACGATGGCCTCGATGAGGACCCGACCGGCGCCGCGACCCCGATGGTCCGCGTGGACGGCGAGGAGCTCGATCTCAGCAGACTCGGGGAACCGGCGCACGACGAGCCCGACACCGACAACGACATCACCGGCCAGCACGAGGTACGACTCCTGGGTTCGTGCACTCTCGACGTACTCGAGGAGGGACTCCTCGATGCCGAACCACGCGGGCAACGACCGCAGGATGCGCTCGACGGCGCCGGCATCGTTTCGATGCTCGATGCGATAGTCGACCATGCATTCGAGTCAAGCAGTCACCGACGCGAGGACCGTCCGCGACACCCGGATGTGCGATCCGCGGGACTCGGCCGCGCGATCTGCGAGACTCGGCCGCGCGATCTGCGAGACTCGGGCCTGACGAACACTCGTCAGTCAGGAGGCATCAGGCATGTCGACGAACGACGACACGGCAGCACAGGCGGGACCTGCAGAACGTGCAGGATCTGCCGGACCACACCACCAGAGCATCGGGAGACTGATCGGCTTCACCGACGCCGTCGTGGCCATCGCGATCACCCTGATCGTGCTGCCGCTCGTGGATTCAGCGCGATCCTCGACATCGGGAACAGCCCTCGACTTCCTGATCGACAACGCCCTGAACCTGTTCGCAGCCGCTCTCAGCTTCGTGGTGATCGCCTCGTTCTGGAGGGATCACCACCGCCTCTACCGCTACGTGACAGGATCGAACGCCCTGCTCGTCAACGCGAACCTGCTGTGGCTCGCGGGCATCGTCTTCCTTCCGCTGCCGACGATCCTGATCGTCGACTCCCCCGGCCACGACCCCGTCGCGGCGGGCCTCTACATCGGCACCATCCTGCTCACGGAGATCGCCGTCCGTCTGCAGGAGCTCGTCATCGTGCGCTGCGAACTCCTGCCGCCGGAACGGCAGCCGGACCGTCGATCGGTGCGAGCGGACTGGATCACGGTCGGCCTGACGTTCGCAGCATTGCTCGTCACGCTCTTCATCCCGCAGACGGGGCTCTACCCGCTCCTGATCGTGCTGCTCGCGCGCCCGATCAACTGGCTCGTCCGCCGGCGCACCCCTGCGGAGGACGAGCGCCGGCGGATCCTGTGAGCGAACGGATGGCGGGCTGACGCGCGCCCTACGCGACGGGCGCCGTCACACCGGGAACATCCTCGAGCGCCGTGTACACCGGGATGCCGCGCTTCCGGGCGATCTCGACGTCCTGATCCGCTCCCTTCGACGCACCTGGCAGCCGCAGTACGGCATCGCATCGCTCGAGGAGTCGCTCGGCCGTCGGGTACATCACGTCCGCCGCGAGCGGGTCCGACAGTTCGGTCACGCCAGCGCTCGACAGGACGGGCAACGCCACCCACTCGCCGATCATCGGGAGGTGCCCGGCACGGAAGAGTGGCCACGCGGCCTCCTCGAGACGGGACAGGTTCTTCTGCAGGCGTTCGGGTTCGTCGTTGGTTCCGGAACGGTACGGGCCGGCGATCAGGATCATGAGTGAAGTGGTCATATTCAGCAGACTAGGGCATAATCATGCATGACTCGGAAGGAACGTGAATGTTCACTACGGAACGACACGCACTACTGCTCGAACGACTCCGCCGCGACGGCAAGCTCGTCGCGAAGGACGTCGCACGCGAACTCGACGTCTCGGAAGACACCATCCGCCGTGACCTCCGGGAGCTGGCGTCCGCTGGACTCTGCCAGCGCGTCTACGGGGGCGCCGTTCCCGCCTCGCCCGCGACCTCGCCCTACGAGGTGCGGACAACGCTCGAACCGGAGAGCAAGGCCCGGGTCGCGAAACGAGCCGCCGAACTCATCGAGCCGGGCAGCACCGTGATCCTCGACGGCGGGACGACGACACTCGCCGTCGTCGCAGCTCTCGACCCGGGACTGCAGTGCACGATCATCACCCACAGCCCCACGATCGCCGTCGCACTCATGCCTCACGAGCTCATCGACGTCTACCTCATCGGCGGGACACTCTTCAGACACTCGGCCGTCACGAGCGGCGCCGCAGCGCTCGAAGCGACAGCAGGCCTCTCAGCGGACCTGTTCCTGCTCGGCGTCACGGGCATCCACCCGACAGAGGGGCTGACCACCGGCGATGCCGACGAAGCCGCGATGAAACGAGCCCTCGCACGACGCGCAGCCGATACCTACGTCCTCGGCAGCCGGGAGAAGATCGGCGCGGCATCGAGGTATCTCGTGCTGCCGCTCGACGGTGTCACGGGAATCGTGACGGACGCGTCGGCTGATGATCCGACGATCACAGAACTCGTCGAACGATCGGCGCCACTCCTGTTCGCGCCGTGACGCGCGTCAGCACGTGGTGACGCGCGTCAGCGACCCGTGACACGCGTCAACGCACGACGTCGTATCGGGCGTGCGTGAGGCCGTTCGCCGAGACGCCCGTCGCCTGCAAGGAGAGCTGGCGGTCATGGTCGAGGGCGCCGAAGAGCGGCAGACCGGCGCCGAGCAGCACGGGCACATGCGTGATCGTCAGCTCGTCGATGAGATCGGCGGCGAGGAACGACTGGATCACGCGTCCGCCATCGATGTACGCACCTCGGGACCCTGCGTCAGTGAGCGCGCGAACGGCACCGGCGACGGATCGAACGACGCTCACCCGCTCGTCGACGTCCTCGGCGAGCGTCGTGCTGAGCACGACGACGCGGTGATCCGGGTAGGGCCAGCCGTCGAAGCCGAGCACGGTCTCGTACGTCGTCCGCCCCATGACGATGTGATCGACGCTCGCCATGAACGATTCGTAGCCGCCCACCTCCTCGCCGTGCAGCGGAGCGGGATGCGTCACGTCCTCGCGCGGGTTCGTGAGCCAGGCGATGTCGCCGTCGGGCCGGGCGATGAAGCCGTCGAGGCTCGTAGCGATGAAGACGCGTCCGCGCCACGTTCGCTCGGTCTGGAAGCGGGACGGGTCTGTGTCGATGCGAGAGGGGTCGGTCATGGTGCGGTGGCTCCAGGGGTGTTGTGCGATTGCATGCGGTCGAGGGAATATGCGGGTGACGCGAAGACGCCGCCCTGAGGAACGCCTGCCGGGACGGTGCCGAGATCTCCGAAGTCGGCAGCGTCGTCGACCGGCACGAAACCGATCGCCTCGCCCTCGGCGAGGCTCCACCAGCGGTCGCGATTGCGCGAGACCGCATAGAAGACGGCGTGCTGCACGGCCGTGGACATCGCAGCGTCGAACGCCCGGAGGGCGTCGCCATGGCTCAGCCAGGTGTGCGATTCGCGCGCGGTGGTGGGCCGCTCCTCGTAGCTGCCGATGCGGAGGCCGATCGTGCTGAGCCCGAACTTGTCCGTGTACACCTGACAGAGCGCCTCGCCCGCCACCTTCGAGACGCCGTAGAAACCGTCAGGGCGTGGGGGCATGGACGGGTCCACCGTCACGGACTCCGGGTACGAACCAGTCAACCGATTGCTGCTCGCGAAGACGACGCGGCCGACGCCTGCACGACGAGCAGCTTCGAGCACGTGGTAGGTCCCGACGATGTTGACCTCGGCCAAATCGTGGAAGTCGGCTTCATCGGCGAAGCCGCCCAGATGGATGACGCCGACGCAGCCGGCGAAGGCTGCTTCGAGTGCAGCGAGGTCGCGGACGTCGGCTCGGACGGTGCGATCGTTCGGACCGGCGGGATTCGCGTCGACGAGGTCGAGTGAGACGAGCGGCACCCCTCTGCTCGCGAGATGCGCCCGAAGCGCCCGGCCGATGCTTCCCGCGGCACCCGTGACGCACCACGTGCCCGCGCTGTCAGGTGTTCTCCCGGCTGTGTCGTTCCCCATGCCATCAACCCTATGGGGTGCCTCTGACATCGGTCGTTCGCGCGGATTTCGAGCGAATCCGGCTCCATCCCTTGACTCCACCCGAGGACGCTTCTACAGTCTCGTTAATCGATAGGTAACTTCCTAGTCGATTCGACGAGAGCATCGTCCCCCGAAACACAGAGGAGCGACCATGGCCGCATCAGGCAGTCCGAGCGTCCTGCGGGTCATCAACGACCGCGCAGCCCTCGAAGCGCTCGTGCAGCAGCCCGTCGTGTCCCGATCGCAACTCGAAACGCTCGTCGGGCTCTCGAAGCCCGCGACCGCACAACTCCTCACCCGCCTCGAACAGGTCGGCCTCGTGGAACGCGCCGGGCTCCGCGATGAGGGTCCTGGACCCCGCGCCCAGCTGTGGCAGCTGAAAGCGGATGCCGCCTACACGGCCGGCGTCGACGTGACTCGCAGCGGCATCGACGTCGGCATCGCAGACCTCCGCGGCACGATCGTCGCAGAGTCCTTCGTCCACACGAGCGACGCCCTCGACCGACCCGCAGACGCACTCCTGGAGGCGCTCACGACGGCGTGCGGCGCACTCGGCATCGATCCGGCAGCACTCGCGCACATCTCGATCGGCCTGCCCGGAGCCGTCGACACCGTGTCAGGCGAACTCCGCTACGCCTCGGAACTGCCGGCCTGGAATGGCTTCGACCTCCGCACGTTCCTCGACGGACGTCTGGACGTCCCGGTCACGGTCGAGAACGACGTCAACCTCGTCGCCCTCAACGAGATGTCCCAGGGCGTCGCACAGGGGATCGACGACTTCGTCCTGCTCTGGATGTCGGAACGAGGGCTCGGCTCGTCGGTCATCGTGGGCGGCGAACTCGTCCGTGGAGCAACCAGGGGTGCCGGCGAGATCGGCTTCGCCCTCGTCCCCGACCTCGCGCAGACCGGTTCCATCGGCCCTGGGCGCTTCGGTGATCTCCTCTCGAACGCGGCCATCGTCGCTCTCGCCGAGTCGCACGGGATCGAAGCGACCGGGCCGATCGATGCGCTCGAACAGAGCCTCGCGGATCCCACGAGCGGGTTCGCCACAGACCTCGCGCGCCGCGTCTCCGGCGGACTCGCGGCAGTCGTCAGCATCCTCGATCCGGAGCTCATCGTGATCGACGGCGACATCGGCGTCGCTGGCGGAGAACCGTTCTGCCGACTCGTGAGCGAAGCGCTCGCCCTCATCGTGGAACCGCGTGTGCCGCTCGTCCCAGGGCGAGCCGACGTGAGTTCAGTCCGCGCAGGGGCAGTTCAAGCTGCCCTCGTGCCCGCCCGCGAGCGCTCGTTCGCGGCCGGCTCAGTCCTCGAACACTGACCTCGACCCGCACCGACCCCGACCCGCACTCAGCTGCATCCCCACGACCGTGGTCTCCGACCACAGGCCGTCATCAGTCGTACCACAGCCCCACCAGCACCAGCCCCACCCGCACGATCCGACAGAGAGCATTCCAACACCCCCGACTGGAGTACCGATGAAGAGACTCATTCCCACCATCGCCCTCGTGGCGACAGCCACCATCGCCCTGAGCGCCTGTTCCGGAGGAGCCGCGTCGTCGACATCGTTGTCGCCAGCGCCCGGCGACGACGAGAAGATCACCCTGACCGTCTGGAGCGGCTTCGCCGACAAGGAGCTCGACGTGATCGACGGCGCCCTCGCAGGCTTCCACAAACTGCACCCCAACATCACGATCACGAGCGAGGGCAGCCAGGACGACGACAAGATATCGCAGGCGATCCGGGGTGGAACGGCACCGGACGTCGCCATCTCGAGCAACGCCAACGCACTCGGCCAGTACTGCAAGTCCGGCGCGTTCCAGGACCTCGGCGGCTACGTCAAGCGCGACGACGTGGACCTCAAACAGATCCCGCAGGCCGTCCTCGACTACACCGAGTACCAGGGCGTGCGCTGTTCGATGCCGCTCCTCGCCGACGACTACGGCCTGTACTACAACAAGGACCTCTTCGCCAAGGCAGGCATCACCGATCCGCCGAAGACAATGAGCGAGCTCAAGGACGCGGCCGAGAAGCTCACCGAGTTCAACGCAGACGGCACCATCAAGGTCGCAGGGTTCGTCCCGACGATCGGCTTCTACAACAACCGCCTCGACGTCTGGGCGCCGCAGTTCGGCGCGGATTGGCAGGACAAGGACGGGACGTCGAGTCTCGCGACGAGCACCGGATGGAAGGACCTCTTCACCTGGCAGAAGGACATGACGGACTTCTACGGTCAGGACAAGCTCACGGCCTTCACCGCGGCGGCCGGCCAGAAGTACTCGGCCGACAACGCCTTCCAGACCGGACAGGTCGCGATGATGTTCGACGGCGAGTTCCGGACCGGATTCATCGACTCGCAAGCGCCGGACATCGAGTACGGTACCGCTCCCCTGCCCGTCACCGACGACCTCGTCGACGCCTACGGCGGCAGCAACATCGGCGGCAACGTCATCGGGATCCCGAAGGGCGCCAAGAACGCCGGGGCCGCCTGGGAGCTCATCAAATACCTGACGACGGAGACGGCACCGCTCGTCGAGCTCGCCAACGGCCTGAAGAACGTCCCGACGACCCTCGACGCCCTGAAGTCCCCCGACCTCGCATTCACTGGAACGCTCGCACCGTTCCTCGACATCTTCAGCAATGAGCACTCCTCGTCGCTCCCGACGACGGCGAACGGCGGGGCCTTCCTCAAGACTGCGAGCGACTTCGCGGTGAAGTGGCAGACGGGCGGCGTCAGCGATCTGAAGGCCGGCCTCGCGGAGGTCGACACACAGATCACCAACGGGAACGCGCTCAAACAATGACCACGTCACTCTCCGCAGCACCCGGAACGTCGGCGCCCCACCTCGGGGCGCCGGCGGGCCGGCCCCGCGTCCCCGCCAAGCGCCGCTCAGGTGCAGCAGCTCGTCGCAACCGGTGGGTCGTCCTCGCGTTCATGTCACCGTGGGTCATCGGCTTCGGCGTCTTCTTCGCCTACCCGCTCCTCGCGACAGTGTTCTACTCCTTCACGAGCTACGACCTCATCAACGAACCGGTCTTCGTCGGAATCCAGAACTACGTGTTCATGTTCACGCAGGATCCACTCATCTGGGTATCGATCCGGAACACCGTGTACCTCGTGGTCGCGATCACGGTCGGTCGGGTGGTCTACGGGCTCCTGACCGCGATGGTGCTCACCAAGATCAAGCGGGGCTCCGGCGTCTTCCGGACCCTCTTCTACCTCCCGGCACTCGCTCCGCCGGTCGCTGCGGCCCTCGCGTTCGTCTTCCTCTTCAACCCAGGCACCGGACCCGTCAACCAGTTCCTCGCGGTCTTCGGCATCAAGGGGCCGCTGTGGTTCAACGATCCGGCACTCGCGAAGCCGGCGCTGACCGTCCTGGCGCTCTGGGCGTCCGGCGAGATCATGGTCATTCTCCTGGCCGCACTGCTCGACGTGCCAGCCGACTACTACGAGGCCGCCGCGCTCGACGGGGCAGGAGCGTTCACCCGGTTCTGGCACATCACGCTGCCTTCCATCTCGCCCGTGCTGCTCTTCGCCATCATCAACTCGATCATCGTCGGGCTCCAATACTTCACCGAGGCTGTGGTCGCCGGCGCGGTCGCCTCCGGCTCCTCGGACGCTGTGGGGAACATCGCCTCCCTCGGCTACCCCGACAACTCGACCCTCACGTTCCCGATGTGGCTCTACGAGCAGGGATTCCACTCCTACAACATGGGCTACGCCTCGACCATGGCGATTGTGCTGTTCATCGTTTCCGCCGCTTTCACGATCATCCTCGTCCGACGCATGCGCGTCTCGGGCGTCGGAGAGGAGGACTGAGTCATGACCTCGACCGTCCTGGAACGCCCGGCCTCCCCCATGGCCCGGCTTCCCCGCCGCAAGCGGACGCCCCGCGTCGTCGCCCGCCAGGCGCTCGCCTGGATCGGCCTCCACGCCGTGGCCGTCGCGATGGCGATCGGCTTCATCGCCCCCATCGTCTTCGTGCTACTGACCGCGCTCATGAGCGATCAGCAGGCGCTCACGAAGGACCTCTGGCCACGCGAGTGGCACTGGGAGAACTTCGCGGACGTCTTCCAGAAGGCGCCCATGCTCGGCTACTTCGGCCGGAGCCTCTTCTACTCGGTCACGGCGACCGCGGCGATGCTCCTCTCGAGTGTGCCCATCGCCTACGGCCTCGCGAAGCTCAAGTGGAAGGGCCGCACGTGGGCGTTCTACCTCGTGATCGTCGCCATGATGCTCCCGCCACAGGTCATCGCCGTCCCGATGTACGTCATGTGGGCGAAAGCCGGGCTGACCGGCACCCTCTGGCCGCTCATCCTGCCGAACCTGTTCGGCGACGCGTTCAGCATCTTCCTGCTCCGCCAGTTCCTCGTGGCGATCCCGCAGTCCTACATCGATTCTGCACGCCTCGACGGCGCATCGGAGCTCGGTGTGCTGATGCGCGTCGTCGTCCCGATGGCTCGTCCAGGCATCGCGGCGGCGGGTCTCTTCATGTTCCTGCGCACCTGGAACGACTACTTCGGCCCGCTGCTCTACACGGGTGAGAACCGTGACAACTGGACGTTGTCGCTTGGGCTCGCAGCGTTCCGCAGCACCCACCAAGTCCAATGGAACCTCACGATGGCGGCCACCGTGCTCGTGATGATCCCCGTCATCGTGCTGTTCTTCTTCGCCCAGAAATCGTTCATCGAAGGAATCAAATTGTCAGGAGTCAAAGGATGAAGTTGACGGTCGTCGGCGGAGGATCGACATACACCCCCGAACTGATCGACGGACTGCTCGAGATGTCCGAGTCGTTCACGATCGACGAGATCGCGCTGATGGACACGGACCCGGAACGGCTCGAGGTCGTCGGGGCGTTCGCCAGGCGCATGGTCGCAGCCGCAGGCAGAACGACGGTCATCACAACGACGGACGATCTCGCGCGCGCCGTGGACGGTGCCGCCGCGGTCCTCATCCAGTTGCGCGTCGGCGGACAGTCGACGCGATTGTCCGATGAGACCTTCCCGCACGGGTGCGGGTGCATCGGTCAGGAGACGACGGGTGCCGGCGGCTTCGCGAAGGCGCTTCGGACCGTCCCCGTCGTCCTCGACATCGCGGACCGGGTCCGTTCCCTCGCGGGTGACCAGACCTGGATCGTGGACTTCACGAATCCGGTCGGCATCGTGACGAGAGGGCTCCTCGAAGCCGGCCATCGCGCGGTCGGGCTGTGCAACGTCGCCATCAACTTCGAACGGAACTTCGCGGGCGTGCTCGACGTCGCGCCGGAGCGAGTACGGTTGCGGCACGTGGGCCTCAACCACCTGAGCTGGGAGACCGCGGTACTCGTCGACGGCGTCGATCGTCTGCCGGAGCTCATCGATACACGGATCGACGACCTCGCCTCGGTGTTCCGCATCACGCCGGAGCACCTCCGGCTACAGAACGCCGTTCCGTCGTACTACCTGCACTACTACTACGCCCATAACGACGTGTTCCGCGACCAGCAACGGGAACCGGCCAGGGCAGAGGTCGTGATGGGCGTCGAACGCGAGCTCCTCGAGGTCTACCGGGACGAGTTCGTCACCACCAAGCCGGCGCAACTCCAGGAGCGCGGCGGACGCTACTACTCCCTCGCGGCCATCCAGCTCGTCGCATCGCTCCTTCAGGACAGGGGCGACGTGCAGGTCGTCAACGTGCGCAACAACGGCACGCTCCCGTTCCTTCCGGACGACGCCGTCATCGAAGCGGCGTCCCGCATCGGCTCGGCGGGCCCCGCGCCGTTGCCGATCGGTCGGGTCGACCGGTCGATGGAAGGCTTGATCGCGCATGTGTCCGCGTACGAGGAGCTCGCGCTCGACGCGGCCGTCAACGGCGGGCGCGACCGCGTCGTGAAGGCGATGCTCGCGCACCCCCTGATCGGCCAGTACGAACTCGCCGAAGGCCTCGCGGACCGTCTGCTCGCCGAGAACGCGAGGTTCCTGCCGTGGGCGTAGGCCTGGCAGACGGCGCCCGGACCGGCACGACAGAGGGCGGGCCCGACACACCGGCGCACGGTCCGAACGTCCTCATCGCGATCGACGGGGGTAACAGCAAGACCGACGTCGCCATCGCGACGATGGAGGGCGAACTGCTCGCGAGGCGACGTGGTCCCGGATACTCCCCGCACGTCTCCGGCGTCCAGGATGCCGTCACGGGCTTGGAAGGGCTCGTCCGCGACGCGCTGAGCGACGCAGGAGTCCCGTTCGGATCAATGAGGATCCTGCACACCGCCGCGTACCTCGCCGGTGTCGATCTGGCACGCGAGCAACGCGAGATGCACTCGGCGATCCTCGCGCGCGGCTGGTCGCCATCGGCCACCGTCGACAACGACACCTTCGCGCTCCTGCGCCTCGGCACGACCGAGGGGCTCGGCGTGGCCGTCGTCTGCGGCGCCGGGATCAACTGCGTCGGCGCGAACGACCGCGAGCTCGTCCGCTTCCCATCTCTCGGGCCGATCTCGGGCGACTGGGGCGGCGGACTGCAGCTGGGCGTCGAGGCGATGTCGGCGGCGGCCCGCGAGGCGGATGGACGGGGCGAGGCGACGGCGCTCACGGGAGTGGTCCTCGATCACTTCGGCGCCGCGCGAGTGATCGATGTCGTCGAACGCCTCCACTTCGGCGAGCTCGCCACAACGCGACTCGGCGAGCTGAGTCCTGCCGTCTTCACCGCGGCGGAACACGGCGATGCGGTCGCGAACCGTCTGGTCGAACGGCTGGCGGACGAGGTCGCGGACTACGCGATCGCGGCGGCCGTCCGTCTCGGCGTCGCTGACGGCAGCGGCGATGGCGGCACTGCCGGCAGCGTTCCCGACACGGTCCCGGTCGTCCTCGGTGGCGGCGTGCTCGCGGCGCGGCGTCCGCTCTTCACCTCGCTCGTCGAATCGCGCATCCGCAGCCGGGTGCCGCACGTCGAGTTCCGCTACGTGACTGACGCGCCGATCCTCGGCGCCGTGCTGCTCGGGCTCGACCACTTGGGCCGGACTGTGGAACGCGGCGCCCTGCTCACACCGGGTGGACGATGAGCGCACGCTCGGCGGCGGAACCGGCAGGCACGGCGATCTCGATCTCCGCGGCGTCGATGCGGAGGACGACGATCGACACTCCCAGATAGCGAGGGTGCTCCCGCACGGTGATCTCATCGATCCGATCGAGCGACAGGATCGTGTGCGCCCGCGACAGCACGGGAGCACCACCGCGGACGAGCCACTCCTTCCGCGCGAAGACGTGGAGTTCGAGCTCGGTGCGGCAGAGCAGGACACCGTGGAGCGTCATCGGATACAGGGTGTGCAGCGTCCGAGCGATCCCGCCGGCACGCGGCACGAGCTTCGTCCGACCGTTCGCCGCAAGCAATCGCATCCCAGGCTCTCGACGACTGAGGTCCCGGAACGCCGTCACGAACATGACGTCCTGCCTGCCGAGGTCGTCCATCCCGAGGACCGCCGGCACCTCGACCATCGGGACGGGAAGCCGAGCAGCAGAGGGGAAGGCCCGCACGGATCGCTGCCGGTGCTCGCGCATGACGTCGACGAGCGTCGCGATGGCGGCCTCCGACGATCCGCTGAACGGCACGGAGAACGTCCCGCCGTCGAACGTGCGGATACTCAGGCGTCCGTCCAGCAGATCGACCTGGCTCGTGATGGCGGCGATCGTCCCGTACGGGATCGCCGACTCGACGTAAGCGGTGCCCGTGCTCGGAGCATCCGTACGGCTGAGCACGACGAGCCGATCACGCGAAGCGACGAGCAGGTGGTCGTACAGGTCCATGGAGGGCAACGCATCGCGTCGGCTGATGTTCCGCGGCACCTTCAGGACGAGGGTCGAGCGCGAGAAGTCGAGCGGGTAGTCGCGGTACAGCCGCGGCACCTCGCTTGCGTCGTGGACGGTGTCCACCCACGGTCCGAAGGCGTCGAATTCGGCCGTACTCGCGAAATCTCGAGTCATGTGGTGAGCCTACGCCGGGCCGGGACGCGTGCGGCCCCTATCCCGCTGTGATCTGTGCTATCCCACTGTGATCTGTGCTATCCCACTGTGATCTGGGCGAGCACGGCGGCAGGACGCTCGACGGCCGCGAAATGACCCGCGCCCTCGAGACGGATCTCCTGGAAGTCCGCGATGCGCTCGGCGAACGCCGCGGCGTCCCCATCGCCCACGAACACGTCGTGCTCACCGCGGAGGGAACGGACCGGGCACGTGATCGCCGCCCACCGATGATCGTCGTACGCCGCGGCCGCCCGACAGGCGAGTCCGAACGACACCGGCCGCACCTCGGCGGCGAGCGCCACGAGCACGCTCTCGTCGATGTCGGCCGGACGGACGAAGAGCGGCGACGCGAGCCACCGCAGCAGTCGGACGCGCTGCAGCCAGCCGACGACCGCGATGCCGCGCTGCCCTGGGAGGCCGCTCGTACCGTTCCCACGACCTCCGCCGAACGGAGCAATGGCCCGCATCGCGACGAGCATCCCGAGGAACCACGGCAGGCGCCGACCTCCCCGGAGCGGCTCGCGGATCGTCTCGAGGACGGCACGTCCCGTTCCGGAGACGAGGTCGACGGAGAGCGTCGCCCGAGGGGCGCGCGCGGCGAGGTCGAGCGCGATGAACCCGCCGAGCGAATGTCCGATGACCCGCCAGCTCGTGTAGCCGAGGGCACGGGCGACCTCTTCCACGACGGCGCCCATGACCTCAACGGTCACGGTGCCGGTATCGGTCACGGTGCCGGTATCGGTGCCGGTATCGGTGAGCACCGGCAGAGCGCTCTCGCCCCAGCCGGGCAGGTCGAGCGCGACGACGTCGGTGAGCGGTGTGCCCGCATCGTCAGACGCCTGCAGGAGCGGCGTCCAGGTCGTCCACGATCCCGCTGCGCCGTGCAGGAGGATCGTGGCGGGTGCACCGGCGTCTGGAGCGGTTCGTCCCGTGCGGACGACGACCGGACCGAAGGCCGTGTCGACGACGACCCGACGCAAGTTGAGGCTCGCCGCATCACTCGAGATCGGGTACGGCGAGTACGTCTCCCCCACGCGCACGCCCACATCTGTTCCCATACGGGGTCTTCGGAGCGGAAGGGGCGTCGGATGGGCTGCTCGATCGGAGATCGACCTCTCGGATCCGAGACGGGATCTCGCACGCACATCCGTTCAGAAACGCCTGATTTCCGCGGAAAACGGCCCTCCGGCGCGCTCGACGAGCGGCCGTCGATCATTTCGCGACCAGACTCCCCAGCTCGACGGACTACCGTTAGAGTATGACGCCTCCTGATACGACAGTCCCCACCGAGGCAGACACTGCCCCTGTTACGCAAACATTCACCGAGCTCGGCCTCGATGACGCAGTACTCAAAGCTCTCAAGGACGTCGGTTACGAAACCCCCTCGGCCATCCAGGCCGCCACCATTCCTCCGCTGCTCGCCGGACGCGACGTCGTCGGACTCGCCCAGACGGGCACCGGCAAGACCGCCGCATTCGCGCTCCCGATCCTCTCCCGCCTCGACCTCTCGCAGAAGACGCCGCAGGCCCTCGTGCTCGCACCGACGCGCGAACTCGCGCTCCAGGTCTGCGAAGCGTTCGAGAAGTACGCCGCACACCTGCGCAACGTGCATGTCCTCCCCGTCTACGGTGGCCAGGGCTACGGCACGCAGCTGTCCGCGCTCCGTCGTGGCGTCCACATCGTCGTCGGCACCCCCGGCCGCATCATGGACCACCTCGCCAAGGGCACCCTCGATCTGTCCGAGCTCAAGTACCTCGTGCTCGACGAAGCAGACGAGATGCTCAAGATGGGCTTCGCGGAAGACGTCGAGACGATCCTCGCCGACACCCCCGAGGACAAGCAGGTCGCCCTGTTCTCCGCGACCATGCCCGCGCAGATCCGCCGCATCTCCAAGAAGTACCTGCACGATCCCGAAGAGATCACGGTCAAGAACAAGACCACGACCTCCGCGAACACGACGCAGCGCTACCTCATGGTCTCCTACCCGCAGAAGGTCGACGCGCTCACCCGCATCCTCGAGGTCGAGAACTTCGAGGGCATGATCGTCTTCACGCGCACGAAGAACGAGACCGAGACGCTCGCCGAGAAGCTCCGCGCACGCGGCTACTCGGCTGCCGCCATCAACGGCGACGTCGCCCAGGTGCAGCGCGAGCGCACCGTCAACCAGCTGAAGGCCGGCAAGCTCGACATCCTCGTCGCCACCGACGTCGCAGCGCGCGGCCTCGACGTCGAGCGCATCAGCCACGTCGTCAACTACGACATCCCGATCGACACCGAGTCCTACGTGCACCGCATCGGACGCACGGGTCGCGCCGGCCGCAGCGGCCAGGCGATCAGCTTCGTCACGCCTCGCGAACGCCACCTGCTCAAGGCGATCGAAAAGGCAACCCGCCAGCCGCTCACGCAGATGCAGCTGCCGAGCGTCGACGACGTCAACGCGACGCGCCTCACGCGCTTCGACGACGCCATCACCGAAGCGCTCAGCCAGACCGAGCGCATCGAGACATTCCGCGACATCATCGGCCACTACGTCTCGCACCACGACGTCCCGGAAGCCGATGTCGCAGCGGCACTCGCCGTCGTCGCCCAAGGCGAGACGCCCCTCCTGCTGTCAGCGGAGGACGCTCGTGCACAGCGCTTCGAGCGCGAGGAGCGCGACCGCAGCGACCGGGCCGACCGCGCGGGTCGCGGCGACCGTCGTGATGACCGCGGCGACCGCGGTGCCTCGCGCAGCGAGCGTCCCGAGCGTCGCGTCCGCCCCTCCGGCGGTGCAGGCCTCGTGTCGTACCGCATCGCCGTCGGCAAGCGTCAGAAGGTCGAACCGCGTCAGATCGTCGGCGCGCTCGCCAACGAGGGCGGCCTCAGCCGTGAGGACTTCGGCGCCATCCAGATCCGTCCGGACTTCTCGCTCGTCGAGTTGCCCGCGAACCTGGGCGACGACGTCCTCGCCAAGCTCGAGACCACCCGCATCGGCGGCAAGCTCATCGAGCTGCGCCCCGATCGCGGCGGCCCCGCACGTCGCGACGACGGCGACGAGCGTCCGGCACGTCGCCCGCGCACGTACTGAGCGAGCGCTGCGCGAGCAGCTGAACATGACGAAGACCGTCCGGCAGTCGCCGGGCGGTCTTCGTCGTCTCGATCGGAACCGGCAGCGTCAGCGCGCGTCAGCGCGCGTCAGCGCGCGTCGAACTTCACGAGCTTCTCCGGGTTCCGGACGAGGAAGACGCTCGTGATGACACCGTCGCTCGTATCGATCGCGACGAGGGCGAGCGGTTCGCCCTCACGGAGGGACAACACGGCCGGCAGCCCGTTGACCTCGACGACCTCGTACGTGGCGCCCTGCCCGAACCGCTCGCTGATCCCGAGCAGGAAGCGTGCGACGTTCTCGCCGCCGGCCACAGGTCGACGCGCTGCGTTGACGACGCCGCCGCCGTCGGCCGTCGCGACGGCGTCTCCGGAGAGCAGCTGCTCGAGCGCTTCGAGATCGCCGCGTTGCGCCGCCGCCATGAACGCCGCGAGGAGGCGGGTGTGTTCTCCGGTCCCTGAGCCTGCGCCGGGCCCTGAGCCTGCACCGGTCCCTGAGCCTGTCGAAGGGCCAGCAGCACCGGAGGCACCGGCCAACTGCACCCGCGCCCGCCTCGCCAGCTGCCTGGCGTTCGCCTCGCTCGTCTCGAGGACCTCGGCGATCCGACGGAACGGATAGTCGAACGCCTCCCGCAGCACGATGACAGCGCGCTCGGTCGGCGTCAAGCGCTCGAGCAGCACGAGCACGGCGAGACTCAACGCTTCGGAACGCTCCGCCCCGAGCAACGGATCCTCGGTCGTCGCGACGGGCTCGGGCAACCACGGACCCACGTACTGCTCACGCCTCGCATACGCGGACGTCGCCGCGTTGATCGCGAGCCTCGTCGTGGTGGTGGCGAGGAACGCAGCAGGCTCGCGGACGACGGAACGATCCGTCGTCTGCCACCGCACCCAGGCCTCCTGCACGACGTCCTCGGCATCGGCGACCGTCCCGAGCATGCGGTACGCGATCCCGAACAACCGACCGCGCACGCTGCTGAACTCGGCAGTGCCGTCGGTGAGCGCCGCGTCGTCAGTGAATGCAGTGCCGTCGGTGAAAGCAGTGCCGTCGGTCAGTACTGGCTCGGCCACGGCATCCTCCACGATCATCGACGGGTCGTCTCCTGAAGATACTCCTCGAACGTCCCCGTGCCGTACGGCGCCCCCGGGACGAGGTCGGCACCGGCGTCGTAGGCCGCGGAGAGCTTGCCCGGCAGCCGGAAGTCGACGAACGCGCGCCGCCCACCCGTCGCGCGCCGCCACATCGCGTGCAGCTCGCGTGCCGTGAGCTGCTCCGGACCGCCGATGTCCTCGACCATCCCCCGCGGCGCCCCGACGGCGAGCTCGGCGAGCCGCACCCCGACCTCCTCGACCGCGATCGGCTGGAACCGCCACCTCGGCGACACGATCACGGGACTGAACCGTTGCGCGGTGAAGAACCGCTCCACGAAGGAGTGGAACTGCGTCGCACGTTGGATCGTCACCGGCACCCGCGAGCCCTGCACGAGCTGCTCGATCCGCAACCGGTCCCGGTAGAAGCCGAGCGGTATCCGATCGATGCCGACGATCGAGATGAGGACGAGATGGCCGACGCCCGCCTGCTCGGCGGCAGCGACGAGTCGACGTGCGAGATCGATGTCCTTCGAACCGTTGCTCGTCGCCGCGTGCACGACCGTGTCGACGCCGTCGAGCGCCTCCGCGAGCCCGTGACCCGTCGCGAGATCGACGGCGACCGCCCCGGGCCCTCCCGAACGGGTGAGGCCACGGGCATCGTGTCCCACTGCTCGCAACGCCTCGATCGTCGGTCGTCCGAGCTGCCCGCTCGATCCGGTCACCAGAATCGTCATGTGGTCCTCCCTGTTGCTGTCGTCGTTCGACGGATGTGTCCGGGCATGCGCCCACAGCTGTGACCGTGCAGCACGGCGATTCGTGACAGACGCGGCGAACGACTGCCATCATGAGTCTGGGGGCAACAGCTGTCGTTGACCCGGATTCGGGGGAACCATGGTCGCGACGATCTACTCGGGGACGTTCATCACGATGGACGAGGACCGTCCGGAAGGCGAGGCGATGCTCGTCGTCGACGACCGGATCGTCGCGATCGGCGCCCTGCAGGACGTTCATGCCGCCGCCCCGGACGACGCGATCCACACGCCCCTCGACGGCTGGGTGCTGCCCGGCCTCGTCGAGCCGCACGGCCACCCCACCAACTCGGCCGTCTTCCTCTCCGAGGACACCCTCGACATCAGGCCCGTCACCCTCGCGAGGGCCGACGAGGTCATGCACGCCCTCGGGGAAGCGATCGCGGCGGGCCCGGAGACCCTCTTCGCCAACGGCTGGGACCCGCTCCTGCAGCGCGGCCTCGAGACGCCCGATCGCGCATCGCTCGACCGCCTGGCCGGGCCGATCCCGCTCGTCATCCTCCACAACTCCGGCCACTCGGCCTACTTCAACTCCGCCGCAGCGGCCCTCGCCGGCATCGATCGCACCACGCCGGACCCGCCGGGAGCGTCGTACGGACGCGACGCGAGCGGCGAGCTGAACGGCATCGCGTTCGAGACGGCCGCGGTGACCCGGCTCGTGATGCCCGTGGCGGCGAAGGCGTTCGGCGACTTCGGACGCATCTTCGCCGAGCACTGCGCCGACCTCAATCGACGCGGGTACACGACCGTGAGCGACCTCGGCTGGGATCCGTCCCTCGCGCCGGCCATCGCGGCGGTGCGGGCGAACGGCGGCCTCACGATCCGCCTCCGCCTCTACGCGATGTCCAAGCCCGGCGTGCTGCCCTCCGAACGGCCGGACGAACGCCCGGACAACGCCGGCGATGGAACCGGCGGCGAGGACGCTCTCGTCCGCCAGGTGGGCGTGAAGACGTGGTCGGACGGATCGCCGTGGGTCGGCAACATCGCCACGACCTTCCCCTACCTCGATACGGCCGCGACGCGAGCGATCGGCCTGGAACCACACCACATCGGCACTGCGAACTTCTCCCGCGAGCAGCTCATCGACATCGGCGACCCGCACGCGGCGGCAGGCTGGCAACTGGCCTGCCACGCGCACGGAGACCGGGCGATCTCCGACACCCTCGACGCGTACGAGGAGCTCATCACGCGGCACGACCTCGTCGACCACCGGTTCCGCCTCGAACACGTCGGCGCGATGACACCGGCGCAGTTCGAGCGCGCAGCAGCACTCGGCGTCACGACGAGCGTGTTCGTCGACCACCTGTACTACTGGGGCGATGTACTCGTCGACGACCTCTTCGGCGAGGAGCACGGCGCCGCGTGGGCCGACGCAGGTGCGGCGTTCGCGGCAGGCATCCGAGCGACCTTCCACAACGACGGCTGGGTGACGCCGAACGAACCGTTCAGGAACATGTCGGTCGCGATGACGAGGCGCACGCGCTCCGGACGACGTCTCGACCGCGGCACGGTCGTCGACCGAGCCGACGCCCTGCGAGCGCACACCTCGAACGCGGCCTGGCAGGTGCGCAGCGACCACGAGATCGGCGCGCTCCGCCCAGGCCTCTTCGCGGACTTCATCACGGTCGACCGCGACCCGAGGACCGCCGATCCAGAACTCCTCGCCCACACGGTCGTGACGAGCACGTACCTGGGCGGTGCGCGGGTGGCGTGAGCAGTCAGGGCCGCGACGGCAACGGCCACTCGTAGCGCTCTTTGACGACCTCGAGGTGCACCCAGGTCTCCAGACGGACGACGTCGTCGAGCCCTTTGAGCGAGTCGATGACGTCGTGCAGTCCGAGGACGGAATCGGCCGAGACCGTCGCAACGAGGTCGAAGCGGCCGATCGTGCGCGCGATGAACTCCACGCCGCGCAGTCCACGCAATCCCGCGATCGCCCTCGCCCCCTCGCCATGGATGTTGATCCCCACGCCGGCCGCAGCCTTGGCGCTCCGGAGGCGCCGGTTGAGCACCGGCCCGATCCGCACGACCTGCTGCTCCACGAGCGCCGTCACCCGGCTGCGGACCGCACTCGGCGAGAGCCCGACCCGCTCCGCCAACTCGCGATAGCTCACCCGCCCGTCCTCCTGCAGCGCCTTCATGAGCTCGATGTCCGTGCGATCGATCCTGAGGCCATCCGGCAACGGTTTCGCCGGCATGAAGATCCCGGTGACGACGTCGACGTAGAGGAGTGTGTTGACGGCGACGACGCCGGGGAGTCCGCGGATCACGGCGACCGTCGCGTAGAGCTCGCGCTGGTCGGGCAACCGCAACTCCACGACGAGATCGTGCTCACCGCTGACCGATGAGACGAAGACTGCGGCTCGCAGCGCCACGAGCGCCGGGATCGTGTCGCTCGCCGGTCCGGCCGTGTGGATGGAGACGTGCGCGTAGGCCTGCAGGCCCAGGAACTCCGGATGCACCGCTGCCACCACGCGCACCGCTTCGGTATCGATGAGCGCGTTCACCCGCGCCGCGACGACGGCCCGACTGATGCCGATCCGCTCCGCCAGTTCGCTGTAGCTGGCGCGCCCGTCCTGCTGGAGCAGTTCGAGGAGTCGTTCGTCGAGGTCAGGCATGGTGCTCCTCCGGTCTGCGGGCGCGGTCTGGTCGATGTGCCTCGCCGGACCGAATTACCCGAAAGAAGTATCTGTGCACGGCAAACGACATATCGAGCGTCGCATGAGCGATTCTTGAACCTCATGTGATGCTTTTGCACTCTATCGCAACACATCGCTCGCTGAGGGGATCACTGCGCTGTTGATCTGGTTGCGAGCGCCGTCGGAAGCGCGTAGCTTCCCCATCAGCCACCGCCGCGACGACGCGGCCCACAGCCCCGAGGAGCTCCCCCATGCGCAAACTCCACGACAACGAACGGTCCGTGCTCGACAGCCGCCCGATCGTCCTCGTCCCCACCGGCCTGCACACCCTGGACGACAGCATCAGCGGAGCGGCCGTGCTCGTCTACGGTTCACGAATCGCCGCGGTCGGCACACTCGAGGAGTGCACGACCGAGGCAGCTCGCCTGAGCGGTGCCGAACCGGAGATCCGCGAGCTCGACGGCGTCCTCGTCCCCGGGTTCGTCGACCCGCACGCCCACCCCCTCATGTACGGGCAGATGCTCAGCTGGGTCGACTGCGGCCCGGAGCACGCGTCGAGCATTCCTGAGATCGTCGCGCTGCTGAGCGAAGCAGCAGCGCGGACGCCCGCCGGTCAGCCGGTCCGCGGCTACGGCTACGAGCACCGCAACCTCGCCGAGCAGCGCCACCCCACCCGCTTCGAGCTCGACGAGGTGAGCCCCGACCGCGAGGTCTACCTCATGAACGCGAGCGGTCACGGCGGGGTCGTCAACAGCCACACTCTCGCCGCGGCCGGCGTCACACGCGAGACCCCGGACCCCGACGGCGGCGTCTTCTTCCGCGACGCCGACGGCGAACTCACGGGCGAACTGTCCGATGCCGCCTGCAACATCCTCACGGGAGTGAGCGGTGTGAAGATCGGTCACCACGGCCCCAACTTCCACCTGCAGGACGAGCCGGAGGAGCACCTCAGGCAGCTCCGTGTGGCACAGGAGCGGTTCCTCCAGGGCGGCGTGACCACGATCGGCGACGCGCAGGTCACCAAGCGCGAGTTCGACATGTACCTCCGGCTCGCCGAAACCGGCGAGCTGCGGACCCGCGTCAGCATGTACCTGCTGTCGCATCTGCTCGACCAGGCACTCGAGATGGGCCTGCACGGCGCCTTCGGCAACTCCCATCTGTCCTTCGGTGGCATCAAGTTCTACGCGGACGGCACCCTCGGCGGCTGGACCGCGTACTTCCCCGACGGGTACGTGGGCGACCCGTGCCGCACCGGTCAGCTGTACCACGACCCCGCCGACTACGCCGAGCTCATCGCCCGCGCACACGCCGCCGGCCTCCAGACCGCGACCCACGCGCAATCGCCCACCGCGATCGCGATGGTCATCGATGCGATCCGCGCCGCGCAGGAGGCCGAGCCGCGTTCCGACGCGCGCCACCGCATCGAGCACTGCGGACTGCCGTCCGAGGAGCAGATCGCCGAGATGCGCGAGCTGCGGATCCACCCTGTGAACCAGCCGCAGCACTACTTCAACTGGGGCGAGGGCGTCACGGACGCCGTCGGCACGCCGGGCGAGCGCTTCAACCCGCTCGGCGAGTTCATCGAGGCGGGCGTGCCGGTCACCCTCAGCTCGGACGCGCCCGTCGCGGAGCCGAAGCCGCTCGAAGCCATCCAGGCCGCCGTCACCCGCGTCACGCGCCGCGGCCACCAGCTCGGCTCCGACGCACTCCGCATCAGCGCCCGCGATGCGTTGCTCGGCCACACCCTCCAGGGTGCGATCGCGCTCGGCCGCGAGGACGAGATCGGCACCATCACCCCCGGCAAGCGCGCCGACTTCGCGCTCCTCGCCGCCGACCCGCTCACCGCGGAGCCCGCCACGATCGCTTCGATCCCCGTCCACGAGACATGGGTCGACGGAATCCGCCAGTATCGACTCGCGGACTGATCAGCGCCACCCCTGAACCATCCCATCCGGTTCACCCACGCAAACCGCACCACCCGCACCATCGCACCACCCGCACCAGCGCCCCACTCGCACCAGCACATCCCCCATCGTCCGCAGCAGCATCCAGGAGGACCCCGCAATGACGCACGATCCCCGCACCGAAACCCTGCACGCGCAGACCACGAGAGCCAGGAAGGCCGGGTTCGCCGCCTTCGTCGGCACGACCATCGAGTGGTACGACTTCTACGTCTACGCCACGGCGGCGAGCCTCGTCTTCGGCTCGGTGTTCTTCCCGGAGTCCACCGACCGACTGACGGGCATCGCGGCAGCCTTCGCGACCTACGCCGTCGGCTTCTTCGCCCGCCCCATCGGCGGCATCATCTTCGGCCACATCGGTGACCGCATCGGCCGGAAGACCGCCCTCGTTGTCACCCTCACGATGATGGGCGCCGCGACCTTCCTCGTCGGCTGCCTGCCCGGCTACGCGTCCATCGGAGCATGGGCTCCCGTCCTGCTCGTGGTCCTCCGCTTCGTGCAGGGCCTCGCCGTCGGCGGTGAGTGGGGCGGCGCCGTCCTCATGGCCGTCGAGCACGCGCCCGCGGACAAGAAGACCTTCTACGGCGGCTTCGCGCAGGCCGGGAACCCCGCCGGCGCGCTCCTCGCGACCGGCCTCTTCAGCCTCATCTCGCTCGGCGGCACCGAGTTCATGCTCGAGTGGGGCTGGCGCATCCCGTTCTTCGCCTCCGCCGTCCTCATCATCGTCGGCCTCATCGTCCGGATGAAGGTCGAGGAGTCGCCCGTGTTCACGGAGAGCATCGCGACGGTCAAGGCCGCGGATCAGCCCGTCCCGATCGCCTACGCGATCCGCACCAACTGGAAGAGCATCCTCCTCGGCATCTGCGTCCTCCCCGTGGCGATCGGCGGGTACTACCTCGTCACGACGTTCGCCACCGCCTACGCGACCGATCCGAGCGTCGGCCTGTCCGAGAGCGTCGTCCTGAACGCCCTGAGCGTCGCGGCGTTCGTGGAGCTCGTCGTCACCCTGGGAGCGGCGTGGCTCGGCGATCGCTTCGGCCGGAAACGGGTCGTCGGCATCGGTCTCATCGCGGTCGCCGCGTTCGCAGCGCCGCAGTTCCTGCTCCTCAGCAGCGGCAACGTCGTCCTGATCTTCCTCATCTTCATCCTCATGCGCCTCGCGATGACCGCCACGTACGGCCCCATCGCGACCGTCCTCTCGCAGATGTTCCGCCCGCAGGCCCGCTACACGAGCATCTCGCTCGCCTACCAGCTCTCCGGGGCGATCTTCGGTGGTCTCTCGCCCCTCGTCTCGACGCTCATGTTCCAGGCGACGGGGAGCATCGTGCCCGTCATCCTGCTGCTCGTCGGCATGTGCGCGCTGAGCCTCGTGTGCCTCATCGCGGCGCCGCAGTACGTCGATGAGGCGGACGGCGAGACCGTGCTCGACCCGGCGGCAGTGCAGGGGCGGGTGTGACGATGGAGGACGACAAGCGCGTGGGAGCGGTCGGAGGTGTCGGAGCGGTCGGACCTGTCGGCCCCGTCGATGCGAGCGTCGTTCCCCGGTTCGCCGGCATCGCGACCTTCGCCCGGCTCCCCCGCGCCGAGGACGTCGAACGGGCCGACATCGCAGTGCTCGGAGCGCCCTTCGACGGCGGCGTGAGCTACCGGCCGGGCGCCCGGTTCGGGCCGGCGCACGTCCGCGAGGCGTCACGGCTGCTCAGGCCGTACAACCCGGCCCAGGACGTCGAACCGTTCGGCGCTCAACAGGTGGTGGACGCGGGCGACATCGCGATCAACCCGTTCGACCTCGATGAGGCCGTCCGAGAGATCGAACTCGCGGCGGCTTCGCTCACCACCGGTGGCACGCGGCTCGTCACGATCGGCGGCGACCACACGATCGCGCTGCCGCTCCTCAGGAACGTCGCCGCGCAGCACGGACCCGTCGCCGTCCTGCACTTCGACGCCCACCTCGACACCTGGGACACCTACTTCGGCGCCCCGATCACCCACGGGACCCCATTCCGTCGGGCGTCGGAGGAGGGCCTCATCGATCTCGAAGCGAGTCTGCACGTTGGCATCCGCGGACCGCTCTACTCGCGAGACGACCTGCGCGACGACGAACGGCTCGGCTTCGCCGTGATCTCGAGCATCGACCTCGAGACCGACGGCCTGCCGCGGGCGATCGAACGGATGCTCACCCGGCTCGGCGACCGGCCCGTGTACCTGTCGATCGACATCGACGTGCTCGATCCCGCGCACGCGCCGGGAACCGGCACGCCGGAGCCGGGCGGGCTGACGAGTCGCGAACTCCTCGCGATGATCCGTGCCCTGGCCGGAACACGGCTGGTGGGGGCCGACGTCGTGGAGGTCTCCCCCGCCTACGACCACGCGCAGCTCACGGCCATCGCCGCGTCCCACGCCGTCTACGAGATCCTCTCCGCGATGGCGCCGCGGGAGCGCTAGCGGGGCGCCATTGCTGATCGGGGGCGGCGGACGCGACGAGCCTGTCACGTCCGCCGCTCCTGCATGGTCTCAGCAGCATGACCATCACGATCCGCATCGCCCTCGCGATCCTCTTCCTCAACGAACTCGTCGTCGGCGCCTGGAACGCCGTCGCCCCGGAGAGCTTCTACACCTCGTTCCCCACGGTCGACCTCACCCCGCCCTTCAGCGAGCACTACGCACGCGACTTCGGCGGGGCGACGCTCGGTGTCGCACTGCTCCTCGGCATCGCGCTCGTCGTGCCGCGGACCCACTTCGTCCTCCCGGCCGCGCTCGCCTACTCGCTGTTCGCCGTGCCGCACTTCTTCTTCCACCTCGCGCACCTCGACCACGCGACCGGCGGCCAGGCGATCTTCCTCACGACGGCGAACGCGATCGTCGCCTTCCTCGGGATCGGCATCGTGGTGCTCGCCGTGATCGGCGAGCGACGGAGCAGGCGCTCGACGACTGAGGCCACGACAGACGAGCGCCCCGCCTGACGTGCAGACGGGGCGCTCGGTGATCGCGTGTTCTTCGCGTGGGTGATCCGGATCGCTAGCGCTCCGCACCCTCTCGGCGACGGAAGACGAGCACCGTCCCCGCACCTGCGACGAGGAACGCGATGCCGATCCACACGGCTCCGACCCCGTCGAAACCGGTCGAGGCGAGACCGGACGTGGCGCCAGAGGAGACAGGCGTCGCGGAGGCCGTCGGGCCGGGCGTCGTCGTCGGATCAGCGGCGACCGTGATGTCACTCGACGACACCTCGGCGCCGTTGATCAGGACGACAATCGAGTGGGTGCCGGCCGGCGTGGACGCCGGGATGGTCGCCCGCAGCGTGAAGCGGCCCTGCGCGTCGGTGTCCGCCGTTCCGATGTGCTGCGGCGCTGAGTGGATCTCGACGGCGAAGCCCTTCGTCGAGGTCGCGAAACCCGTGCCGGTGACCGTGATCGACCCGCCGGCCCGCAGCGAACCGGTGACCTGGATCGATCCCTTGACCGTTCCGGGATCGACCGGTGCCGGAGCGACGACGACGGGAGCGGAGGCCGCGGACGGAGCCGACGAACCGATCGCGTTGATCGCCGTGACCGTGACAGCGTACGGACCGGTCGCGAGGTTCGTGAAGTCGTGGCTCGTCACGTTCGCGCCGACGGCGACCGCGCTGGCACCGTTCAGCGACAGCGTGTAGCCGCTGATCGCCGAGCCGCCGTCTGCCGGAGCCGTCCAGGACACCGAGACGGTCGAACCGTTCGCGGTCGCGGTCGGAGCCGCGGGGGTGGCGGGGACCGTCGCCACGGGCAGGGTCGCTTTGTAGGCCAGTACGTAAGCGAGCTTGCCCGGCTTCGCCTCCGAGTACGGCGCGGAGAGCTTCGCGAACTCACCCTTCGTGGCCGCCTTGCCGTCGTTCCAGGCTTGCAACGCTCCGAGATCGGCCGCCGTGAAGCCACTGTCGATGACCGTCGCGGGGTCGATCGACGTCTGCTTCTGGGTCATCGCCTTGACCGTCGCGATGTAGCTCGCGAGGTCGTTGCTGTTCCACGTGCCGAGATCGATCGGCTTCGCGTCGCGGATCCACGATCCCCAGTAGAACTCCTGGAACGGCAGACTGCCGGCGCTGTAGCCGATGTCACGCCCGAAGTAGAGGAGGCTGCGGTATGGATCGTTCTGGAAGTTCGCGAGGCCGACGCTCTTCGGGAGCTGGTCCGGCGTGATCGGGTTCCCCTGGACGTCGCGCAACCAGTCCCACTTGTTCGCCGCCATCGTGGTCCAGAACGTCGCCGTGTCGAGCACGCTCAGGTTGCCGAGCACGCGCAGGCGCACGTGCAGGTTCGGGCCGCCGTCCGGCGTCTCGAAGAACGACGTCAGCGTGTGGTGGCCGTCGGTCAGATAGAGGGCGCCGCCCGGGCCGATCACGACCGTCTTCATGGGGGCGATGCTGTCCACGGTCTCGGAGCCGACCGGGACCGTGCACGTGAAGGACGCGGGGTCGGCGAGCGTGGACGCCGCGGTCGCGGATGCCGCTTGCACCTGTCCGTTGGCCTCGCACCAATCGTCGAACTTCTTGTTGATCGCGTCCTTGCCGAGCGTGTAGCGGCCGAGCTTGTAGTACACCTCGTCGTAGCCGAGGGACGGCTGGGTCGGCAGGACGTCGCCGATGCGGACGTCGACGAGGTCGCCGGCCTTCGCGTTGAGGTAGTCGGGCGCCGGCGCTGCGTCGGCGACGAGGGGCGCGGCCTGGACGACTCCCGCCGAGGCGAGCGAGGCGCCCGCGAGCAGGGCGACGACGAGCGCCGACCAGCTCGCGCGACGGACGGAGGGGTTCACGGTCACGGAGGTTCCTTCACGGACGGGTGTTGCGCGGCTGGTTCTGGAACCGCAGGGGCATGCGGTTGCCGGAACGAGCTTGCTGCCGACGAGTGTCCGGTTCCGGATCCGTCGGTAGCCGCAAAGGAAACGCCAGGTGAACGGTGGGCTGCGGCGGCGCGGAGATCTACGGAGCGGGGTTCGCCTTGCGGTTCTTGATCCTGTCCTTCAGGAAGATCGCCCCCAGGATCCAACCGCCGAGCGCGGTGACGATCCAGACGACGAGGGGCGCGAGGACCCAGGCGAGCACGTCGTGGAGCGTGATGCCGCCGGGGAAGAGCGAAGCGATGAACAGGGCGACGAGTGTGGAGACGAGCCCGATGCCACCGAGGATCGGCGCGGCGTACTGACGGGCGATGTTGAAGATGAACGGCGACAGGATCGCTTGAGCCACCGTGAACACCACGACGGCGATGATGAACCCGGAGATCGTGATCGACACGCCGGGGATGACCCACGCCGCGATCAAGAGACCGATGGCGGCGGTTCCGAGGTTGATGAGGGTTCTGATCAGAAATCGAATCACGGTTGGTTCCCCCACCATCGCACGCGCTGCCTGTCGGCGAGCCGTCTGCTCGCCCGCCCCAATCCTACTGATCCCCCGCCTCAGCCCGCGAGGGGTCGCACACGCACAGTGCAGGCGCCTCCGGACTGTGCGTTCGTGCCCCCTCGCGGGCAGCCGGTGCCGGTCAGGGGCGGTCCCCGGACGAACGACGGTCGTAGAGCAGCATGCTGAGACCGGCGTCGACCGTGACCGTCTGACCCGCGACCGCCCACGACGCGTCGGACAGGAGGAACGCTGCCACCTCGCCGATGTCCCGCGGGATCACCGCCCGCTCGAGCACCTGCTGGGTGGCACTGTGATCGTGGATCCACGCGACCGGATCGTCCGAGGCGATGCCGTACCGATCGGCCACGCGCTCATCGAACACGGCGCCGGGAGCGACGCCGTTGCAGCGGATGCCGTGGACGCCGAGCTCCGCGGCGAAACCCCGCGTGAGCCCCTCGACCGCGCCCTTCGCCCCCGCGTACAACCCGAACCGGTTCTGGGTGTGCGTCGCGTGCACCGAGGACACGTTCACGATGGCGCCGCCGCCGCCCTCCGCGATCCGATGCGTGACGAACGCGCGCGTCATCAGCCAGAGGCCCTTCACATCGATCGCGTAGAGGTGGTCGAACTCCTCCTCCGTCGCGAGATGGGCGGGTGTGCGCAGACCGATGCCGGCGTTGTTGACGAGGCCGTCCACCCGGCCGTGCCGATCGATCGCAGCGTGGACGATCGCCTCGACGTCAGCGGCGCGGGTGATGTCTCCCGGCGCGAGCACTGCATCGGGGAATCGGGCCGATGCCGCGGCGAGCGCATCGGGCGTCGCATCGTTCACGACGAGGAGGGCGCCAGCGGCCTGCACGGCCTCCGCGACTCCCCCGCCGACACCGTGCCCGCCCGCGCCCGTCACGATGACGACCTTGCCGTCGAGGCGACCGGTTGCGTGTTCGGATGCGTGTTCGGATGCGTTCATGCGACTCCTCTCGCGGAAGCGCCGTCGCCTCCTCGTCCACTCTGCCCGTGCCCCTCCCCTGTGGCTAGCCCTTCTCCCGGCCCGTCCGCCGACTCCCCCATCCCAACCCATTTCTGCCGAGGGGTCCCAACTTGCGGGTGTTGGCGTCTCGCACCCGCAGTTTGCGACCCCTCGGCGGAAGGGTGGAGGGGTGGAGGGGCCTTGACCGGGGGTGGGTGGGGAGGGATGGTGGGGAGGGATGGTGGGGAGGGATGGTGGGGAGGGTGGGCGAGGTGCGAGGCGGCGGCAGGAGAGCAGGCATGACAGCAGGCGGTCAGGACAACAGGGAGGAGCGCAGCACATGAGCGAGGCGACGAAGCGAGTCGATCGAGGGAGCCGGCTGATCGGAGCATCAGCCGCGGACGTGTACGCGGCGATGATCGAACCGGAGCAGCTGGAGGCGTGGCTGCCACCGGACGGGATGCTCGGGACGCTGGAACGCTTCGACCCGTGGCCGGGAGGCGGCTACCGGATGGTGCTGACCTACGTGGATGCGGCGACGAGCCCGGGCAAGTCATCCGCGTCGACGGACGTCACGGAGGCCGAGTTCGTCGAGATCGTGCCGGAGGAGCGGATCGTGCAACGCGTCGTGTTCGCGTCCGACGATCCGCGCTTCGCCGGAACGATGACGATGACCTGGCGGCTCGAACCGGAGGGCGACGGCACCCTCGTCACGATCGAGGCGACCGACGTCCCGCCCGGCATCTCCCCCGCTGACCATGCCACCGGCATCGCATCGTCCCTCGCGAATCTCGCCCACCACCTCGCCACCCCCGACCCCGCATAGCCCGCGAGGTGTCACACATTGTGGGTGTGGAGGCCCCGACACCCACAATGTGCGCCCCCTCGCGAGCTGAGGAGGCCAGGATGCCTGGAGGTCAGGACTGCTCGAAATGGCCGGTGTGGCCGGCGGTCCAGTAGCCGATGGCGTGGTGCCGGTTGCGCGGCAGGCCACGGACCGTGCGGAGGTGTCTGCGGATCGACCGGCTGACGGCCGCCTCGCACGCGACCCACGCGTACCCGGGCGTCTCCGGCAGCTCGAGCGCCTCGACGGCACTGAGCAGCGCACTCGGCGCGAGCCCGAGACCGGAGCCGTGCAACCAGGTGATCTGCACGTCGCCGACCGTCTCGAACGTCTGCTCGTCGGCAGCCGTCGACACCTCGACGATCGCGTGGACCCGTGCCCCGGAGGGCAATTCCTCGATGATCCGGCCGAGCCCCGGCAGTCCTGTGGCGTCGGCCACGAGCAGCTGCCACTCGGCATCCGAGGGAGCGTCGTAGTAGGAGCTCGAATCGCCGCTCACGAACACACCGAGCACATGACCCGGCTCGGCACGCATCGCCCACTCCGCAGCGAGGCCGCCCTCATGGACGACGAAGTCGATCGTGAACGACCGCCCCGCATCCGCGACCGAACGGACCGTGTAGTGGCGCCACGGCGGGGAATCCTCCGGATCCGGTTCGTGGTCGTCGCCGTGATCGTGCGAGTGGTCGTTGTGCTCATGCTCATCATGATCGTCGGCACGCCCGTACTCCGGACGGTTGAAGTACTCGATGCGAGCGACGCTCTCACCAGGGAACGGGAACGCGAGGTCGATGCGCTCGTCACCTCTGCCGTCGTCGAACCACCGCCAGTCGCCGACGGCCTCCAGCTGGACGCGGACCATGTTCGGGGTCAGTCGTCGCGCGCTCACGACGCGTGCCGGTTCGCAGAACGCCATTACTCGATGCTCCCCGTGTTGTGGACGACATGGCCGAGGCCGACGTGCGCGCCCCGCTTGAACGATTGGAAGTAGGCGGCCGGGGCGTGCCCGGTCGTCCGTGTGAAGAGGTCGATGAAAGCGCTCCGATTCGAGTAGCCGAGGTTGCGTGCGACCGCGGCGACGGGCATCCCCGCGGCGATGTCGATGAGTGCGGCGCGTATCCGCACGAGGATCCGCCACTGGGTGAGGGTCGAGCCGGTCTCGCGCAGGAAACCGCGCGAGAGCGTCCGGGTGCTGATCCGCAGCGATTCCGCCCATTCCGTGGACGTGCGGTCGTCGGACGGGTTCGCGATGATCGCGTCGGCGACCTCCCGCAGGGCCGGATCCGTGGGCAGGCGGATGGTGAGCGATGCCGTCTCGACGGGCATCAGGAGGTCGACGGTGAGCGCTTGCAACCGCAATCGCCGCTCCTCGGGCATCTCCACGGTCTTGTTGTGCAGCATGAGCTCGCGTACGACGCCCGTCAGGCTGATGCCCGTCACGCCCACCCACGCGACCGCCATCCGCTCCGGGTGGAAATAGGTGATGGAGAGGAGCGAACCGCTGTCCGCCGTGACGCGGTGCACCGTTCCGGCCGGCACCCAGATGCCGAGGCCGGGCGCGACCATCCAGAACTGTTCGTCGGCTTCGACCGTGACCGTGCCGCTCTCCGACCAGATGAGGCAGTGCTCCCGATGCGCGTGCTCGGACCACTCCTCCGGAATGAGGCTCTTGTACGTGCCCGTCGACAGGATCCACGGAGCTTCGAGGAGCCACGGGACGTCGTCGACGGCGGGGTGCACGATGCCGCGCACGGGCTGCGCGGGTGGCACGGGCCGAGCGGGCGCGCTGAGCCGCGACGTGTTGAGCACGTTGCGCAGCGCGCGCGATTCTGGTGCGATGGTCATGTTGAGGATTCCTCGGGGACGATTCGGACGATTTGGACGGCTCGGACGGCTCAGCCCTTCGCGCTCAGTGGCTTGAGGACATCGGCTTCCACGCGGTCGAGCCACTCGAGGGCACTGGCGTAGTCGGTGACGGTGCTGTAGACCCAGTACATGTTGTCCGCGGTGACGGCGGGCAGCTGCGAGAAGAGCGGAGCATCCTTGACGGCCGTGATCGTGGCGTTCAGTGATCCGTCGGCGTCCGCGGGCGCCACGATGACGTCGGCTTCGCCGAGGACGGTCGTGGTGAGTTCTCCGGAGATGAATTCGAAGCCGTTCGCGTTCGATTCGGGTACACCCGGAGCGAGTGTCGCACCGAGGTCCTTGAACCAGAGCGCCCCGAGGACGCCCGTCGGGTAGAGGATCGAGAAGCCGTCCGCGGTCTCGCCTTCGGAGACGCCCGCCCACCGTTTGCCGGTGAGAACGCTGCTGTAGGTGGTGGTGATCTCCTTCGCGCGCTCGTCGTACTGACCGGCGAGCGTGTCGAATGCAGCGGACTTGTTCACCGCATCGGCGACGCCTGTGCCGATCGTGCGCCAATCGCCTCCGTAGTCGGCGGAGAAGATCGTAGTCGGTGCGATGGCGGAGAGCTTCTTGTAAAGCTCGTCGTCGATCTCGAGGGCGTCGCCGACGATGAGGTCCGGCTTGGCCGCAGCGACCGATTCGAGGTCGAGGGAGAAGAACGCTCCGATGGTCGGGATGCCCTTCACGTAGGCCGTGGCATCGGGCGTGAACTGCCCGACGTAGGCACTGTAGTCCTGCACGCCGACGGGCTTCACCCCGATTGAGCGGAGCTGCCACGGCGTGTCGTAGGACACGGCGACGACGCGCTTCGGAGCGACCGGAACGTCGATGTCGCCGTAGTGCGTCTCAACCGCGCGGGTCTCTCCGGAGACTGTTCCCGATGCGGCGGAGCCGGACGAGGAGCAGCCGCTCAGGCCGAGGCCGAGGGCGGCGGCAGTGGCGACGATCGCGAGCGTGATCGAACGGAGATGCGGTCGGGGAAACACCATGGAGGAACTTTCTGAGGGCGTGAAACGAGCGATCCGCTCGGGTTAGGGTTGCCTATCCTCATCAAGCGTAGGGGATCCACTCTCGTCCGGTTCGACACGATGGTGCGGTAACTGGACACGCCCTGCCGGACACACTCTGGTCGACACGCCCGAACGGCGCCCGGCCGGGCCTGTGAACCCGCACGATCCAGGCTTTGACCAGCGGGTGTTGGCTAAGGTGGAAGGAATCCCAGGTGGGCACGATGCGCCTTCACTGACTGCACACCGGGATTCGGAACGCCACGACGGTCGTGTCTTCGGCCGGCGACGCGTGCGTCCACGCCCGGAGAGATCGCCGCCACGGCATCACTCAGCAGCTCGTCGCGCCTGTGGAACGCGGTCCTCGGCGAGCCGACACAACGGAATGAACATGAAGAAATTTCTGAAGGTAACGCTCATCACCATCGGCAGCATCGTCGCCGTCATCGCCCTCGTTCTGGCGACCACGTCCATCGTGAACGTCGTGGCCAGCAACTCGGAAGCGTCGGCCATCAAGCCCTACGGCGAACGCGTTCCCGTCGACGGCAAGCAGATGAACGTCGCCATCTCCGGCGATGGCGACCAGACCGTCGTCCTCATCCCCGGCTTCGGCACCTCGTCGCCGACCCTCGACTTCTCGCTGCTCGTCAAGGAGCTCGAACCGACGAACCGCGTGGTCGTCGTCGAACCCTTCGGCTACGGTCTGAGCGATCCGACCGACACCGAGCGCACCACGGCGAACATCGTCCGTGAGATCCACGAGGCGCTCCAGTACCTGCAGATCGACCGCTACGTGCTCATGGGCCACTCGATCGCCGGGATCTACGGCCTCGACTACGTCAACCAGTACCGCGACGAGGTCACGGCCTTCGTCGGCATCGACAGCAGCGTGCCGACCCAGCCGAACATGGACACGGAGTTCCCGATCGGCGCGATGCAGACCGCGAAGTCCCTCGGCCTCCTGCGACTGCTCGCGGACATGGGCGGCGACGCGTACGCCGACAGTGGCTTCGACGAAGCGACCAAAGAGCAGATGAAGATGTTCGCCAACAAGAACTCGATGACCTCCACCTACGGCGACGAGATGGCGCACATCGGCTCCAACTTCAAGAACTCCCAGTCGCTGTCGTTCCCGAAGGACCTGCCCATCCTCGAATTCATCGTCGACCCCGACACGGTCAAGGGCTGGACGAAGCTCCACGAGGAACAGGTCGCAAGCGTCGACCACGGCGAGCTCGTGCACCTGGAGGGCGACCACTACCTCCACCACACGCAGTCCAAGGCGATCGCGGACACGTTCGCGACGTTCATGGCGGAGCTGCCGCAGCAGGCGGACGCACAGGCGCAGGCGGCTCAGTAGCTCGCTCGGCACGAGCACCGTCAGGCAGGGTGGAGCGCAGCCGCACCGATCATCGCAGCGGTGCCGGCGGCCATGCAGCACGGTTCGAGGGCTGCGCGCCACCGTGCTGACGAACGAGTGGGCGGCGCCGCGCGCGGACGACGGAGCACCACGACCGTGAGCACGAGGTATGCGACGAGGAGGCCGATGGCGAGCGGAGCCTGGCCGCCTGACGTGTGATGGAGAGCGCCCGGTGCCGCCGTCGCATGCGCCGAGGAGCCGAACACGCCCATGAGCACGGCCGCCATCACGAGCGAGGAGGCGGCCCGATGCAGCCGCATGGACGCGTCCAGCCGACCGACCGATGCCATGATCGCCGTCGCGACGAGGAGCACGAACCACATGTGGGCCGGGAGCAGTCCGAGCGATGCGGCGTGGTCGATCATGCACGCGGACATCACCACGCCGCTGAGGAGCGCGCCCGCCGTCCGTCCGGACGCGTGGGCGGCTCCCCAGGCAGTTCCCGAGACCGTCGCGGCAGCGGCCACCGCCATGATCACCGCTCCGAGCGGCTCGAGCACGGCTGCCTACTCACGCGTCGAAGGTGCGCCAGCCGTCGCGGCTCACCTCGGCCGGGCTCGCCGCCTGATAGCCGAGCGAAGCGGCGTCGACGTCGATCGTGACGCTGAGCTTGGTCTCCCAACGGAGGTGCTCGGGATCCTCGGCGCGCGGGCTGAGGCAGACCGGTGACGCGCCGACCGTCTCCCCGTCGGCACCCGGAGATCCGGCCCGGACGGCCGTGCCGAACGACGCGACCCGGTCGACGTCATCGGGCTCCGCCGCGAGCTCGCCATTGGCGATGAGGAAGTCATACCGTTCCTTCGTCGAGCTGCGGTAGGCGGACGTCTCCCCCGCGGCGAGCGCCTCGTCGAGGAAGTGGTTCGTGTGTACGAGGGTCCGCCCAGGAACGGCGCGGAGCACGGCGAGCCCGGCCGGACTGATCTCGATCGAGGCCGCGACAGGCATGCTGTCGGCGGTCCCGCGCGTGACGACCGTCATCACGGTGGATGCCGCGACGGGGAGTTCCCGGGCGATCGCCACCGCTTCGTCGACGGTCGAGGCGCGGTCGAGGATCGCGCGCGCGACGAGGTGCACGGGCAGACCGGGGTCGGTGCGGGTGTCAGTTGCAGGGTCGGCGCCATCCGGAACAGCGCCTCCACCATCGCTGCCGTGGTGCAGGATGTTGAAGTGCAGGCCGAGCCCGCGCGTGTTCACTCCGATCTTCGCGAGCTGGCCGAACTCCGTGAACGTCGCGACGCGCGTCCCGTCCTCCCCCGGGAAGGCACGCAGGACCGTGTCGTTGGAGAGTGTGTCGTGCCAGTCCCAGGTCTGCATCGTGCGGGGACGGCTGCCGTCCGACGGCACGTGCACGGCGGTCGAGCACTCCCCGGGACCGACCGGCTGCAGCATCGCCATGATCTCGGTGCGCGCGTTGAGGGCCATGAGCTGCCAGGGCGCGAGGGAGGCCGCACGTGCGGTGGCCTCGAGTTCGACGGCGAGCGCCGGCGTCCAGGCGGCAGCGGCGTCGAGCGATCGCTCCGCCACCGCCCGGTACCGGGGTTCGGAGATGCCGAAGGCCGTGAACATCGCGAGGTACTCGGCGAGTGCCGCGTGGAGGTGCGGCGCGGCGAACGTTCCGAACGCTTCGCCTCGGCGCGCGGGATCGCGTTCACTGCTCCGCCAGGTGTGGATCCTCATCGCGCGCTCCGTTCCGTGGTCGTCGTCCGCACGACGCCACCGCCCTCGATGAGGCTCGCGACGTCGCCGTACGGGCAGCCGCGGGCCCGTGACGCGTCCGCGACCCGCTCGCGCACATCGGTCGGCATGTCCTGACTGAGCTTGAAGACGGCCCGCTGCTCGACGACGTGCAGGCGGAAACCGACGACGTGTTCGACGATCCGCTCGAAGGTGGGGATGGAGGCGTGCATGTCCCATTGGACGTCCTCGAGGCCTTCGAGCGCGGTGACCGTGTCGCTGACGATGCGCAGGCAGTCCTCACGCGATTCCAGGAGTTCGAGCCGGGCGGTGAGGTGGACGGCCGTGTAGTCCCAGGTCGGGACGGCGGGCTCGTAGCCGTAGGCGGTGGGCGAGACGTAGTCGTGCGGTCCGGAGAAGACCAGCAGGACGTTGCGGTCCGGGCTGAAGCTCCGCCATTGCGGGTTCGCCCGTGCGATGTGGCCGTACAGCGTCTGCCCGACGAACCCGCCCTCCGGACGGGGAGACGCGGGATCGAGGATGACGGGCGTGTGTGTCGCGATCGGCACGCCGTCCTCCCCCGTCGAGATGACGAGCGCGAAGGGATGCTCCGCGACGAGCGATACGACCTCGGCGTCCGACGGCGCGAGGTACTTCGGGAACTCGTGCACGGCTACTCCGCCGCGCTCAGCACGGCGTCCCAGGCCGCTTCGCTCGCGATGGCGCCGATCGCCGTCGCGTTGACCGAGAGCCCGCCGTGACGGGACGACTGATCGACGGGGAGTTCGAGTTCGTCGGTCGTGAGGGCGAAGAGCGTGTCGCCGTCGAGCGCCGTGTGGAAGGGCTGGATCGCACGGTGCATCGAGCTGTGCACCTGGATCGCGAACTGGTCGAGTTCCCGATCGGTGAGGGCGACGTTCGTGACGACGGCCGTGATCGTCGTGTTGCCGGCGGTCGATGCGGGGAAGTCGTGCTCGGCGAGCGCGAGCGCGTAGTCCTCGGTGGGGTGGCGTCTCGTCCCGGTCTCGCGGTCGAAGTTGCCGCGCACGATCCGACCGTCGCGGTCGACGATGACGCCGTAGGGGTTGACGATCGTGACGACGAGGACCTTGACGTCGCCCACCTGGCGGAAGGCCGCTCCTTGCCCGGTGAACTCGGTGCGCGCGTATTCGACCTTGCCGGCCGATGCGGAGGCGCCGCCGCCCACCCGGCCGAGGCGGATCGTGTCGGGGCTCGCCGCTTCGAGGGCGGCCGCTCCGAGCGCGGCATCCGGGTAGACCGAGTTCTCACGGACGGAGAGGTCGTAGATGATGGCTCCGGAGACGAGCTGGAGCTCGGCGAAGCTCGCCCGGTTGTCGACGCGGTGCAGCAGCGCCGCGGACACGCCGGCAGCGGCGCTCAGCCCGTAGACGGAACCGCCCGCGAGGCAGATCGCGTGGTTGAACGAGTACGCGCCGCTCACACCCGTCGCCCCGCCTCTGGCGTCGACGGCGGTCCGTGCGCCCTTCGGCACGGAGATGACGGTCGCGCCGGTCGGCCCGGCCGCGTATTCGGCGGTGCCGACGAGGACGCCTGGGAAGTCGTACTCGAGGGTCGCGCGGCCGGGCGCGAAGCTCGGTTCGAGGAGGAAGTCGGGGTTGGAACCGCGCGCCCCGAAGGCGCTCGGGGTGGTCAGGCGGTGGTCTGTCATGGTCACGGTGTTGCTCCTGAGGAGGTCGGTGTTCTGTGGTGCGGATGCATGGATCGAACGAGGCGGAGAGAGCTCAGCCCGTGAGTTCGCGGAACAGCTGCTGCGAGTACGGATGCGAGGGCTGCTGGTAGAACGCGGCGGTCGGGGCGAGTTCGACGATGCGACCCGTCTGCATGACGGCGACGCGATGCGAGACGTAGCGGACGGCCGCGAGATCGTGCGAGATGAAGAGCGCTGCGAAGCCGTATTCGCTCTGCAGGTCCCTGATGAGGTTGAGGATCTGCGCCTGCACGGAGACGTCGAGGGCGCTCACGGCCTCGTCGAAGAGGATGAACGAGGGATGCGTCACGAGCGCGCGTGCGACGCTCACCCGCTGGCGTTGGCCGCCGGACAGCTCGTGCGGACGGCGCGAGGCGTAGGACTCCGGGAGGCCCACGTCGGCGAGCATCGCGAGGGCCCGCTGTTCGTTGCCTGCGTTCCGGCGCCCTTCAGTGACGAGGAGCGGTTCGATGACGGAGTCGAGCACTCGCATCCGCGGATCGAGCGCCCACTGCGGGTGCTGGAGGACCGCCTGCACACGCCCGGCCCGCGACCGGAGGCTGCGCCCGAGCGGTTCACCGTGGAAGCGCACGGCTCCCGCGTCGACGTGCTGCAGTCCGAGTGCGACCGCCCCCGTCGTGGATTTGCCGGAACCCGACTCGCCCACGAGCCCGAGCGTCTCGCCCGGCGCGATCGCGAAGGACACGTCGTCCATCGCGACGACGGATCCTCGCCCGGATCCCCACCCGGTGGAGAACGCGACACGGACGCCGTCGAGTTCGATGGTGGGTGTCTGCGGGGTCATGACCGGATCCTTTCGAGGTGCACGATCGGCGCCCCCCCGCGCGTTCGGCGGCGACGAGTTCCTCGGTACGGAGGCACAGGCTCTCTCGGGGAGCCCCGTCGATCGTGATCGGCACGGGCGTCGGCCGGGTGGTGCGGCACTCGTCGAGCGCCACCGGGCAGCGGTCCACGAAGGCGCAGCCGTGCGCGGCCTCGTGGAGCACAGGCGGCGTGCCCGCGATCGTGAGCAGTCGCTCCCCCATCGCCACCCGACTGGGGTCGGTGCTCGCGAGCGCCGACGAGTACGGGTGCACGGGGTGTGCGAGCACGTCGCGCGCGGGTCCGTGCTCGACGACCCGGCCCGCGTACATCACGGCGATCTCGTCGCACCAGCGGGACACGGCCGGCAGATCGTGGCTGAGCCAGAGGATCGTCGTGCCATTCGCCTCGGCCTCGTCGAACATGAGGCCGATCACTCCCTCCCGGACCTGGCTGTCGAGGGCTGCCGTGGGCTCGTCCGCGATGAGGATGCGCGGCTTCCTGCACATCGCGATGGCGATCGAGATGCGCTGCGCCATCCCACCGGACACCTGGTGCGGGTAGAGGCGGAGGACGCGCTCGGGATCTGCGATCTGCATCCGGCCGAGGAGCGCTGCCTGAGCCCGTCGCCCGGCCTCCTGACCGGTGAGGCGCAGGACGAGCGCGAGCTGACGGCCGATGCGCATCGTGGGGTCGAGCGACCCGATGGGGTCCTGCGGCACGAAGCCCAGGACGGAGCGACGGATCGCACGGATCCCGGCGGTGTCGAGCGAGGCGACGTCGATCCCGTCGACGCGCACCGTTCCGCGTTCGAGCACTGCGGCGTCCGGCTGGAGCCTCCCGATGAGGGACGCGAGCGTCGACTTACCCGAACCGGACTCGCCCACGACGGCGACGCTCGTCCCCGGCTCGATGACGAGGGTCGCGCCGTCGAGGCCGCGTACCCGTCGGTCGCCGGCCACGAAGTCGAGCGCGACGTCGTCGATCTCGAGGGCGGGCGTGGTTCCCGTCCGTCCCGTGTCCGCGGAAGCGGCGCGCTGAACGATGGTCATGAGAGGCTCCTCGTCTCGCGGGGTTCGAAGGCGTCGCGGAGGCTGTCCCCGATGAGGTTGACGGACAGGATCGCGACGACGAGCACGATGCCGGGGGCGAGCAGCAGCCACGGGGCCTTCGTCATGTAGAGCATCCCCTGCTGGATGAGCAGGCCGAGCGATGCCTCCGGCACCTGCACGCCGAAGCCGAGGAAGCTGAGGCCGCCTTCGACGAGGATCGCGACGGAGAGCGCGTAGCTCGCCTGCACGGCGATCGTCCCGGCGATGTTCGGCAGCAGGTGCCGGACGAACACGTGCGGGGTGCGGAGCCCGCTGATGCGCGCGGAGAGGACGAAGTCGCGCGAAGCGATCTGTTTCGTCGCGATCCGCACCATCCGGGTCATGAGGGGGATCGTGATGATGACGATGCTCACGATGGCGGCGACGCGCCCTGGACCGATGATCGCGGAGACGAGGATCGCGAGGACGAGCGCCGGGAACGCGTAGAGGACGTCGACGACGCGCATGACCGCTTCGTTCGCAGCCCCGCTCGAGTAGCCGGACACCATGCCGAGGATCGTGGAGATCGTGCCGGACACGACGACGGCGATGAGCGAGAGCAGGAGGGTCGTCCAGACGCCCTCCAGGAGCCGCGGTAGGAGCGAACGGCCGAGGTTGTCGGTCCCGAGCGGCCACGCGGCCGACGGCGGTTGGAAACGGGGCCCGACGGTGGCGCTCGTCGAGCCGGCGAACCCGGTGAGGACGGACGCCGCGGCGAGCACGATGAGGACGAGGAGCACGGCCCCGGCGACCGTCAGCACGGCGTCCGCACGGAGAGCGGTGCGGAAGCCCGGGCGTTTGGCGGGCCGGAGCACCCGGATGCGAGCGGTGGTCACGAGGACGCTCCCTTCGCGGCGAGGCGCGGATCGAGCAGATTGGACAGGAGGTCGATGAGGAGGCTCGTGACGATGAAGACGACCGCCGCGAGGAGCACGCTCGCCTGGATGATCGCGTAGTCGCGGCGACCGAGCGCCGTCACGAGGTACGAGCCCATGCCGGGGATGTTGAAGATCGATTCGACGATGACGGTGCCGCCGAGGAGCGTCGCGACGATCGTCGCGACCACCGTCAGCACGGGAGCGGCGGCGTTCCGAGCCACGTGGTACCGAACGATCTGCCAGGGCGACTCGCCTCGTGCGACGGCCGCGGCGATGTGGGGCTCCACGAGCACGTTCATGACCGCGTCCCGCGTGTTCCTGGCGGTCACGGCGACGCACGCGACCGAGAGCACGACCGTCGGGAGGAGCAGGGAGCCGAAGTACGCCGCCGGATCCGCGTCGAGGCTCGCGAAGCCGCCGATCCGGAGGCCGACGGCGGCACTCGACACCACGAACACGACGACACCGCCGAGCACGAACTCGGGGATGCTGATGCCGAGCGCGCTCACGATCCGCCCTGCCGTACCCGCAGCGCGGTCCTTCGACCGCAGCGCCGAATACGCGCCGAGCGGAATGCCGACGACGAGCGTCACGATGATCGCGAGGAGGGCGATCGTCGCGGTCACCGGCATCCGCGCTGCGAACTCGTCGGTCACGGAGACGTTCGAGACGAAGGACACCCCGAAGTCGCCGCGCACCGCATCACCCAGCCAGCGGAGGTACTGGACCACGACGTTGTCGTCGAGGCCGAACTTCGCCACTGCCTCGGCCCGCTGCGCCGGCGACGCGAGCGGCCCGAGCACGAGGTCCGCGTAGTCGCCCGGGAGCAGGCGGACCGATCCGAAGATGAGGATCGACACCCCCAGCACGGTGAGCGCGGCGACGAGGATCCTCCTCACCGACCACAGGACGACTCTCATGGTGTTCCTCTCGACGACTGACGGCTCGGCTCGGACGCGACGGCTATTCGGCGGCCCGGAAGGCGGACACGTTGCGCAGGAAGTTGCCGTAGCCCTCCGCGCTCGTGATCGTGGGGCTCAGCGTGTCGGTGCGGTAGCCGATGATCGACGGGCGCAGGACGAGCGGCACCATCTCGCTCTGCTCGTCGGCGGCCCGGCAGAGCTCGGTGAAGACGGCGGCGCGATCCTTGCCGGCCGGCGCCGCGTAGCCGTCGGCGATGAAGCCGTTCAGCTCATCGGATCCCGACATGAAGACCGAGGAGAAGCCCGCGACGGCCGGATTCCACCACGTGCTGACCATCGACGGGTCCGCGTACCCGGCGAACCAGCTGAGCGCGAGGTCGAAGGAGGACGGGTCGGCGTAGACGCGGGCGGAGTAGCTCGCGTAATCGAGCTGTTCGATCTTCACCGTGACACCGATCTCGGCGAGGTTCTGCTGCATGACCTGGGCGATCTCCGCGAGGACGGGCTCGTCCGTGTAGGTGATGAGGTCGAGGGAGAGACCACCGATGCCGTCGATCACGGCCTTCGCCTCGGCGGTCGTCGCTGTGGCGGAGGGCAGCTTCGTCGGGTCGCACGAGTCCGGCAGCGGCGAGGGGGTCACTCCCGTGAGTTCCGTACTGCCGCCGAAGACGAGCTGGTTGATCGCGTCCCGGTCGACGGCGGTGTTGATGGCGAAGCGGACCTGCTGGTCGGCGAGCGCCTCGTTCCCGGACTTCGAGTTGATCATGAGGTAGTGGAAGTCGGTGTTCTGCTGGTTGAGCACCGAGACGTCCTTCGCGCCGCTGAGCGCGTCGGCCGAGTCGACCGAGTTGAGAACGGCGAAGTCGGCGCTGCCCTCGCGGAGCGCAGCGACGCGGGTCGTCTCGTCACCGACGATGTCCATGCGGAGCTTCGAGAAGCCGAGCTCGGCCGCCTTCGGGTTGTGCGTGTTCGGTTCGAACGTCCAGTTCTCGTCCTGGCGGTGGCCTGTGACGACGAGGGGGCCGGTGCCGAGCATCTGGGTCGTGATGTCGACCGAACCGTCGTTGATCTCCGTCATCGGGAGGATCGCCGCGGGCGTGTTGGCGAGGGCTGCAAGGAAGGGCGTGTGCGGCTCTGCGAGTTTCACGGTGACCTCGTCCTCACCGGTCGCCTCGACGGAGGCGATCGTGCCGAGCTGGCCCGTCCACACGGTCGGCGTGCTGATGAGGCGCTGCAGTGAGCCGACCACGTCGTCGGCGGTCATGTCGCGTCCGTTGGAGAAGGTCGCCTTCGTGTCGAGGTGGAAGACGTACTCCGTGTCGCTCGGCGTCTCCCAGCTCGTGGCGAGGCCGGGCTTCGGCTGGAGGTGTTCATCCATCGTGACGAGCGTCTCGTAGGAGAGCGACTCGATCATCCAGGTGCGGGCCGTCGTCGCGGCCTGCGGGTCGAGGCCGCCTGCTTCGGCGGTGTCGTAGTCCACCTGGACCACGAGCTCGCCGCCCGTGCCGAACGAGTCGTCGGCGACGGCGAGGAAGCCGGGGGCCGCTTCGTCGCGGGACGCCCCCGTGCTCGTGGATGAGGCGGTACAGCCCGTGAGGGCGATGGCGACGACGGCTGCCGCCGCGAGTGCGGCGTTTCGTGTGTGGTGCATGTCGAGAGGCTCCTCTCGGGATGCGAACGATCCCGGGTCTGTCTTCATCGGTCAGGTCGGGTGGTGCGGTGGCGCCGGTGGTGATGGGGGTGGGGTGGGGGGGTGCTGGGTAGCGAAACGTGGAGGTGCAGAAGAACGGATTATGAGTGCCGGAACGTTCCGGCATTGGTGGAACAGTACCCCTCGGTCCGGACCCGATCAAGGTCCGGAGCGAGGCGAAACACGAACGTAACGAAAGCGTTCACTCGCCGTGATGTTCGTGCGCCGTGTGCGCTTCGTGGGCGCACGCGCAGGCGGAACCGGACGCACTCGCCGGCACGTCGAGCGTCGGGTTGCGGTCGAAGAAGTTGTCCGGCTTCAAAACGAACCCTGTCGTGTCGACGGGCATGATCGGCCAGTCCTCCGTGCGCGGGAAATGCGTCAGGCCGAAGGTGTGCCAGAGCACGATGTCCTCGCCGTCGATGCTCGTCCCCTCGGTCAGGTAGGACGGCAGACCGCCCTCACCGGGGCTCTGGTTCACGATCGTCCCGGCCGGGTAACGCTCCTCCGGGTCGTAGGCGGTCACCCACAGGTGCTCGGTGGCGAAGCGGGCTCGGGAGGCGATGACGGAGTCGGGGTGCGCCATGAGCGTCGGCCGACCCTCCGGTCGCAGCACGTAGGAGACGGGCTGCCCGAGTCGGTTGGTCGACTCCGTGTTGGAGATCCGCCACGTGCGGTCCACGAGGTTGTCGGCTCGTCGACGACCGTCGGGTTCCGTCGCGAGCCTCGTCGCGGTGAAGCCGATCGCGTTGCCGTACGGGTTGTCCGGCCCCATCGGCACGGGCGTCACATCGACCTCGTCGACGGCGTTCACGACGCCGTCCACAGCCATGTCCAGGCGTGCGCAGAAGAGGTGCTGATGGTACGGCGCGGCCAGGCCGGGCGCGAGTTCGGAGGACCATCGGCTCGTCCGCTCGTCGTATGCGGCGGTGAACACGATGCCCGTCGCCTTCGCCTCGAACTCGATCGTGCCGTCGAGGTACAGATACCAGTAGAAGCCGTAGTCGTAGTTGCCGACCGTGACGAAGAACGAGATGACGAGCCTCCGCTGCCTGCGGACGTCGGACGAGCCGGTGAACTGCTCGGTGTGCTTCCAGAGGACTCCGGCGTCCTCCTCGTGGATGCAGATCGCGTGCTTCAGGATGCGCGTCTCGCCGAGGGAGTCGCCGAGCGCGACATCGAGGTACGTGATGTCTCCCACGCAGTCGCAGCCGAGTTCGAGCGAGTTCACGAGACGGCCGAGGAGGTACTCCCCCGTGTCGAAGTAGTTCTGCCAGAACCGCACGGGTCCGGGGTCGCCGTAGGGCACGAGCATCTCGGCGATGGACGCGCGGTGGATGATCGGACGCAGACGGCCGTCGTCCTCGAAGCCGAGCTGGTGCAGCAGGAGCCCCTCGCGCATGTCGTAGCCGAGGCGCAGCTGCCATTTCTCCCAGGTGAGCACGTCGCCGTCGAACGAGAAGCTCGGCCCTTCCGGCTGCTCGATCACGATCGGCCGTTGCGTCGTGCGCTCCGGCCCGAAGGTTCCGGGCACGTGGTAGTCGCCGCTCTCCTCGGGGATCGGGACGACGCCCGTGTCGATGACCTGCGTCACCCGACGGCCGCCGAGGTCGACGTAGGCGACGAGGCCGTCGACGGGGTGCGCCCACGGCAGGGAGTTCGGCGTGGGCTGGTGGTGCCCGAGGATGCGGGCCATGCGGGCGCCGGACTCGCCCTCGATCGGGTAGGTCCCGGAGCTGAGCGCGGCGAGCGCGACCGTCGACGGATCGTCGATGCCGCGGAGCGCGAGGGCGTCCCGCCACCGCTCGTCGGCCGCGATGAGCTCCCGGATGAGCTCGTGGTCCTCCTTGAGGAGCGGCACCTGGCCGATGAGGGCCGCGTCGAGCTCGGTGCTGGAGACGATCTCGCGGCCGACGACGTCGACGAGGAGTTCCGTGGAGATTCGCGCGTCGCGATCGATGAGCTGCACGCGGGCCCGGCGGGTAAGCGGGTCGCCCGGCGACCAGGCGAGGACGTCGAGCTTGTGCGGCTCGTCGAGGCCGATGTAGGCGATGCGGGCGGAGTCCACGAGGAGCCCGGCTTCACGCAGGACCTCGGCGGCGACCTCGAGCTCGGTCCGTGAGAGCGAGGACAGGGGGTGATCGGCACGGGCACCGAGGATGCTGTCCTCGGTGCGGATCGCGATGGTCGCCTGGTCGGTCGGGGCGGCGCACTGGCAGCTCACGTGGTCTCCGTTTCGGGGTGGTCGTACGGGTGGTCGCTTGGGTGGTCGAGGGATCCGATCGCTCCGTCGGTCGTGCTTGCCGGAACGTTCCGGCAAACCTACAACGCGCCACCCGATCCGGCAAGACCAAATCTGCCGAGGGGTCGCAACGTGCGGGTGTTCGCGCCGCGCACCCACAATTCGCGACCCCTCGGCAGCAGAAGCGCCGGCGGACCGGATCGTTCCGGCAACCATGCGGCTAGACTCGCGACATGCAGGAGCGGGGACCGGCCAAACTCATCGATGTCGCGCGCCTCGCCGGCGTCGCCAAGACCACGGCGTCGGACGCCCTGAGCGGCGGCGGCCGCGTCTCGGAGGCGACGCGGGAGACCGTGCTCGCGGCCGCACGCGAACTCGGCTACGCGCCGAACTCGGCAGCCCAGTACCTCCGGAAGGGCGCGACGGGGACGATCGCCGTCGTCCTGCCGGAGATCCTCTCCCGCTCCCCGTACTACATGGCCGTCGTGTTCGGCATCGTGGGCGAAGCCGCCCTGCACGACTACGACGTGACGATCGTCAGCCCGACCGAGCACCAGCGCCGCGATCGCGCCATCCGCGCCGACGGCATCATCATCGGCGACCCTCGCCGCGGCGACCCGTCGCTGCCCGTGCTCCTCGGCTACCCCGTCCCCGTGGTCTCGCTCGAGCACGTCATCGGCGTCGAACAGGGGCCGGACGGGCTCGTCTGGTCCGCGCACGAGCGGGCGATGACGGAGCTCCTCGGCCGCGTCGACGCCACGGGGGCGACGCGGCCGGCCCTCATCGTCGCGGCCGACGACACCGACTGGACCGCTCAGCTCGCGCGGTCCTTCCGCGCCGGCTGCGAGTCTCGCGGCGTGGAGCCGATCGTCGGAACCGTGCCGTTCGAGGCGCTCAACGTGCAGGTCCGGGCGGCTGCCGAACGCCTGCTCGACGAGCACCCCGACATCGATGCGATCGTGTGCGCCCCTGACGCGAGCGCCGTCGAGGTGACCACACTGCTCCGCGAGCGCGGTCGGGTGCCAGGTGAGGACATCGTCGTCGTATCGTGCGTCGACAGCCTCAGTCTCTCCCACGTCCAACCGACCGTCACGGCGATCGACCTGCGCCCTCGGGACGCGGGGATCGCCTGCGCCTCGCTGCTCTTCGACCTCATCGACGGCCGCTCCCCCACCGGCACGGAGATCGAGTACCCGCTCACGATCGTCGACCGCGAGTCGACGGCGGCGCGGATCGGTTCGGGGCGGGTCTGACCGTTCGATTCGAACGACCGTCCTGGACGGATCGGACAACCCTCGGGTGAGCGAGCGCGAGTAGTGTCCGGCAGGTGAACGCCATTGCCGCCGAACCCGCTGCTGCACCGTCGACCGATGCTGCGCCACCCACCGATGCCGCGCCGCTCGCCGGGGTGCTCGTCGCCGACTTCTCGCGCGTGCTCGCCGGCCCGCTGGCCGCGATGACGCTCGCGGACCTCGGTGCCACGGTCGTCAAGGTGGAGCGACCGGGCACAGGCGACGACACGCGCGCCTGGGGTCCGCCGTACGGCGAGCGCGGCGCGACCTACTTCGAGAGCGTGAACCGCAACAAGCAGTCGATCGCACTCGACCTGACCGACCCGGAGGACCTCGCGACGGCCCGCGAGCTCGCCCTGCGCGCCGACGTGCTCATCGAGAACTTCCGCCCGGGCACCCTCGAACGGCTGGGACTCGGGCACGAGGAGCTGAGCGCAACGAATCCGCGGCTCGTGTCCGCGTCGATCAGCGGGTTCGGCTCCGGCGCAGGGGCATCGTTGCCCGGCTACGACTTCGTCGTCCAGGCCGTCGGCGGACTGATGCACATCACGGGTGAGCAGGACGGCGATCCGATGAAGGCCGGCGTCGCCCTCGTCGACGTCCTGACGGGCAAGGACGCCGTCATCGCGATCCTCGCAGCCCTCCAGCGCCGCGAACGGACCGGCCACGGCTCGCACGTGGAGGTCAATCTGCTGTCGAGTCTCCAGGGCTCGCTCGTCAATCAGGCGGCGGCCCACCTCGGCGCCGCCGTGAATCCGACGCGCCTCGGCAACGTGCACCCGTCGATCGCCCCGTACCAACTGCTCGCGTGCGCCGATGAGCCGCTCGCCGTCGCGTGCGGCAACGACGGCCAGTTCCGCGCCCTCGTCACGGCGTTGGACATTCCCGCACTCGCCGATGATGCCCGGTTCGCCACGAATCGCGAGCGCGTCGGACATCGCGTCGAGCTCGTGGCGGCGCTCGAAGCCGCACTCGCCTCGGACTCCGCGGAATCGTGGCAGCGTCGTCTCACCGCGGTCGGCGTGCCGGTCGGCGTCGTCGCCGACATCCCCACCGGGCTCGCGTTCGCGGCGGAACTCGGCCTCGAACCCGTCATCGAGGTGCTCGACGACACGGGCGAGGTCGTCGGCCGTCAGGTGCGCAACGCCATCTCGTGGACGCCGTCGTTCCCGGTCCCCCGCCAGGCACCGCCCGCACTGGACGCGGACGGTGCACGCGTGCGCGACTGGCTGCGCTAGAGCGGGCCGGCCTCCGGCGACTCCGAACCCGTCTCACCCGTCTCCTCGGCATCCATCCGTAGCACGAGCCACAGTTCCGCACCGACGTCCGGATCGTCCAAGCTCACGTCGAGCAGCCGCTCCACGAGGTCGATCCGATGCCGCACGGTGTTCCGGTGCACGCCCAGCAGGCGGGACGTGTCCTCCCAGCTGCGTCCGGTCCTGATGTACTCGCGCACCGTCTCGACGAGTGGCGCGCGGTCGTATGCCTGCAGTTCCGCGACCCGCTGCAGCGCGCGGCTGAGCCCGAGTTCGCCGGCCGGATGCGCTGCCGGACCGGTCAGGAGTGCCGCGAGCCGCCAGCAGGCGTCGCGGACACCGGCGAGGGCGACGGAGGGCACGTCGGCGAGGGCAGAAGCGTGTGCAGTGGCATGTGCAGATGCGTGCACGGCGGCCTCAGCGACCACGTCCGCGTCATGCAGCATGAAGCGGACACCGTCGAGCTCGGTGACGAGGGCATGGGCGGGCACCGCTCTGACCGCTTCCGCACCGTGTCCGGCGTCGTCGAGCGACCGCGCGGTCACCCGAACCCGCGCCGGGAGCGTGACGCCGACTTCGCCGGCGAGCAGGCGCGCGGCCTCGACGTGACCGTCGACGAGCAGCCTCGCGCAGAGCCGTCCCGGTGTCGTCGCATCGGTCGACTCACCGTCCGGACGACAGCCGTCGCGCGAGCGCAGCGCAGCCCCCAGCAGGGCCTGCGCCGTGAGGACGAGCTGCTTGTCGGTGCGGCTCGGAGCGCGCCCCGCACCGACGACGAGCGCGCCCGTCGTGCCGGCCCTCGTCGAGATCGGATAGCCGATGACATCGCGCCCCTCGGCCTGGAAGGTCGCGGCCGCGAACCCCGCCGAGCCGAACAGGCGCTCCACCTCCGGACGCAGCTGCGGAGCGATCCCGCTGAGCGAATCGGGCCAGAACACGGTCTCCTCGGCATCATCGAGCGGCAGGTAGGCCGCCCAGCCGCCGAGCGACTGTCCGAGGATCTCCACGATGCGCCGCAGCGCATCGTCCTCTCCTGCGGCACGCGCGAGGCGCGTCTGGGTGCCGAGCTGCTCGAGCACTCCGGCCCGGCCGCTCTCCCCCACGAGGTCCCAGAACGCCCGCGTCACCCGCTGGAAGGGCACACCGTCCGGCACGTGGAGGACGGGGAGCGCGACGGCGGAGCACTGCTCGACGACGTCCCGCGGCACGGTGTCGAGCCCTTCGCCGAGCCCCACGACGAGGCCGGCCACACCGGCGTCGACGAGGCGTGCGACGTAGGCCGCGATCCGATCGGCGCCGCCGTGGAGCGGGATGCCGGTGGTGAGCAGGAGCTCGCCGCCTTCGAGGTACGGGCTGGGGTCGGCGAGTTCGGACAGGTGCACGCCGGAGACGACCGCGGCGGGCGGCGGCGCGCCCGTGCCGGTCTGGAGCGCGGGTCCGAGCCGGGCGGACAACTGCAGGAGGGTCACCATGGATGACCACGCTAGCCGAATCGCTTCGGCATGATGGATGAAACATCCAATGATGGGTCTGACGCTCCGTCCTAGGGTGAGGCCATGACCGCCGTTGCTCTCACCACTCCCTCGACCGCTCCGTACTCCGTTCCGCAGTCCATCGCCGTGACGACCGCCGTCCCCGGCCCGCGCTCGACGGCCCTGCATACGGAACGCCGGAGCCACATCGCCGATGGATTCGGCATCACCCTTCCGGTGTTCGTCGAATGCGCAGAGGGCGGCATCATCGAGGACGTCGACGGCAACCGCTTCGTCGATCTGGCCTCCGGCATCGCCGTGACGAGCGTCGGCGCCAACCACCCGAAGGTGCGCGCACGGGTCGCCGCACAGCTCGAACGCTTCACCCACACGTGCTTCATGGTGACCGAGTACGAATCGTTCGTCCGCGTCGGCGAATGGCTGAACGCGCACACGCCCGGCGACTTCGAGAAACGGACCGCCCTGTTCACGACGGGAGCTGAAGCGGTCGAGAACGCCGTGAAGATCGCTCGCGCGTACACGGGCCGCACAGGCGTCCTGGTGTTCGACGAGGCCTATCACGGCCGATCCCTCCTCACGATGTCGATGACCGCGAAGGAGCACCCGTACAAGACGTCGTTCGGGCCGTTCCCCGTCGAGGTCGTCCGCGCACCGAACGCCAACCCGCTGCGGTCCAACGGCCCGGACGAGGCGGTCGCAGACGCCCTCGCCGCCGCCGAGCGCATCATCGCCGAGCACGGATCCGACGGCTTCGCAGCGATGGTCGTCGAACCCGTCCAGGGAGAGGGCGGCTTCATCGTTCCAGCCCCAGGCTTCCTCGCCGGTCTCAGGAGGATCGCCGACGCACACGGCATCGTGTTCGTGCTCGACGAGATCCAGGCCGGGCTCGGCAGAACCGGCACGCTCTTCGCAGCAGAGCACGAGGGTATCGTTCCCGACCTGATCCTCACCGCGAAAGCGCTCGGCGGCGGCCTGCCGATCAGCGCGGTCACGGGTCGAGCGGAGATCGTCAACGCCGTCCACGTGGGCGGGCTCGGCGGCACCTACGCCGGCAACCCGCTCGCGTGCGAAGCCGCCATCGCCGTGTTCGAGATCCTCGAGGACACCGAGACGCTCGTGAACGTCGGGCGGATCGAAGCAGCCGTCCGCGACGCACTCGATCCACTCGCCAGCGAACTCGATGTCGTCGCAGAGGTCCGCGGGCGCGGCGCCATGATGGCGATCGAATTCGCCGATGCAGGGACCCTCGCGCCTCGTCCCGACCTCGCGCAGCGGGTCGTCGCGGCCTGCCACCAGCGCGGCGCACTCGTGCTCAGCTGCGGCACGCACGGCAACGTCATCCGCCTGCTCCCGCCGCTCCTCATCGACATCGACCTGCTTCGGAGCGGGCTCGCGATCCTCGCCGACGAGATTCGCGCTGCGGCAGCGGCGTGACGACCACCGAACCCAACCCACCCGAGAGGAACCAGCCATGACCGAGTCAGCAGACCTGCTGTCCATCGATTCGCTCCTGAGCGAGCAGGAACTCGCCCTGCGGGCCCAGGTGCGGGAGTTCGTCGACCGTCGCATCCGCCCCTCGATCGCCGACTGGTACGACCGCGCCGTGTTCCCCACCGAGATCATCCCGGAGCTCGCCGAGCTGGGACTCCTCGGCATGCACCTGCAGGGCTACGGCTGCGCCGGGCGCTCGGCCGTGGAATACGGGATCGCCGCGATGGAGCTCGAAGCGGGCGACTCCGGACTCCGCACCTTCGTGTCCGTGCAGGGCTCGCTCGCGATGAGCGCGATCCACAAGCACGGTTCGGAGGAACAGAAGCAGCAGTGGCTGCCGCGCATGGCCGCGGGCGAGGCCATCGGCTGCTTCGGCCTCACGGAGCCCGATTCGGGCTCCGACCCGTCGAGCATGACGACGTTCGCCGCGCGGGACGGCGACGACTGGGTGCTCAACGGCGCCAAGCGGTGGATCGGGCTCGCGTCCATCGCCGACGTCGCGATCATCTGGGCGCGCACCGACGAGGGCGTACGCGGCTTCGTCGTCCCCACCGACACTCCCGGCTTCACGGCGACGCCGATCCCGCAGAAGCTCTCGATGCGCGCCTCCATCCAGTGCGACATCGACCTCGTCGACGTCCGTCTGCCTGCCGACGCGGTCCTGCCGGGCGTCACGGGTCTCCGCGGCCCGTTCTCCTGTCTGAACGAAGCGCGGTACGGCATCGTCTGGGGCGTCCTCGGCGCCGCCCGCGACAGCTACGAGACTGCGCTCGAGTACTCGGGTCGTCGCCTCCAGTTCAACCGGCCGATCGCCTCGTTCCAGCTCACGCAGCAGAAGCTCGTCGACATGGCGCTCGAGATCGGCAAGGGCACGCTCCTCGCCCTCCACCTCGGCCGGTTGAAGGACGCCGGCGCGCTCGAACCGCACCAGATCTCCGCCGGGAAGCTCAACAACACGCGCGAGGCGATCCGCATCGCCCGCGAAGCACGCACGATCCTCGGCGGCAACGGCATCACGGCCGAGTACTCGCCGCTCCGGCACGCCGCGAACCTCGAATCGGTGCGCACCTACGAGGGCACCGACGAGGTCCACACGCTCGTGCTCGGCCAGCATCTCACCGGCATCGCCGCGTTCCGGTAGGCGGGACGCCCCAGCGCCTCCCCGCACCTCCCCACACTCCCCGCTCCCCCACAGTTCCGCCCTCCCTCCGTTCCGCTCACCGCACAGACAGGTAGGCCCATGACCACACCACTGCTCCACTTCATCGACGGATCCTGGATCGAAGGCGCCGGCGAGGAGATCATCGACGAGAATCCGAGCCGCCCGGACGACATCGTCGCCTCGGGTCGCGCCGCGACGACACCGGACGTCGAACGCGCCATCACCGCCGCAGCCCGCGCAGGCAAGGTCTGGGCCGCGACGCCGGCACAGGAACGCGCCGCCGTGCTGCTGCGCGCGGCAGCGATCGTCGAACGGCACATCCCCGACTGGGGCGAGGAGCTCTCCCGAGAGGAGGGCAAGACGCTCGTCGAGGGGCGCGGCGAGGTCTTCCGTTCGGCTGAGATCCTGCGCTACTTCGCCCACGAGTCGGAGCGCGAGCAGGGCGAACTGTTCGCGTCGTCGCGGCGCGGCGAGCGGATCCTCGTCGTCCGGCGTCCCGTGGGCGTGATCGCCGTCATCACCCCGTTCAACTTCCCGATCGCGATCCCGGTATGGAAGATCGCGCCGGCCCTCGTCACGGGCAACACGGTCGTGTGGAAGCCCGCGTCCGTCGTTCCGTTGCTCGCGATGCGCTTCGCCCAGGCGCTCGAGGAGGCTGGACTCCCGCCAGGCGTCCTGTCGCTCGTCATCGGTTCGCCCTCGGTCGGTCAGGCGCTCGTCTCGCACCCGCGGGTCGATGCCGTCACCTTCACCGGCTCGACGGCGGTGGGTCGCGGCATCGCGGCGGAGCTCGCCGGGCGTGGCGTGCCGTTCCAGGGCGAGATGGGCGGCAAGAACGCGTCCGTCGTGCTCGCCGACGCCGATCTCGACCTGGCCGTCGAGCAGGTCGCGCTCGGAGCATTCCGTGCGACGGGCCAGAAGTGCACGGCGACCTCCCGTGTGGTCGTGCACGATGCCGTCGCGGACGAGTTCATCGAGCGTTTCGCCGCGCGGGCCCGTGCCATCGTCGTCGGCGAATCGATCGATCCGGCCTCCGACATGGGGCCGGTCATCGACGGTCGCGCGAAGTCGAACCTGCAGGCCGCCGTGTCCCGGGCGGTCTCGGAGGGCGTCCAACCGATCGTCCTCCCCGAGGCGTACGAGTCAGGTCTCCTCGCCGACGGGCACTTCATCGCACCGACCGTCTTCGCGTTGGCGGAGGGCGGACCGGACGAGCTCTGGCGTCGGGAGCTCTTCGGTCCGGTCGTCGGCATCCGTCGTGCCACGAGCACCGATCACGCGATGGACCTCGTGAACGACAGCGAGTACGGTCTGTCCGCCGCTGTGTTCACGCGAGATCTCGGGCGGGCTCTCGCGGCGATCGATGATGTCCGCGTCGGTGTTCTGCACGTCAATTCGGAGTCGGCCGGTGCCGACCCGCACGTCCCCTTCGGCGGGACGAAGGGCAGCGGTCTCGGCCCCAAGGAGCAGGGTGGTGTCGCCCGCGACTTCTTCACCGAGACGACGACCGTCTACCTGCGCGGCGGCGACGCCTGAGCTGAGGTGTGAGCCAGCGGGGCTGCGCGAGAACGGGCCCGACCTCGTGTGAGGTCGGGCCCATTCTGTGTGTGCCGGTATGCAGCTGTCGCGATTACTTGTAGCTGTAGAAGCCCTCACCGGATGCGGCGCCGAGCTTGCCATGGTCGAGGTAGTTCTCCTTGAGCCAAGCGGCCAGCTGCTGGTCCTTCTCGCCACCGTTCACGAGGATGTTGTACGGCGTCATGAGGCCGACGACGTCATAGATCTGGAACGGTCCCATGGGAGCGCCCGTGCCGATCCGCCACACCTCATCGATGTCCTTCGGCTCGGAGTACCCGCCTGCGGCGAGAGCGAGACCCGCGTTGAGGAACGGAACGAGGAGCGAGTTGAGCACGTAGCCGGCCTTCTCCTTGTGGATCGGGATCGGGACCATGCCGATCTCGCCGGCGAACTCGACGACCGTGTCGAACACGGCGGGGTCCGTCTCCTCCGTGCCCATGACCTCGGCCGTGTTGTACTTCCACACGTGGTTCGCGAAGTGGAGCGCCAGGAACTTCTCGGGGCGCCCGGTGAACGCCTTCATGTCGCTCGGGAGGAGCGTCGAGGAGTTGGTCGCGAAGATCGTCTTCTCGGGGGCCAGGGTGCTGAGCGACTCGTAGGTGGTGCGCTTGAGCTCGAGGACCTCGGGGATCGCCTCGATGATGAGGTCAGCGTCAGCGACGGCTGCGGCGAGGTCGGACGAGTAGGTGACGCGGGCGAGCGCTGCGTCCGCCTTGCCGTCGGCGGCTCCATCGACCTCGGACGTGTAGGTGTTCGCGAGGCCGGCGAACCGTTCCTTCGCGGCGGCGATCACGTCGTCGTTGATGTCGTACGCGGTGACCTGGAAGCCGCTGTACGCGGTCTGGAACGCGATCTGCGATCCCAGGACTCCTGTGCCGAGGACGGTCACGTTCTTGATGGTGCTCATCGGTGCTCTCTCTTTCTGTCGGGTTGTGCCTGATGACGCGCGCCTGCGGGTTGTGCCCTGTGGCGGCGCTCGTCGAGTGAGGTGTGGGTTGGGGTTTGTGGAGTTGTGGCGGACGGCGCCGCGGCGGGTGGCGGCCTAAGGTTGCGCGAAGTACCCGGCTACTATCTGGCCGACCTGGATGCGGAGATCCTCGACCGGGTCGGTATCCGATGCCGTTCCCATCGACGACCGGACGACGGCCAGGTGGACGATCGCGAACACACCGCTGCTCGCAAGGGCCGCACGGCGCTCGTCCGTTTCCGGATTCCGCCTGCGGGCCTCGTCGAGTAGCCGTGATGCGATGCGGGCCTCGAGGTGTGCGACGATCGCGAGCCCGTCCGCACGGAACTGCTCAGTGGCCGGTCCGAAGATCAGTTCACGCTGGTAGACCTGGCTGTTCTCCGGATTCACCTGAACGCGGTCGATGATCGGCAGGACCATCTGGACGATCGATTCGACGACGTCCGTCTGTTCCGCCGCGCGCGCCTCACCGAGGTCCAGGGCTTCGCGGAACTCGTCGTTGTAGACCATGAGGAGCAGCTCCCCTTTGGACGAGGCGTAGCGGAACAGGGTTCCTGCCGCGACGTCGGCTCGCTCGGACACCTGCTGGGTCGAGACGGCGGCGAACCCCCGCTCGGCGAACAGCTCCGCCGCAGCGTTGAAGATCCGCTCACGCTTGTCGCGCATGTTGCGGTCGCGCCGCCCGATGTCACCGGTCGTTGCTTCGCTCACGATGCGCCTCCTGACTGAGTTTCCTCATTAATGAGTCTACTCAGTTTTCTCGGTATGTCGAGAAGGTTACCAAAGTTGGTGGGACGACCAATAAGCTCGCCTCATGAATTTCTGGTGGGCCACACAAACGAGGAATTACGAAGCGGCGGTTAGCGAGGGATCACTGTGGACTGTACGAAGGGTCGATGGTCGATACCCCATTGATCGAGCCAGGATCGATCAGCTGAGTCCTCAAGACGTGGTGTTTCACTACGGGAAGCGCGTGGATGGATCAAATCGCATAGGTGCCGTCAGTCAGGTCCTCGAAAGCGCAACGCACATGCAGCGCACCGAAACATATTCCACTCCCGACCCCCTGCAAAGGAACGATGGCAGATACGTGCCCGTCAAGGTCATCAATGGAAATGTGGACATTAGCTTCCAGCGCGCGTTCGAGCTCATCGGCTATGCACCAGGAGGTCCTTTCGACCGCGATGAGCGGCCTGGTCAGCGCTATCTGTCGAGCCTCACACAACTCCAAGGCAACATGCTCCTGGAGGAGTCAAACACGCCGATCCCAGATGGAGTTTTCGCAGGTATGAACGCTCGCGGCGGGGAGACTGTTCGGCAGGCGATCGTGAATCAACGACTCGAACAGACCTACCTTCGACAGCACCTGCTCGAAAAGCGTGGTGCAGTGTGCGAAATCTGCAGTCGTGAGCTTCCCGCCAACCTCCTCGTTACCGCCCACATCAAGCGTCGGAGTTCGCTGACAGATGATGAGCGCTGGCAGTTTGACCGGATCGCGATGCTCGCGTGCAGCCTCGGTTGCGATGCACTCTTTGAGCACCGTCACATCATTGTGGACGGAACAGGAGTAGTCCGCGCGGGCACGCGTCCAGCGTCCGAGGACGCGCGTGCCGCGGTTGCGTCCCTCGTCGGCAGACGTTGCACAGCGTGGAACCGACGCACACGTCAGCATTTTGCGATGCACGCCGAGATCGACCGCTCGTAACCCCTCCGGCACGAGACGCGCGCTGTGACGACGAGCAGTGTCCGACATCGACGGAACGGACTCCGCAGGCAACTACCCGACACGCATGTCCAACGCGCACAGCATAGGATCGGCAGGCCCTGGATAGAGCGAGGGCGAGTGGCGAGAGTGGAGACATGACACGCACACAACCCGACATCACGATTCCCGACCTGACCGGACGACGAGCCGTCGTCGCGGGAGGTAGCGACGGCATCGGCCTCCAGATCGCGACCAGGCTCGCGCAAGCAGGCGCGGAGGTCGAGCGGGAAGTTCCGCATGCTCTGGGCCAACCAGCAGATCAGCCTCCGGTTCGACGACGTCAAACGGTTCAGCCATTCGCGCGTCGGCACGATGGACCTCGACTGCCAAGTGCTGCACGATCCGGTGCAATCGCACTCGCTTCTCATGAACACGTCCGAGCCGGGCACGGAGAGCGCCGAGAAACTGCGACTCTTGGCGGTCATCGGCATGCAGCCGCTCTTCGTCGGAGTGACGCGCAGCGTGACGGCGCAGTGACTCGCGGAACTTGAGCTCGAATCCGGCAAGCCCCGAACTTTGGGCGCCCGAGACACGTCTTCGGAACACGCCCACCAGGACGCAATAGCCTCATATAAGGATCGTGTCGTCGCACAGAGACTCGGGGAAACTCGCCCCAGGGAGGCTAGACAAATCCTAGAGCAAACACAAGGACGAGTATCAGACGCATGCCCAATCCCTCCGCATAGGCATCGACACAGCTGAAACCTCGACAAATCAAGAGTTCGTTGCGAGGATGGCTTCATCCTCAGCGCCACCTGAGCAAGCATTCCCGAAGAAGTTACGCCAATCGTTCTGTCCACTGATCAGGGAGGTTGATGACCTACAAGACGTAGCTGTAAGGTTGCATCGAAATGCGTTCCCGCCTGAAACCACAACATCTACATTTCACACCCTAGGAAGGCATAAGTGAGCATCCGAAGTCGCGTACATGCAGCGACCGCCCCTGAACATGGTCGGCGACCGGCGTCCTTGCCACCCACTCATGCCCTTGAGCCAGGGCTGAACGCAATAGAGCTTGCCACAATGGTCCGTCAACGCTTCTACGAGGATCGCGACTACTCCCGCTGGCGGAGAAAATCCTGGAGCCGTAGTGCCACGATTGTACGCTTCCTGATACTCATTCTGTCCGCGACGGCGACCGTGCTACTTGGTCTAGCCACACTGGACGGGTTCGCTGCTCTTGGTTTTATCTGCTCCGCCTTGGTGACAACCGCCAGCGCGATTGAACCGTACTTCAACTGGCGATCGCGTTGGGTGATGGCAGAAGAGGCACTCGCGGAGTGGCACAAGCTAGAAGAAGATCTGGCGATATACGTGGCCAGCACACCAGCGACAAACCTGGACTTCAACACGATATTGAACTATGACAAGCAGAGAAGAGCAGTGTGGAACACCTTTAGCGGCCAGTGGATCGAGCAGCGTCAATCCGGTAGCATGACAAGCGGTACATACTAGCCATAATCAATTTCATTTGGCGTCAGCTTTATGCTGCAAATAAGAGGAACCAATAGCGAACTTTGGGGAGTTCAATGCCAGATTCATCTGAAAATATTGCAGTGCTTGTTGGCAACGGTCTGTCGATAGCTTTCAATCCTGATCTGAATTTGCGGGTCATTACCGGAACCATGCTCGATCGCATGCGCAATACAAACGATGAGGGCAGCGATGTAGTGGCCGCCATGAAGGAGATTGCCGAACGCGCCCTGCCTCACGGGACCGTATCAGACGACGATTTCGAGGTCCTCGTGGGAGCATTTGGCGCCGAGAGTACAACGATGAACTATCTGGACCGTCTCGCCCTTCTTGTATCACCACAAGACGAGGAGCTTCGCCAGGCAATTCAGAGAGTGAGCAAGTTTGCTCAACAAGTTAGAGATAATGGACTAAGTCACGTCCTGGAAGTAATATTCGAGAGATCTCGCGCAACGAGAGAAGAAAGCAAAAATCTCATCAAGTTGGTTGAGGCAATCACCCACCGATATTCAGGTGAGATTACTTTCGGCAATCTGAACTACGACACTCTTCTATTATCTGCGCTTTTGGAAACGTGCGCCTCAGATCTTCAGGATTTAGGTCATGGGTTTGTCAAGGTTAAAGTCTCAACAGCGCAGGATGCCACCACGGAGGTGCCAGCGTTGCGGAAGAATATGGCGGAATTTGCGCAGAACCGCAGGGTTCGCCTACTGCAGTTACATGGATCGCTCACATTCTGGAGCAATGGTGATCGGACCGTCTTTGCGAAGCTGGATACCAACTTTTTGCGTAACCACAGTCAGTGGCAGGCAGTGCGTGACCTAAAAACAGATATCAGGCCGGTCATTGTATTGGCCAATCAGCGCGATAAATCTGCGCATGTCAAGGAATTCCCCTTCTCTTTAGCCTATGAAGCGTTTCTATTTGGATTGACTCAATCGCGCAAGTGGATGATCATTGGATACTCATTCAGAGACGAACCGGTCAACGCAATGCTGCGAAAGGAATTCTCTGAACGCGACCCGAAGCCAGACGTACTCATAGTCACGCATGGCGAAGAGCTGACTCGCCATCAGGTCGAGCGTGCTTTCGGTTGGAATGCCGAAGATGCCGACTCGAGCGACTGGCTGACGATCAATCGTGATGGAGCTAATGGACTACAGGAGACTAGCGAATGGGCCTCATTTGCCAAAGAATGATGCAGTAAGCATGACGACGTTTCTCGTAGTCTTCTGAGCGACGACGGCCGACTCAGCGCAATGAGCACCAGCTCAGCGCACCGGCGCAGAGGACTCGCGGACCTTGAGGTCGAACCCGGCACGCTCGGCACGGCCTGGACCAGTGGCGCCCGAGATGCGATCCGCGAGCATCTCGACGGCACGACGGGCGATGGCCGCTTTGTCTGGAGCGATGGACGACAGCGAACGCATCGCGTACCGCCCGTCCTCGATGTCGTCGAAGCCGACGAACGCGATGTCGCGGGGCACATCGAGCCCACGCTCCCAGGCAGCACGCATGGCGCCGAGCGCGAGCAGGTCGTTGAAGCAGAACACACCGTCCGGCGGATCCTCCCGGTCGAGCATCGTCCGCATCGCAGCAGCACCGCTCTCCCGGGTGTATTCCACTCTGGCCATATACCGGAACGGGTCGAGACCAGCCTCGGTCATCGCGGCGACGAAGCCCGCCTCACGCTGAGCCGTCGTACCCGTGGCGCGGGACTGCCGGCCGATCGCAGCGATGCGCGTCCGCCCCGTCTCGATGAGGTGCTTCGTCGCTACGAACGCCGCCTCGACGCCGTCGACCGAGATCTGGTCGATGCCTGGGCCGTAGTCTTCCTCGCCCAGGAGCACGATCGGCTGCGTCGCCGCAGCCTCCTCGATGTCGGCAGCGGTAAGACTGAGCGCGTTGAGGAGCACTCCGTCGAACGTCGCAGATACCGAACCGCCCGACAGCACAGCACGCTCCCGCACCGGGTCGCCGTTCGTCTGATCAACGACGAGCGTGAGTGAGCGCTTGTCCAGCTCGGGGATCAACGATCTGGCGAGGTCGGAGAAGTACGGGATGTCGAGCTCTGGGACCACGAAGGCGATCAGGCCCGTCCGATTGGTGCGCAAGCCCCTGGCATGCGGATTGGGGCGGTAGCCGAGCTCGTCGATCACGGCCTGCACGCGTTTCCGTGTCTCGGCGCCGACACGTCCGGGCAGGTTGACCACGTCGGACACCGTGCGCTGGGACACACCGGCGACCTTCGCCACATCGCGAGCCGTCACGGCCATCGAACACCTCCTGGGATGCCTGGAGCACCCGGACGCCGAGCATCCGTCGTGCACTTCGGCAAGCGTATCGATCCCGGACCGCCCTCGAACGGCAATCGTTTGCCAAAACCTTGTGCTACGTAGCACAAACAACTACCGTAGCTCAGGTTCGCACCGGAACAAGCCATCGAAGGAGATGTGCAGCATGCACCAGAGAACACCGCAGAGCGCCCGGGAGGCCGGATGAGCGCCCTCAACGAACTCCGAACGCTGAAGGTCCCCAAGGGCCCGAACGGAACGAAACCCGTCCGCGACCGGTCGGAATTCCGAGACAACAAGGCGGCCATCGGTTTCCTCGCACCGTGGATCATCGGCTTCTTCGCCATCACCCTCGGCCCCGTGCTCGTCTCCCTCTACCTGTCGTTCACCGACTACAACCTGCTCCAGGAACCCAACTTCACGGGCCTCGAGAACGCGCAGCGGATGCTCGAGGATCCCCGACTCCACCAGTCGCTCGGCGTCACGCTCACCTACGTGGTCGTCTCGGTGCCGCTGCAGCTCATCATGGCGCTCGCCATCGCGGTCCTCCTCGACCGAGGCCTCCGCGGCCTCTCCTTCTACCGCTCGGTCCTCTACCTGCCGTCGCTCCTCGGCGGCAGTGTCGCGATCGCCGTGCTGTGGCGGCTCGTCTTCGGATCGAGCGGCCTCGTCAACGCACTGCTGGCGGTCTTCGGCATCGACGGCCCCGGCTGGATCTCCGAACCGGACACCGCCCTCTCGACGCTCATCATCCTGCATGTGTGGACGTTCGGCGCCCCGATGGTCATCTTCCTCGCCGGACTCCGGCAGATTCCCCGGCAGTACTACGAAGCCGCCTCGACCGACGGGGCGACGCGCTGGCGGCAGTTCCGCTCGATCACGCTCCCCCTGCTCAGCCCGATCATCTTCTTCAACCTCGTGCTCGGCATCATCGGCGCCTTCCAGTCCTTCACGCAGGCCTACGTGGTCTCCGGCGGTTCCGGCGGGCCGTCCGACTCGACGCTCTTCATCACCCTGTACCTGTACCAGAAGGGCTTCGGGAGCTTCCAGATGGGCTACGCCTCGGCGATCGCGTGGCTTCTGCTCATCATCATCGCCGCCGCCACCGCCATCAATTTCTGGGCCTCGAAGTATTGGGTTTTCTACGATGACTGATCAGCAGACCACGAGCGCCACGACGCCCGCCACGCCGACCGCCACCGCGGCTGCCGCGCCCGCCGAACAACTCGGCGACGCGCTCAGCCCGACAGAACGCGCAGCCCGGAACGATGCCGCCCGCGCGGCCCTCGTCCGCAGGCAGCGACTCAGCAGCATCGGCAAGCACGCAGCCCTCATCGTGCTCGGCCTGCTCATGCTCTATCCCGTGCTCTGGATGGTCGTGAGTTCACTCCGTCCGAACGGCTACATCTTCAACAACCCGGGGCTCATCCTCAACACCTTCGCGGCGGAGAACTACACCAACGGCTGGAACGCGCTCGCGCAACCGTTCGGCACGTACCTCGCGAATTCCGCGATCATCGTCGTCGGCTCGATCGTCGGCAACGTCCTCACCTGCTCGCTCGCCGCCTATGCATTCGCCCGCCTGCGCTTCCGATTCAAGCGGCTCGCGTTCGCGGCGATGCTCGTCACGATGATGCTGCCGATCCACGTGCTGATCATTCCCCAGTACGTGATCTTCTCGCAGCTGGACTGGATCAACACCTATCTGCCGCTCATCGTCCCGAAATTCCTCGCGACCGACGCGTTCTTCATCTTCCTAATGGTGCAGTTCATCCGCGGCATCCCGCGCGAACTCGACGAGGCCGCGCGGATCGACGGTGCCGGGCACGTACGGATCTTCGTGCAGATCATGCTCCCGCTCATGACGCCGGCACTCGCGACGACGGCGATCTTCACCTTCATCTGGACGTGGAACGACTTCTTCGGCCAGCTGATCTTCGTGACCGATCCGGACAAGTACACGGCGTCCGTCGCCCTGCGCTCGTTCATCGACACCCAGTCGCAATCCGACTACGGGGCGCTCTTCGCGATGAGTGTCGTCACGCTCCTGCCCGTGTTCCTCGCCTTCCTCCTCGGCCAGCGGTTCCTCCTCCGGGGCATCGCGACGACCGGCGGCAAGTAGACGAGCGGCTGCAAGTAGACGACCGGCGGCGCGTGTCGACGACCGGCGTGGTCCTCTGCACTGCCGTCCAGCACTCCATCCCACCCATTCCCTCCGATTCATTCCCTCCGAAGGAGCATCATGCAATTCAGAACCGGATCCCGTGCCCGCTCGCGCATCCTGGCAGTGGCCGCAGCGACCGCGATCAGCGCCCTCGCACTCAGTGGCTGCGCCGTGAAGTCGGGCGGCGACACGGCCGCCCTCAGTGACGAGGACGTCACGATCACCTTCAACTGGTGGGGAGCCACCGCTCGCGACGAGCGCACCCGTGCAGCCATTGACCTCTTCGAGAAGCAGTACCCGAACATCACGGTGAAGGGCCAGTCGACCGAGTGGGGCGGCTACTGGGACAAACTCGCGACCACGGTCGCCGGCGGCAAGGCGCCCGACGTCATGCAGTTCGACCAGCTCTACCTCGCCTCCTACGCGGAGCGCGGTGCACTCGCAGACCTCGGCGAGCTGAAGAAGTTCCTCGACACCTCCGCGCTCGGCGACGCCGTGCTCGACCAGGGCCGCGTCAAGGACAAGCTCTACGGGGTCCCGATCGGCGTCGGCACCGTCGGCGTGATCGTCAACCGCACCCTGCTCGACCAGTACGGCATCACGCTCCCCGACCCGACCACGTGGACGTGGGGCGACTTGAACGACGTCGCCCTCCAAGTCACGAAGGCCTCCGGCGGGGCCGCGCACGGCATCTCCCCCTTCGGCGGAGACATGCCGACCCTGACGCTGTGGGCCAGGCAGCACGGCAACGACGTGTACGACAAGGACGGCAACGTGATCCTCAAGGAGTCCGTCGTCGCGAGCTACTGGCAGTACGCGCTCGACCAGATCGAGAGCGAAGCGGCGCCGAGCGCATCACAGCTCGCCGAGGGCACGGGCGTCGCGATCGACCAGATGGACGTCGTGACGGGCAAGACCGCGATGACCTTCCAGCCGAGCGCCGTGCTCACCGCGTTCCAGGCGGCCGCCCCCGACGCGAAACTCGACCTCCTGCCGATCCCGGCCGCGAAGGACGCATCGAAGGGATACCAATACCTCAAGCCGTCGATGTACTGGTCGGTCTCGTCGAAGTCCCAGCACCCGGCCGAAGCGGCAGTGCTCGTCAACTTCCTCACGACTGACACGGGCGTCGCCAAACTCTTCAGCACCGAGCGCGGTATGCCGGCGAACCCCGACTTCCAGAAGGTCATCGAGCCGGACTTCACGCCGACGGACCGCATCGTGTCCGGGATCGTCGAGGCCGCCCGCGAGCAGTCCGGACCGGCACCAGCCATCACCCCGGTCGGCGGTGGTGACAGCGAGAAGATCCTCGGCCGATACAACCAGGACGTCCAGTTCGGGAAGACCACCCCGAAGGAGGCGGCGAAAGCGTTCGTCGCCGAACTCACCCAGGCAGTACAGGGAGCCAAGTAACACATGACGATCACCTTCCCCAGCGCACTCGCCAACGGCCGCGCGGACGACGCTCCGCAGCCACGGCCGGAGTACCCGCGACCGCAACTCGTGCGCGAGAGCTGGATCAACCTCAACGGCACGTGGGAGTTCGAGATCGACGCCGGTGACAGCGGCCTCGAACGCGGCCTCCTCGACCGACCGCTCACCGACCGCATCATCGTGCCCTTCGCCCCGGAATCCGCGGCTTCCGGCATCGAGCACACCGACTTCATGGAGGCCGTCTGGTACCGGACGAGCTTCACCGTTCCAGCGGACTGGGTGGGTAAGCGCGGGATCCTGCACTTCGGTGCGGTCGACCACGACACGACGGTGTGGATCGACGGCGTCGAGGGAGTTCGCCATCGCGGCGGCTTCACCCCGTTCCAGGTGCAGCTGGGCGACGTCGAGCCGGGTCGGGAGATCACCATCGTCGTCCGCGCCCGGGACTCGCGCCATGAAGCGAAGGCCGGCGGTAAGCAGGCCACCTGGTACGGCAACACAGACTGCTACTACACGCGGACGACGGGCATCTGGCAGACGGTGTGGGTGGAGGCGGTCGACCCGTTGCACCTCCGCCGCTTCCGGATCACCCCCGACGTCGACTCGACATCGTTCGGCTGCGAACTCGTCCCGAGCCGGAATGCACGAGGCGCCGCGGCGACCGTGCGGCTCTTCGCGGACGGCGAGCTCGTCGCGACCGGCGAGGCAGGACTCGGCACCGCACTCGCGGGCAGCACACGACTGCAGCTCGACGCCGCCGACGTCCGCCTCTGGAGTCCTGAGGACCCCTTCCTCTACACCCTCGAGATCGAGGTGCGTGACGGCGCCGGAACCGTGACCGACCGCGTCTCCAGCTACACCGGTCTCCGCGGCATCGCGATCGACGGGACCGCCGTCCTGATCAACGGCGAGCACGTCTTCCAGCGCCTCGTGCTCGACCAGGGGTACTGGCCGGAGTCGCTCATGACGGCACCCGACGACGCGGCGCTCGTCCGCGACATCGAACTCGGCCTCGAAGCCGGATTCAACGGAGCCCGGCTGCATCAGAAGGTGTTCGAGGAGCGCTACCTCTACCACGCGGACCGCCTCGGGTACCTCGTGTGGGGCGAGTTCGGCGACTGGGGCGTCTCCGGGGCCGGAACGGTCGGCCACAACCAGGGCCAGACCGCGTCGTTCATCACGCAGTGGCTCGAAGCCCTGGAACGCGATGTGAACCACCCGGCGATCATCGGCTGGTGCCCGCTCAACGAGACCCACCAGGCGTTGCACGACCGCATCACGGTGCTCGACGACGTGACGCGCGGCATGTTCCTGGCCACGAAGCTCGCCGACCCGAGCCGGCCCGTGATCGATGCCTCCGGGTACTCGCACCGTGTCCGTGAAGTGGACGTGTGGGACGTCCACTCCTATGAGCAGGATCCGGACGCGTTCGCCGAGGAGCAGGGCGGCCTCGTCGACGGGGAACCGTTCACCAACAGGGAGTACCAGCGGGACATCTCGATCCCCTACGGCGGCCAACCGTTCTTCGTCTCCGAGTTCGGCGGCATCTGGTGGAACGCTGAACTCGCCCAGCAGGACGACGGCAGCGATTCGTGGGGGTACGGCCAACGCGTTGGAGGCATCGAGGAGTTCCACGCCCGGTTCGCCGGTCTCGTCGCGGTCCTCCGGGACGACCGGAACATGTTCGGCTACTGCTACACGCAGCTCACCGACACGTTCCAGGAGCAGAACGGCCTGTTCGACTTCGACCGGAACCCGAAGTTCGAGCTGTCCCGGATCCGCGCGTTCCAGACCGCTCCGGCGGCCTACGAGGCGCGGACCCGCGACTGACGGGCACTTCCGGATCGTCTGACGGGGTCTGGACCTACCGTTTGGCGGGACGGATGTACATCCTCACCAGCAGGGCCACCGCCGCGAGCAAGATGAGGACGAACCACACGGGATGCATGTCCTTCGAGAGGCTCGCGGCGGGGTCCGGGCGGACGTTGAGGATCGCGAGCGGGATCGCGTACGCCACGGCGAGCGCACTCGTCCACCAGCGCAGGATCCGTGCGCGTGGATCGGTGAAGCTGCCGATCAGGACGACGAGGACCGGAACGAGGGCGATCATCGAGAATTGGCTGGCGACCATCACGAGCACGGCCCACGCCGCGATGAACAGGTAGAGCGGGGGTCGCGACGGACGAGTCCGCGCGACGGCATCGGTCGTTGCGGAGGACGTGTGCAGCTGATTCTGCGTCATGGTTCGTGCCTTTCCTGGCTGGAGTGGGTGGGATCGGTGGGATCGGTGGTTCAGTGGGTTCGGTGGGGTGGCGGGTTTGCTGCTGCGGTCGTGCTGCTCGTTCAGGGCAGCAGGACGACCTTGCCGGTGACGGTCCCGGACTCGGCCAGACGCATCGCCTCGGTCGCCTCCGCAATACGGAAGCGCGCGGCGATCTGGGGAACGAGATGGCCGCTGCCGAGGAGCGCGACGATTCGATCGAACGCTCTCCCCTTGGCCGCGCGGAAGCTCGCCGGGCGGCGACGGCCGGCCCAGAAGTTGTAGAAGTGCGCGCGCTTGCCGTTGGGTGCGAGGTTCCAGAGCAGCAGTCGCGCGAAGAGCCGGTACATCGGGAGCTGCGAGTTGCCCTCGTCCTTCATCGTGGACGCGCTCCCGTAGGACACGAGGATCCCGCCGGGACGGACGAGCGCCCACGATGACCGGAGCGCTTCGCCGCCGACGTGATCGAAGACGGCGTCGACTCCCCCCGGCACCAGCGCGCGGATGGTCTTGTACAGCTCGGGATCGCGCGAGTCGACGGGTTCGGCGCCCAGTTCGCGGACGTACTCGTGGTGGCGGGTCGAAGCGGTGCCGATCACGCGGATGCCGGCGTGCTTCGCGAGCTGCACGAGCGTCGACCCGACGCCTCCGTTGGCGCCGAGCACCACGATCGTTCCGCCGACGGGGACGCGAGCGATGTCGTGGAGCATCTGCCACGCGGTGATGCCGTTGACCGTGAGCGTCTCGACGTCGACGGGATCGATGCCGTTCGGCACGGCGAGCAGATCACCCGCGTCGACCTCGACCTGGCTCGACCACGCGCCCGTCTTCGTGACGGCCGCGAATCGACGGCCGACGAGCGCGGCGTCGACCCCGGCCCCTGTGGCTCGGACCATCCCGACCAGGTCGTAGCCCGGAACGAAGGGGAACGGCGGCTGGTCGTAGTACTTGCCGCGCCTCATTTGCTGTTCGGCGAAGGAGACGCCGGTCGCCTCCATCTCCAGCCGGACGTGGCCGGCGGCCGGTAGCTCGGTCGGCACGGTCCGCACGAGCAATCCGTCGGGTTCGACGCGTCCCGGCAGCACGATCTCGGTTCGTTCACTGGTGGCGTTCACTCCGGTGTTCACGAGGGTTCCTCTCATCTGCGCGACGATTCGATCGCCACGCGCTCTTGCCTTACGTTCGTTACCTTACAGGCGTAACCATACGCGTTGACCAAACACGTGTAAAGTGTCGGTATGGCGACTGACGAAACGATCGAACGCACACGCAATCCGCGAGGACAGGGCGCACGGCTCCGCGGCGAGATCATCGCTGCTGCGCGACAGTTGCTCGAGAACGGCTCAGCGGAATCGGTCACGCTGCGCTCGGTCGCGCGCACGGTCGGCATCACGGCACCGTCCATCTACACGCACTTCACGAGTCGCGACGAGATCATGCAGGCGATCGTCGAGGAGGCCTTCGAGGAGCTCCGCGAGATCCTCAGCGTGGGCGCGGACCTCGAACCGGCGGCGCAGCTCCGCGCAGTGAGCGACGCCTATCTGCGGTTCGCCCGGGAACGACCGCAGCGCTACCGCTTGATGTTCGGCGGGGTCTGGAATGCGGCCGATGCGCAGCGCAACGCAACCGTCCCGCCGGATCTGAGCGACCTCGGACAGGCGCCGATGCGCGTCATCATCGGCGTCATCCAGCGCTGCGTGGACGCGGGAGTCATCGACAGCGACTCCCCCGCCGATGACGCGGCTCTCCTCTGGATCTCGCTCCACGGCTACGCGGAGCTCAAGCGCACGTCACCGCTCTTCCCCTGGCCGGCGGACGTCGAGGATCAGGTGATCCGGCGGGCGGTGCGGCTGCGCGAACACGGGTAGACGGCGCTCGCACCAGAGCGCCCGTACCAGCGCGCCCGCATCGTCACTCCGCGATGAGGCCCTTCCGGACGAAGCTCTCGCCGGCGGCGGCGACCGCTTCAGCGGCCGGTCGAGGCCGCCAGCCGAGCACCCGTCGCGCCTTGTCGGCCGAGATCCGCTTGCGGTAGTCCAGGTCTGGCACGATGCCACGGAACTCTGGGTTGAACCGCGCCGCGATCCGGATGACGATACTCGGCATCGAACGGGTCGGCACCCGTTTCGCCGCCTCGCCGAGGTGGGCTCGCAAGATCGAGCCGATCTCCCGCATCGCCGTAACAGGGCCGCTCGCCAGCAGGAATCGCTCCCCTGCCGCCTCCGGCGAGGTCATCGCGAGGATGTGTGCGGCCGCGACATCGCGAACGTCGACGATCGGGATCCAGATGTTTGGGTATGCGGGCATCCCGCCGGAGAGGATGCGCTGGACGATGTGGTTGGAGCCGGAGATCTCGGAGCCCATGACCGGTCCCATCACGGCGACGGGCAGCATCGTGGTGAGCTCGGTCGATCCTCCCTCCGACTCAATGAACGCCCACGCCGCACGCTCGGCGAGTACTTTGCTGCGCCCGTACGCGTCCATGCCGGGGCCGTCGAGGGGGGACCAATCGGCCTCCGTGAAGACGTGGTCGGAATGCGGATGACCGAAGCCGACGGCATGGAACGCCGAGGTGAGCACGACGCGCTGCACACCGGCATCTCGCGCGGCGCGAAGCACGCGCACGGTGCCTTCCCGCGCCGGGTCGATGACGTCGGCCTCGTTCTCCACCGCGCCGATGTGCACAGGAGAGGCCACGTGCAGGACGAAGTCGCAGTCCGCGACCGCCGCCGCCCAGCCTTCGTCGTCCGTGAGGTCGGCCGCGACGAAGCTGAGCGCATCGCCGTGCACCATTTCGGCGTCGGCGAGCACGGCGCGCACCGCGTCCTCCCGGGAGAGGGACCGCACGGTCGTCCGGACGAGGTAGCCCTGATCGAGGAGCTGCAGGATGCAATGGCCGGCGATGAAGCCGGACCCGCCGGTGACGAGGACGCGCTGCTGGGTCATGTGTGGGTTCCTTCGTGGGCAGAGCTGCGAGCGGTTCGGTGAGCGGTGGCCGATCGACCTGCTTCCACCCTCCTCCTCTGCGCCGCGCTCAGCCAGTGCCCTCCCACTCCCAGGATCGTTGGGTCGGGCCGCGCTGCGCTCCCGCTACTCGTGCGGATCGGGACACCCCACCTGACCAACGGCACGAAGAAGATGAATACCCTAGCCGAATGCCGCTTCGCCGACGAAAGCCGACACGTCGAGCGGGTCGCGATGCACGTCGTACTCGCGGAGCAATTCGATGTAACGCCGCTTATCGAGTTGCCAGTCGAAAAGACTCGGCGCTCCGGAGTTCTGAGCGGCGGCGAAAACAAGATCAGCGAGCAGGCGCGTGGATCGTCCGCTCCCCTCAGTGAACGGATGGATACGGACGGTCTCCGCATGCACGGCGATACCGAGCACGTGCGGCGTCCAGTCATCTGTGTTGTGCCAGCGGGAGCGGATGTTCTCAAGCGAGCCGCGGAGTTCGACGGCGATCTGCTCCGGCACGACACCGATGTTGAGCTCTTGCGTCCGACATGTTCCCACCCAGTCCCAGATGTCCCCATACAAGAGCAGATGCACGCGCCTCATGAAATGATCCGTGAGGAGTTCATCGAGAACGATGTCTCCGTTGATCACAAGATCGAAGAGACGCTCCGCGACCTGATCCTGAACTCCTTGCTCAAGGTCGTAGACCGCAGCTCGGAGAACAGGCACGTCCAGAAGCTCACGCGCAGACATCAGCAGAGCATCCAATTCGTCGCCGGGGAACGGGGTCTCACCATAAGCCGGCGCGAAAGCCATCAGGACCGTTGGCTGCGCTCAGCGAGATATCGCTCAACACGTTCCGAACGCACGAAGCCGGTCGGAACCGCACGGCTCTCGAGCTTCGCAGACGCTTTGGTTGATCGCGTGACACTCCGCTTCACGGCTTCCCGGTCTGGGACTCGACGTTCCATGGGTCGCACCTCCGCTCGACCCTCTGCTCGTCGTCCAAGGGTATCGCGCAGCCCTGCGATCTTCCAGGACACTCTCTTGGCGACGACCATGACCGCACCCAGTCCTGCCTACCGCTCGCGCCGACCCGCGAAGAGTGCGTGCAGGAGCGGCAGGACCGAAGCGATCATCAGGACCGTTCCGAAGACGACATCGTTCGCACGGAGCACCGCACCCGCGATGAGCAGCGACCCGAACAGGATCGCGGACACCAGCCGCAGAGCCGTTCGCTCGAGACGGGCGACCCGACGCTCCAGGCGAGGACTCGTGACGGCGAGTGTGCCCTCCTCGAGCCGATCGATCACCGTGTCGAGACGCTTCGGCAACCGCACGGCGATGCCGGCGACGTCCATCGCCTGCTTCGCGAGGTCCTGAACGACGTTGCCGCGCTCGTCCTTCAACAGCTGCGACGCATACGGCTCGACCGAGTCCCACAGGTTGAACTGGGGATCCAGTGCACTGCAGACGCCGGAGGTGAGCGACATTGCACGGATGATGAGCAGGAAGTTCTCCGGCAATTGGAACGGCAACGACCGGACGACGTGCCCGAACTGGTCCGCGAACTCGCGGAATTCCCGCGGATCCACATCGCGCAACTCCGCGAAGCCCATGCCGCCGAAGCGGGCGAAGAGCTGCGTCATCGCCCGTTCGAGCTCGGTCGTCTCAGCCGAGGGCAGGAGCACGCCGACGTCTCGGATCGCATCCACGAGCCCCTTGCCGTCACGCGACGCAGCAGCGATGAGAAGCTTCCGCAGACCACTTCGGGTCGTCGCCGGTACCTCGCCCATCATGCCGAAGTCGATGAACGTCAGCTTCCACGGGCGTGCGCCCGGAGTCGCGCCATCGGCGGCGACGGGCGTCACGAAGATGTTGCCGGGGTGCGGATCGGCGTGGAAGAAGCCGTTCGTGAAGAGTTGGTCGAACATGACCGCTGCGAAGACCGGCGCGACTTCGGCCGGATCGATGCCTGCCGCCCGCAGACCATCGGCATCGGTGATCTTGATCGCGGTCACGTCTTCGAGGGTGAGGACACGGCGCGTCGTCCGCTCCCACACGATCGCGGGAACGGCCACACGATCATCACCGGCGAAGTCCGCAGCGAACCGTTCCGAACTCGTCGCTTCGTGCAGGTAGTCGATCTCCTCGAGGCTCGTGAGGGCGAACTCCTCGACGAGGGCCGGCATGTCGACGCGGTCGGAGACGAGTCGGACTCGGCTCAACCAGCCGCCCACCTTGCGGAGCGCCGCGAGGTCGACGTCGACGATCGCATCGATCCCCGGCCGTTGCACTTTGATGACCACGCCGTCCAGACCGGTGTCTGCGGCGTCGAGCGGTCCGAGGCGGGCACGATGCGCCTGGCCGAGGGATGCTGCGGCCACGGGCACCTCGTCGACCGACACGAACGCGCGGTCGAGCGGCACACCGAGCTCTGCTTCGGCGAGCGCCTTGATCGCCGCGAACGGGACGGGCGGCACCTCGTCCTGCAGTCCTTCGAGTTCCGAGGTGATCTCCGGCGGGAGGACGTCGAGGCGCGAGGACATGAACTGGCCGACCTTGATCATGAGGCCGCCGAGGTCCACCGCGAGCACGTGGAAGCGCTGAGCGAACCGCTTCATCCGCTTCGTGCGGGTGCGCTCGGCGATGCTCACGAGCCCGATGCGCGGCAGGAACAGCTCGTACCACCAGGTGACGGCGAGGTTCCAGCCGGCGAACCGCAGGATGCGGCGGTACCTGGCGCGCGTGTCTCCAGCGCCGGGGTTCGAGTCTCCTCGGCCCCGGCGGTCCGACGCCACTCTCGTCAGTCCTGCGCGAGGATCGAGTAGAGCCGCTTGCGTGCCTCGTCGAGGACCGTCACGGCCTGCTTGATCTGCTCGGGCGTGCCCGTGCGACCGACCTGAGCGGCGGCCTGCGCGAGTTCGACGCCGGCCTTGGGCAGGGCGCCGAAGTTGGCGCCCGGGCCGGTGCCCTCACCGGAACCTGCGGTGTCCCACGGGGTCGTGGCATCAGATCCGGCGACTTCCTCGCGACCCGCTTCGGTCAGCGCGTAGGTCTTGCGCCCATTGGACTCCTCGGCGTTGATGAGACCCTCATCGGCGAGGAGTTGGAGCGTCGGGTAGACGGAGCCGGCACTGGGCTTCCAGCTGCCGCCACTGCGTTCCTCGATCTCGCGGATGATCTGGTAGCCGTGCATCGGCTGTTCGGCGAGCAACGAGAGGACCGCGGTGCGGACATCGCCTCGTCCGACGCGGGTGCCGGCGCGCTTCTCGAACGTCGAGCGCAACTGCTCCATGACCTGCCACATGCCGTCGGTGTGCATGCCTGCACCGAATCCGCCTGCTGGGAATGAACCACCCATGATGACCTCCTCCAAGAACGTGAACGATACTCAACGATATATCGCTACACACCCGACCGACAGACATCCGCAACAGACGTTCAGCAACTCTCAGGAACGGATGTCTACAGCCAGACGGTCGCCAACCAGACGGCGACACCCGCGAGGACGAGCGCCACGATGTTCAGCCCGAGCGATTTCGCCTCGCCACGTGACAGGTGCAGGATGATCGCGCCGATCTGCACGAGCACCAGACCAACTGCGGCGGCGATCGCGAGCCACGGCAAGATCCCGGTGAGCGGCGGGAGGACGAGGCCGATCGCGCCGAGTACCTCGAGGACGCCGATGGCGCGGACGGCGGGCATCGGCATCGTGTCGACCCAGTTCATCATCGGCTGGAGCCGGGCCTGCGAGCGGAACACCTTCGACCCGCCGGAGAAGAGATAGAGCGCAGCCAGGAGTCCGGCGACGATCCAGTACGCGACGATCATGAGACGACCTTCCGACGGCGACGAATGACCAGTACCGACAGTATGGACGGCGGATCCGCCGCGAGAGTGAGCCGCGCCCCACCTCGCCTAGGCTGAACGGGATGTCATTCCTCCAGATCAACGGCTCGGACCTGTACTCGGAAGTGCAGGGCGACGGCGAGCCCGTCCTGTTCCTCCACGGCGGCTTCTGCTCGCTCGAACACCTGCGGGCGCAGTCCGACGCCCTCGCCGCCGACCACCGCGTCTTCGCCTTCGAACGGGCGGGGCACGGACGATCGGCCGATGTCGACGGGCCGTTCGACTATTCGCGCGGCGTCGCCGACACCATCGCCTACCTCGACGCGCAGGGTCTCGAATCCGCCCACGTGATCGGCTACAGCGACGGCGCCATCATCGGCCTCCTCCTGGCGCTCGAACACCCGGAGCGGGTGCGCTCCCTCATCTCGATCAGCGCGAACCTCGACCCGGCTGCGTTCACCTTCTCGGAGGGCGAGCACGGTCCGGTGCTCGACTCTCCCGCGACCCCGCAGCCACTGCCAGAACCTGAGGATGGCAACGCCGCCGCGGAGCCGAAACCGGACACCGAGCGAGAGCACTACGACCGGCTCTCACCGGACGGCGCCGAACACGCCGACGTCGTCCTCGGCAAACTCTTCACCCTCTGGACGAGCGAACCGCACATCGACCCGACCGAGCTCGGCCGCGTCACCGCACGGACGCTCGTCATGTCGGGTGACCGCGACACGATCCGCCCGGACCACAGCCTGCTCATCGCCGCGTCGATTCCCGCTGCACAACTCTGCATCGTGCCCGGCGCGACGCACGGCCTGCTCGCGGAACGACCGGGACTGATCAGCGCCGTGATCCGCGAGTTCCTGAACGACGTCGAAGGGTGACCGTCACTCCCGCGTCCGACGGAGCAACCACACGAAGTACGGCGCCCCGATGAGCGCGATCATGAGGCCGGCCGGCAGCTGAGCCGGTGCGATGAGCGTGCGCCCGAGTGTGTCCGCGGCGCTCACGAGGAGTGCGCCGAGCAGCATCGACACGGGGATGACCCGGCCGTGCCTGGCGCCGACGAGCGCGCGCGCGAGGTGCGGGGCGACGAGTCCGACGAAACCGACGGCCCCGACGGCGACGACGCTCACGGCAGCGAGGACGGCCGCGATCGCGAGCACCGTGAACCGCGTCCGTTCCAGCCGCACTCCGAGGATGCGGGGCGTGTCCTCGTCGATCGCGAGGAGGTCCAGTTGACGGCGCATCCCGAGCAGGAGCGGGACGGCGATGACGAGGACGACGGCGACCGGGAGGACGTCCGGGAGCGTCCGGCCGTAGGTCGTGCCGGACAGCCAGGTGAAGATGCGGGGCGTGTCCCACGGGTTGGAGCGCAGCAGGAGGAACGTCGTGACCGCGCTCAATGCGTACCCGCAGCCGATGCCGACGAGCACGAACCGCTCCGGCAGCATCCCGCCGCGTCGTGACAGCAGGGCGATCAGCGCGAACGTCGCGAGTCCCATCGCGACGGCCATGGCGATGAGCACGGGTCGGCCGCCGGCCATCCCGGAGGTCACGACGATGACCGCTCCGAGTCCGGCGCCGGCCGTGATGCCGAGCACGCCGGGCTCCGCGAGCGGGTTCCGCACGGTGCTCTGGACGACGCAGCCGGCCAGGCCGAGCGCGGCTCCGGCGAGGACGGCCGCGAGCACACGCGGCATCCGCTCGTCGAACGCGCTCCCGATGAGATCCGGCGCGAGGCCCTGCACCCACTGCGCGATGTCGCCGAGCCGCAGCCACAGGCTGCCCGCGAGCATGCCGATGATCGCGGCCGCGACGAGCAGGACGGCCGCGACGATGAAGACGACGACGAATCGACGCGACGAACGGAGACCGCCGCGCGCCTGGGGCGGCTGCCTGGTCGCACCCGAGTCACGCAAGCGCATGGCGAGGATGACGATCAGGACACCGCCGAGGAGCGCCGTCGGCACACCCGTCGGGATCGATGCCGCGCCCTCCGCACCGAGGATCTCGCGCAACGACGCATCGGCCAGGATGATGAGCAGCGCGCCGAGGAGCCCTGCGGCGGGCACGAAGAAGAGGTGCCGGTTGAGGACGCGGACGCGTTTCGCGATCAGCCTGGCCAGCACGGGAGCGCCGAGGCCGACGAACGCGAGCGGACCGGCGAGGGTCACCGAGACGCTCGTCAGGAGGACTGCCGAGAGCACGGCGATGATGCGCGTCGACCGGATCGGGACGCCGAGCGAGGCCGCGGTGTCGTCGCCGAGCCCGAGCACGTCGAGTCGCCGGGACAGGAGCAGCGCGACGGCGAGCACCACGATGATGAGCGGCACCGCACGCACGAAGGCGTCGAGGTTCAGCTGGGCGAGTGAGCCGCTCCCCCACGCGAACAGCCCCGTCGTGTTCTCCTTGAACAGGATGAGCAGCATCGCCGTCGCCGCATCGAGCGCCATCGCGATCGCCGAACCGGCCAGGATCAGCCGGGTCGTCGCCGTCCCGGCGGCGCGTCCGGCGAGCCCGAGCACGATCGCGGCCGCGAGCAGACCGCCGATGAATGCGACGCCGCCCGACGCCCACAACGGAACGGACAGGCCGAGGGCCGCCACGAGCGACAGGGCGAAGTACGAGCCGGCCGTGACCGCGAGGGTGTCCGGCGACGCGAGGATGTTCCGCGTCACCGATTGCAGCAGCGCGCCCGCCACGCCGAGCGCGAAGCCCACCGCGACACCGGCGAGGAGCCGCGGCAGGCGGGAACCGGTCAGCACATCACTGACCGGCACACCTCCCACCTGCTCCCGCTCGCCCGCGAACAGGCGCAGCAGATCCAGCATCCCGACCCCGGACGTCCCCTGGGTCAGATGCCACATCCCCACGAGCGCGATCGCGACCAGCAGCGTTGCGAGGACGGCGACCCCGCCCGTGCCGCCGCTGAAGCGGAGCGCCGGAGCCGGGTGGTCGTCGGGTGCTGACGGGTCGTCGGTCGACGCTCGTTCTGTGGCCGCGACGGGCTGCGTGATCAACCCTTCGTGATGATGTCGACGTAGGCGTCGATCGCCTGCTCGCAGGAGAGCGGTCCGCCCGCTCCCCAGACGCCGGCGGGGAACGCGTGCGCGCGACCCTCCTTGACGGCGGGGAGTGCCGTCCAGATCGAGCTCTTGTCGAGTTCGGTCACGTAGCTGTCCGGCGTCTTGTCGTCCGAGTAGAAGAGGTTGGCCTGACCGACGGCCGTGAGCCCCTCGATGTCGGTCTGCGCAAGACCGTATGCCGGGTCGACGCCTCCGCTGCCGTAGGCCTTGTCGATCTCGTCCGTCCACGCTGTCTTCATGCCGAGCTCTTCACCGAGCGCGGTGAAGAGCGCGCCCTGGCCGTACGGACGGATGGTGACGTTGCCGCCTTCGATCCACCCGTCGAAGAACAGGAAGTCCTTCGTCGGGAGGTCCGCGGAAGCGACCTGCTCCTTGGCATCGGCGAGGTGCTCGTCGAACTGCTTGAGGACCTGCTCCGCGCGTTCGGTGCGGCCCGTCGCCTCACCGACCATCGAGAAGACGTTCTTCATGTTCCCGATGGGGTCCGCGCCGTTCGCGCCGAGCGTCGCGAGCACGGGCACGCCGCGCTGCTCGAGCTGCGTGATGAGCTCGTCGTCCGCGCTGAACGCCTCCACGATGATGAGGTCGGGCTTGCTCGCGTAGAGCGTGTCGAGATCCGGTTCGCCGCGCGTGCCGATGTCGGTGACCCCCTCCGGGAGCTTCTCGGCGCTCACATAGGTGCTGTACCCCTTCGCGTCCGAGACGGCGACGGGGCTGACGCACAGGGTGAGCGCGTCCTCGATCTGCTGCCATTCGAGCACCGCGACTCGTTCGGCCGGCTTGTCGAGCTTCACTTCGCGGCCAACGCCGTCCGTCAGGGAGACGGGGCCTGTCGAGGTCGTCGTCGTGTCGGCTGCGCAGCTGTCCGATGCGGGGGAAGCGACATCGGATGCCGCCCCGACCGTCGTGGTGCCGCAGGCGCTCAGGGTGAGGGCGGCGACGACGCAGGCTGCTGCCGCTGCTGCGAGTCTGTGGGCGCGGATCATGGAAGGTCCTCTCTGGTGGGTGGTGCTGCAGGTGCGGCGGCATCGATGCGCGAGCGCGCACGGTGCCGGCCGACGGGATCGATGCGGAGGCGACGGGTACGAGGGTCGACGTCGACCTCGACGCGGACCTCGTAGACCTCGCCGATGTTCCTGGCGGTGAGGACGTCGATCGGATCGCCGGCAGCGTGGATGCGGCCGGCGGACAGGAGCACGAGCCGATCGGCGACGCGGGCCGCCTGATCGAGGTCGTGGAGGACGATGCCGACGGCGACGCCGTGGTCGTCGGCGAGGTCGCGCACGAGGTCGAGCGTCTCGATCTGGTAGCGCAGGTCGAGGTGGTTCGTGGGTTCGTCGAGCAGCACGACGCCGGTCTCCTGGGCGACGCACGCAGCGAGCCACACACGTTGCACTTCGCCGCCGGACAGCTCGCCGACGGCTCTGCCGGCCATGTCCTGCACACCTGTCGCGCTCATCGCCCGATCGATCGCACGACGGTCCTCCGCGGACAGGCCGGAGAAACCGCGTCGGTACGGATGGCGACCGAAGGCGACGACCTCGCTCACCGTGAGTCCGTGCGGCGCCGTGCGCGATTGGGAGAACAACGTCACTTCCCGAGCGAACTCGCGGGCGGTGAGTGACGAAACGGCGCGTTCTGCGCGGGCTCCGTCGCCGTGCTCGCCGATCGTGACCTGGCCGCCGTCGAGGCGATGCAGGCGGGCGAGCGACCGCAGCAGCGTGGACTTCCCGCTGCCGTTGGGGCCGACGAGCGCGGTCACCCGACCGGGTTCGAGCGTGACGGAGACGCCGTGGACGACCGCGGCCTTGCCGTAGCGCAGGACGAGGTCTGCACCGCTCAGCGAGGAGCCGGTCACGGTCGGCGACCGATGGCTGCGAGCACGGAGGATCGCACGGCGCAGCGATGGAGCGGAGTGGGCATGAGGGGACCTGAGTCGGGAGGCTGGGCGGGGTCGGCGCGGCATGCTCTCGGCGGGCGAGCCACACCGCCGGCGTCGAGCCCGGATGTGACCCTCACGAAGAACGGAGGTTAGGGCTGCCTTGCCTTAGTCAGTATAGGTTCGGCGTCGAAGTGTCGACAATCACGAGTTCACGACGTCCGATACGGATTTTCGGACAGTGTGATGGCTGACGGCCTCGGAGGCGGGTCCTGCGACTACGCCGTCTCGAGGAAAGCGCCCGGCGTGGTGCCCATCTCCCGCCGGAATGCTGCGATGAACGTGCTGGACTGGGCGTAGCCGAGCAGTTCCGCCGTCGCCTGCACGTCATGCCCTTCGGACAGGAAGGTGAGCGCTTGATGGACGCGCAGCACCCGCCGCCACTGCACGAACGACAGTCCGGTCGTCTTCCGGAACGCGCGTGTGATCGTCCGGTCGCTGATCCCGAGCTCGCGCGCCCAGTCCTCGAGGGACCGATCGTCCGCGGGCGCGTCGAGGAGCGTCTCGGCGATCGTGTCGATGCGCGGATCACCCGGCAGACGGAGCGCGAGCTGCCGAGGGGACGGTTCGAGCACGTCGAACACGACCGATTCTGCGCGAGCCCGTGCGTCTGCATCGAGGTCGGTCCGCGACAGATGACCGAGGAGCGATTCGAGGACGGGCGTCATGGCGATGACCGTCGGCCCGTCGAACGCGACCGGGGTGCGGTCCGGTGCGAAGAACGCGTTGGAGAGTTCGACACCGGCGGTCAGCCGGCCGGCGTGCGGCTGTCCGGCGGGAAGCCACAGGCCGCTGCCGTCCGACACGGTGAAGATGCGATCCCCGACACGCGTCGTCTGGGTGCCGCCGCGCACCCACACGAGTTCGTGCATCGGATGCGAGTGCGGTGCCCACTCGGTCGGCTCCGCCGGCACCTCGGCGTCGGCGAAGATGACGAACGGCTCCGACGCACGCACCGGCGACGTCCGCGCGCGGCGCAGCACCGTGCTCGGCTCACGCCGCCATGCACCGAGACCCGTGTCCCCCTGCTGCGTCCGATCCATGTCCCGAGTGTATGCGGCGTGATCGGACCAGTCGGTCTGCCCGGCGTCCCGCACGTGCATCCGATTGCCTTCGCCGACTCGCTCGCCCGGGACCGCGCACGCTGGCATACTCGAACGGTGCCCACCTCCCCACGCCTTCGAGGATCGCTTGCATGGGAGGAGTTGGACGACGGAGCCGTCGAGCTGTCGGTGCCCGCCGTGCGCATGCGGATGGCTACGCTCGTGATCACCATCGTGCTGATCGTGCTCGTCCTGGGGGCGACCGCGGTCGGCTTCCTCATCACGATGGACCTGTCCGGAGTGGACGTCCGCAGGTCGCTCGTCGTCCTCGTGGGCGGCTCCCTCGGCATCGTCGCCTCGATCGCCCTCCTGCTCGTCATGCGGGCAAGGCGACAGCTGTGGCGCATCCGGATCGACGCACAGACGCTCTCGATCAGCTCCGATCGGTCCGACTGGAGCTGGCCGCTGGCCGAACTGCGCCTCGTCCGGCTCCGTCGTCACACCGATTACGCGTGTCTCGTCGTCGTGGGGCCGACGACTCGGGTGAGCCTCCTCGCGAGCATCGGGCTCGCCGCCGACCCGCGCGACACGAAGGCGGCGTTCCTCCCCGAGTTCTCCGCGGACGTCCAGAAGCGATTGCGGTCGGCCGGCCTCGTGGAGCGCCGCTCCCCCAAGTCGCCCGACCTCACGGACTGGCGCCGCCCGGGAGGCGGGAACTCGCCCGACGCTCAGTCGTCGAAGACGTCACCGAAACCGCGGTAACGCCAACCGTCCCCGTCGGGCTCGAACACGGCGGTGAACTCGTTGTTCACGCCGCGAGACCAGTAGTGGAGGCCGAGCCGCCCGTTCCACAGGATGACCTGTGCCAGGTCGGCGTCGGTCACCGCAGGCACTGCGAGCAGCGCGTCGAGACGGCCGAGGACCTGCTCGACGACGGGCGCGACGTCTCGTTCGAGCGCTGCCGCATCGGTCGCGTAGCACTGGACGGCGAACTCCCGGTCCTCGCCCGGGAACAGCTCGCAGGTGTATTCGATGAGGCCGCCTGGCGCTTCGTCGCCCGCGTCGAAGGTCCGGCGGCGAAGTTCGTCGAGATACGTCACGGAGCCAGCCTAGAGAACCGGGCGGATCAGTCCGTCTACAGTCCCAGCTGATCGAGACGCGACTCGAAGCGGAGCTGCGTGTCCTCCGGCTCGGCGTCGGGCTCTGCGGTCCACATGGCATCGAGTTCACGTTGCACGGCCTCAGGGAGCGCAGCGTACTTCGAGTCCCAGTCGTCGATCGGCGTCCAGTAGCCGACGACTTTGAACCGTGTGGACGGAAGCCGCAGCTCACGACGCAGGTACTTGCGCACATCGCGCAGGGCGACGGTCTCCCCCGCGACCCAGATGTAGCCCTCGTCGAGCGGCAGACGGCTGTCCACGATGCTCCGCACCACCTGACCGAGCGCGCTCGGGCCACGACCGTTGCCACCCGTGACCCAGGTGACCTCGACGTGCTCCCCGACGGCCAGCGGGATCCGATCCGACTCGTCGGACGCTTCGACGACGACGCGAGTCCGGACACCGTCCGGGATGTCCGCAGCGATGCGCGCGATGGCCGGCAGCCCGGTCAGATCCGAGACGAGCACCTGCCACGTCGTCTCCGCCGGCGGGTCGTAGAGGCTCGTCGGAGCGTTGAAGCCGAGGACGTGACCAGGCTTCGCCCGTGCTGCCCACGGCCCAGCGACACCGGCCGGGTGGACTACGAAATCGATGTCCAGCTCGCCGTCGTCGGGACGCACGCCGCTGATCGTGTACGTGCGCATCGGCGCTTCCGGCGCGTCCACAGGCCACGTCCACCAGTCGCCCTCCGGCACGGGCAGCGAGACATCGGTCGGATCGTCGCCGTGCGGGAAGAAGACGCGCACGTACTCGTCGCCGACGCCCGTGCTCAGGAAGTCGGCGACGCCATCGCCGCCGAGCGTGACGCGGACGAGATGCGGGGTGAGCTGGATGGTGCTGCTGACGATGCCGCGGTGGATCTTCACGGGGTCTCCGGTTCTGGGGTGGTGGGGTCGGTGGGGAGAACGTCGTTGCGCGTCTGGGCGAGCCAGAAGCTCCGGTACGGCCCCTCGGCGGCGATGAGCTGTTCGTGCGTCCCCTGCTGCGTCGCCTCGCCGTCGGCGAAGACCACGATCTGATCCGCGGTCGCCGCCTGCTGCAGTCGATGCGCGATGAGGACGGCCGTGCGATCGTGACGGAGCCGGGTGATCGCCTCCTCGACGACGTCGCGATGCTGCAGCCCGACGTCGGCGGTCGCCTCGTCGAGGATGACGACGGCGGGATCGGCGAGGAGCGCCCGTGCAACGGCCAGCTGCTGGATGCGGCCTTCGTCCAGCGGGACGCCCGAGCGGTCCGCGGATTCGCGTGCCGCGCCATCGGTGGATCGCATCGAGGTCACGGCCCAGTCGGCGCCGACGGCTCGCAGCGCCGCATCGATCTCGTCGTGGCTCGCATCGGGGACGGCGAGCCGCATGTTGTCCACGACGCTGCCGCGGAAGTGGTGGAGCTCCTGCGAGATGTAATACGGGGTCGTGCCCGGGTCGTCGAGGCTGAGCTCTCCGGAGGTGGGCGGGTGATGCCCCGCGATGACCCGGGCGAGCGTGCTCTTGCCGGAACCGGACGTCCCGACGAGGGCCGCCGTGGTTCCGGGATCGACCCGCAGGGTCACGCCGCTCACACCGCGGCCGGTCGTCGGATAGTGGAAGCCGACGCCTCGCAAGGAGATGCCGGTCCGAACACGGGCGGGGGCGGTGCGGGGCGCGGCCTCGGCGTCGGCGTCGGCCTCGGGCGTGACGGAACCGACGCCCACGCCCGCAGCCGCAGCCGTCGTATCGGCAGGCGCGAGTCGGATGACGCCGACGAGTCTGGCGAGACCGATCACCGCCCGCTGGATGTCGTCGAGCCCGAAGATGAGCTGGCCGATCGGATCGAACAGGCGGTGGAAGACGAGCGCGGCCGTGGTGACCATCCCGATCGTGATCGCACCGTTCAGGTGTAGGACGAACCCGGTGGCGAGGAGCGCTGCCAGCCCGACCGCCTCTCCCCCGTTGATCCAGCGGAACAGCCGGTTGCGCAGCCGGACGCCCTCGATCTGGACGCGGATCGAGTCCTCGGCCCGACTCCGCACCAGCTCGAGCGCGTGAGACTGCTCGTTGAGAGCCGTGAGCGTCTCCATGCCCTCGACGGCCTCGATCACGGCCTGGCTGCGAGCCGCTTCACGCGCGCGCACCTCGCGGAAGACGACCCGCGAGCGTCGCAGGAACGCGCGCGTGCCGAGCACGTAGAAGGGGACGCTGGCGATGCCGGCGACCGCCAACCAGGGATCGAGCGCGGTCAACGCGACGAGGGAGACGGCGATCGCGAACGCCGCGGACAACAGCGTCGGCACGACGTTCCCGCCCGCCTCCGCGACCGCGTCGACGTCGCCGGTCACCCGGGACAGCAGGTCGGCGCTCTCGCCGTCGTCGACGGTGCTCACGGGCAGGCGCATCGCCGAGGCGAAGACGTCCTCCCGGAGGCTCGCGAGCGTGTCCTGGACGAGCGCCGTCAGCACGCGCATCCCCCACAGGGTCACGCCGGCCGCGGCGATCGCACCGACGCCGGCGCCCGCCACCCAGCCGGCGATCGTCGGGAATCCCGCATCGGAGGCGACGGCGTCGACGATCCGCCCGAGGCAGGCCGGCATCACGAGTCCGAGGCCGGAGGCCAGGAGGAACAGGACGGCGACGGCCGCCGACCTCCCTCGATGACGGCGGAGGAGCGCGAGGACCACGGCGCGCACATGGGCGCCCGTGGCGATCGGCAGCGTCGTGTCCGGGAGCGCTTCGCCCCTGAACTCACCCATGTGCGGAATCCGTTTCGTCAGCGGCCATCTCGATGACCCGATCGCACGCCGCCAGGAGGACGGGCGAGGTCGTGATCACGATCGTCGTCCGACCGTACGCGGCGAGCGCTTCGGCGATGTGCGCCTCCGTGACCGCGTCGACGGCGGAAGTCGGTTCGTCGAGGACGAGCACGTCGGCGTCGCTGTGCAGGCCTCTGGCGAGCCCGATGCGCTGCCGCTGCCCGCCGGACAGGCGCCTGCCCGCTTCGCCCACCTGCGCGTCCCACCCGCCGACCTGGCCGATGGTGTCGTGGAGCGCAGCGATGTCGACGAGCTCCTGCCGCGGAGGCTCGGTCGAGCCGCGCCCTCGCACGGCCTCGCCGAGGGTGCCGCTCACGATGGTCTGGCGGTGCGGCATCGATGCGACACGGTTCCGGTAGTCCACGGGGTCGAGGTCGAGCAGGTCACGTTGGGCGCCGTCGATGAGCACGCTGACGGTGCCGCGGGAGACGTGCGATCGCATGCCGAGGCGGCGGGACAACTCGCGCGCGGCGTCGCTGTCCGCTGGACGGATGCCGAGTAATTCGCCGTCGCGGACGTCGATGCGGGCGTGTGCGTCGTCGCTCGCCCCGGCACGGAAGGACAGCACGACCCCCGCCGGCCGCTCGACGGCGCCCCCTGACCCCGGCTCGTCGAGGAGGTCCTCCGCGTTGATCACCTCGGCGAGCCGCCTGGCCGATGCGAACTTGTGGATCCAGTTGGAGGGGAACGATCCCGCGTAGGCGAGCGATCCGCTCACGAACTGCGCGAGGCCGAGCACGGTCACGAGCTCGCCGATGCTGATCTGCCCGTCGGCGGCGAACCATGCGGACATCCCGGCGAGCGCAGTGGTCGTGAGCGCGGCCAGGGTCGATGCGACGGCTTCGTAGTCGGCCAACGAACGACCGGCTGTCGTCGCTGCGACCCGTGAGGTGTCGCTCGCCGCGACGTATCGACGCACCGCCTCACCGCGTGCCCCCATCCCGACCAGGACGCGGAACCCGCTCATGAAGTCGGCGGCGACCGCTCCCGCCTCCGTCGCCGCCTCCTGCTCCGCGAGGCCGCGACGTTCGAGCGGGCGTGAGACCGCGCGCATCACGAGCATCATGGCGACCGTCGCACCGAAGACCACGATGGTCGCGATCGGCGAGATCACGAGCATCGCGAGAGCCGCCCCCGCGATGGCCGCGATCGTCGCGCACTGCTGGGCGACGGACCACGCGACGCCCGCGACCCGGTAGGTGTCGGAGGTGACGAAGGTCAGCGCCTCCCCCGGAGTGAGCGAACGGCGCGACAGTCGCGGCCGCAGGATCCGGGACAGGGCGAGCTGGCGCAGATGCTGCTCGCCGTACCCGTAGATCGTGACCATGAGCCTCGACGCCGCCTGGTAGCTGGTCGTCAGCACGAGGAAGACGCCGACGAGGACGCCGAGCCAGAGCCCGAGCGCTGCGGGATCCGAAGGCAGCACGGCACGGTCGATCGTGACGCCGATGATGACCGGGATCGCCGCTTCCGCGAGCGAGTGGACCATCAGCAGCAGCGTCGCCCCCGTCAACGCGACGCCGCGTCCCTGAGCCGAGAGCGCGATGCCGAACAACCGGCCGGGCGTCGTGGTCGTCACGGTCACTGCGGACGCCGACCGAGCGGGAGCACCAGCGGGGTGCCGGCGACGGGGTCGGTGATGACCTTGCACGGCAGGTCGTAGACCGCCTCGACGAGCTCCGCCGTGATGATCTCACGCGGATCGCCCTGTGCCACGATCGCTCCGTCGCGCATCGCGACGAGGTGGGTCGCGTACCGTGCGGCGTGGTTGAGGTCGTGCAGCACGGCGACCAGGGTGGTCCCGTTGCGATGCAGGTCCGCGAACAGTTCGAGCAGGTCGATCTGGTGGGCGATGTCGAGGAAGGTCGTTGGCTCGTCGAGGAGCAGGTGGCCCGTCTGTTGAGCGAGCGCCATCGCCACCCAGACCCGCTGCCGCTGTCCGCCGGAGAGCTCGTCGACGAGTCGACGCGACAGTTCCGTCGTGCCTGTGGCCGCCATCGCCTCTGACACGGCGCGCTCGTCGTCCCGACTCCACGTCCGCAAGGCGTTCTGATGCGGGAACCGGCCACGCCCCACGAGGTCCGCGACCGTGATGCCGTCCGGCGCGATCGACGACTGCGGCAGGAGCCCCAGCTTCCGGGCGGCCTCCTTCGGCTTGAGCGTCCGGAGTTCCGCGCCGTCGAGCAGCACGGCGCCCGTCGACGGCTTCAGGAGGCGGGCGAACCCGCGCAGCAGCGTCGACTTCCCGCACGCGTTCGGGCCGATGATGATCGTGAACGACTTGTCGGGCACCTCCAACGACAGATCCGAGATGATGCGGGTGTCGCCGTAGCCGAGCGTGATGTCACGGGCGAGCAGTGAAGCGGTCATGTGTTCCTGTGTTCTTTCGGGATGCGTGGGCCGAACGGGCGAAGCCGGGATCGCCGGTCAGGTGCGCCGCTCAGGTGCGTCGCGCGTACTGTGCGGCCAGGAGCCAGGCGAGGTAGAGGCCGCCGACGGAGACCGTCACGACGCCGACGGGCACCGCCACGATCTGCGCGACCATGTCCGAGACCACCACGAGGGCGGCACCCGTCAGCATCACGGGCAAGGTCCCCATGGGCGTGTTCGACCGGGTGAGCCGCTGGGAGATCTGCGGCGCCGCGAGGGCGATGAACGAGATCGGGCCGGCGGCCGCCGTGACGAGCGCCACGAGTGCCACGCCGAACACCATCGCCGCGAGCCGCGTCCGTCCGGGACTGATCCCGAGCGCTGTGGCCGCGTCGTCGCCCATCTCGAGGACGGGGAGCGTGCGATTGAGCGGCAGCGACGCGAACATCACGATCGCGAAGACGATCGCCGCGGGGACGAGCTGATCGAAGCCGAGCGACGCGATCGATCCCGCGCCCCACGTGGCCGCCATCATCGCCTTCTCCACGCTCACCGAGATGAGGATCCACGAGGTGAGCGATCCGAGGCCGGCGGAGACGCCGATGCCGACGATGATGAGCCGGAACGACGACATCGTGTTCTTGTTCGCGAGGACGTAGACGAGCAGCGCCGTGACGAGGCCTCCGACGAGCGCACCGACCGCTTTGTACATGTAGGTGTTGAGTTCGAGGACGACCATCATGAGCGTCACGCCGAACTGCGCGCCGATGCCGAAGCCGATGATGTCCGGTGACCCGAGCGGGTTCCGAGTGAGCGACTGGAAGATCCCGCCCGCGAGGGCGAGGGCCGCACCGCACAGCACGGCGAAGAGGACGCGCGGCAGCCGCCATTCGAGCACGACCTGCCGGACGTCCGGATCGGAGGCCGGGTCGAAGAACGCGCGGACGACGGCCCCGAAGTCGACGTCGTAGGCGCCGAGCGTCATCGATGCGAGGCCGGCGACGATGATGACGACCATGAGGATCGCGCACACGACGACGGAACGGACGGGGATGAGCGTGGCGATGCGCGCCGTGTCGATGCGGACGTTGCGGCGCCCGAAGTCGACCGTCGCCTCCTCCGCCGGCGAAGCTGCTGCGAACTGCGCGGGTTCTGTCGGCGCGGATCGTTCGTCGATGCTCACAGGCCGCTCACCTGCTTCCGTCGGACGAGGGCCACGAGGACGGGGGCGCCCAGGAGGCCCGTGATGATGCCGACCCGCAGTTCACCGTTGGGCAGTGCGACGCGCCCCAGGATGTCGGCGAGCAGCAGGAAGATCGGCCCGATGATCATCGAGTACGCGAGGACCCAGCGTTGATCCGGGCCGGTGAACCAGCGGACGACGTGCGGGATCATGATGCCGACGAATGCGATGGGGCCGGCGGCGGCGACACTCGTTCCGGCGAGGAGGGTGACGGCGATGATGACCATGATGCGGGTCACGCCGACGCGGGCGCCGAGCGATTGGGCGAGGTCGTCGCCGAGCGCCATCGCGTTGAGCGAGCGAGCGCACAACAGGCCGATGACGAGCCCGACGGCGATGAGCGAGAGCGCCCAGGCGAGCTGGTCGAGCGTCCGGCCGCCGATCGACCCGACGCCCCAGAAGCGCATGACGTCGAGGGTGCTGCGGTTCTGCAGGACGATCGCCGTCGTGAAGCCGGTGAAGGTCGCGCCGAGGGCGACGCCCGCGAGCGTCAGCTTCATCGGGGTGGCGCCGGAGGAGCCGAACGAGCCGAGGAAGTAGACGAGCACCGTCAGGACGAACGCTCCGAGAAGTGCGAAGGGCACGTAGGCGCCGGGCGTCGTGAGGCCGAGCACGGCGACGGCGAACGTCACGGCGAAGGAGGCGCCCGCGTTGACGCCGAGGATGCCGGGGTCGGCGAGCGGGTTGCGGGTGAAGGCCTGGATGAGCGCGCCGCAGACGGCGAGCGCCGCTCCGACCCCGATGCCGAGCACGGTCCGGGGGACGCGGAGCTCCTGGACCATGAGGTGCAACGGGTTCGCGTCGTCATAGTCGGTCAGCGCGTTCAGGACCGTCATCGGGTCGATCCCGCGGTTCCCGATCGCGAGCGACGCGATCGCGGTGAGCACGAGCACGACGGCTGCGACGATCAGCCCGACCACGCGCACCCCGGTGCGGTGCGGGGCGTCGCCGCGTTCGCGACGACCCCCCGCATCGACACTCGGGGCGCCGGTGTTCGAGGCGTCGACGACGTCGCCCTGCACCGGCCGGGCCGGCGTCGGGGTCGGCCTGGACACCTCGGTCGTCACTTGCCGGTGATCGTCGGGTCGCCCTGCAGCGCGGCTGCGAGGTTGTCGACGTACTTCGGCAGGATGTACTTGAGCGAGAGCACGGTGGGTGCGCTGATGGCGGATGCTTCAGCGTCGTCGCCGTAGATCACGTACGACTTCGCGGCGATCGGCTCCCATCGCGACACGACCTTGTTCTCGACGGTGTACGTGCCCTCGTCGGCGCTGGCGCCCCAGGCTGCGAAGAGGTCGGCCTGCACGTCGTAGAGCTTCTCGAGGCTGACACCCGTGTACCAGTTGTCGCCTTCAGCGGTCGAGAGGAAGCTGTCCATCGCGGAGGTGGAGGTGAAGCCGAGCGCCTCGGTGATGCGGACGCGCGGGTCGTAGTTGAGGTACACGCCGAGGTCCGTGCCGCCCTCATTGAGCGTGAGCCCCCAGACGAAGGTCTTTCCCGTGAATTCTGGGTGTTCGCCGGCGAGCGTCGAGATCTGCTCCTCGGTCTCACTGATGAGTTCCTCTGCCTTGTCGTCCGCCCACATCGCGGTGCCGACGGTGCGCGTCATGTCCTCCCAGGTGCCCGGGTTCCACGGTCCCTTGATGTAGGGGACGGTGGGGGCGATGTCGGTGAGGCGCTGGTACTCGACGTCGGTGATGCCCGAGTACAGGCCGAGGATGAGGTCGGGCTTGAGCGCCTTGATCGCCTCGTAGTTCGGGCCTTCCTTGGCGTAGGGGATGATCTCGGGGGTGTCGCCGTATTCCTTGGTGACGTAGTCCTTGAACCAGGGCTGGTAGCCGCTCTCGTCGGCGCCCCAGACCTCCTCGATGCCCACGGGGTTCTCACCGAGCGCTGCCACGATGTCCGGTGTCATCCAACCCAGAGCGACGATGCGCTTGGGTTTCTCGGCGATCGTGGTCGATCCGTGGGCGTGCTTGATGACGACGCCGTCGGTGGCGCTGGCGGAGGACGACGTGTCGCCTCCGGTGGACGCGCATCCGGTCATGGCGAGGACGGCGGCGACGGCTACGGCGACGAGCGCTGAGACTCGACGCGTCTTCGGGCGCGCAAAAGCGTGCGGCATGGTTCTCCTTACGAGAAGTGGGGGGAGGATGCCGCGACCTCGCGGCGAGAAGTTAGGTAAACCTCACCTAACAGAACGATGCTAGGCCGCGCAGCACGCCGCAAGTGTTGTGGAAAAGACGACTTGTGTCGGAAAACCGACAGCCCGAGGCGAATCAGCGAGAGATGCAGATGCCTTCCGTCGAGATCGCGCTGCGGCCTCGCCTCGACCTCAGCGCCAGTACAGCTGGTGCGCCGGATCCGCCTGGACCCGCGTGACGTGCTGTCTGGGTGTGGTTCCGAACCGATCCTTGAAAGCGGCGGAGAACGCACTCGTCGTGGCATACCCGCATCGGTTGGCGGCCGCACCGATGGGCGTTCCGTCGACGATGAGCCTCGCGGCGAGCGTCATCCGGACACCGGTGCGCCACCGCCCGAAACTCATTCCGATGTCGGTGTTGAACACGCGGAGGACCGTTCGCTCATGCAGGCCGTGGGCGGCGAAGAGCTCCCGGGCGGTGCGAGGGTCTCCCGGATCGGTGAGGACCGCCTGCACGAGCGCACGGACACGTTCATCGGCCGGCAGCGGGACCTCGCTCCAGTCGTCCGGCGCCTCCGCCCCCGGCTGCTGCAGCATCTCGATGAGCACGGACTGGATGCGGATCCGCAGCGCGTCAGGCATGTCGTTGATGCCCAGGTGCAGGAGCATCTCCTGCACGGCGCGCGGCACGAGCACCCGGGCGATGTCCGGCACGGGAGCGATGAGCGACGGGTCGGGGATGTAGGTGTAGCAGCCCGTCGAATCCTTCTCGTGCCGCGTCGTGTGCGGTGTGTGCGCGGGGATCCAGACGCCCTGCCCCGGCGCGAGTCGCCACATCGCGTCGGGCAGGTACACCCAGACCGTTCCGCGGTAGCACCAGGCGAGCATCGCATCCGGATGGGTGTGCGGCGGGGAGATGGGCCTGGAGTGCCCGTCGTCGCCCGTGACGACCCCGGTGCCCATGAGGTAGGGAGCGTGGACCGACGACGGATGCGCGACGCTGGCGTCCCAGTCGGCCTGACGATACGAGTTCATGCGCGGCTCAGAGCATCACGAAGCGGCGGGGCGGCGAGGAGCGGATGTCGGCGGTCAGGACCGGACGAGGCGACCGATCGCATCGCTCGCTTCCTTGATCTTGATCGCGGCTTCGTCGCCGTCGAGCTTGGCCGCGTCGAGGACGCAGTGCTTCAAGTGGTCGTCGAGGAGCCCGAGGGCGACGACCTCGAGCGCACTCTTCATGGCGCTGATCTGCGTGAGGATGTCGATGCAGTACTTCTCATCGTCGATCATCTTGGAGATGCCGCGCGCCTGACCTTCGATGCGGCCCATGCGCTTCAGGTACTTGTCCTTCTCGGTGATGTAGCCGTGCGGCGCCGCGGACGTGGGGGTCTCGGATGATGTCGACATTGTGCGTTCCTCACGTTCCGGCGGCTCCAGGGGCGCGGGCGGCACGCAGCACCAGCCGGAGCAGCCCGTCAGCACCAGACTATCGGCCGTCAGTCGGCGTCGTCCTGGCCGGTGACGTGCACGGCGTAGCCGTCACAGCCCGCATTCTCCCAGTTGTAGGGCGTTCCGTCGGTGAGGTTGGCGCCCCACAGGGCGAGTGCCCCCGGGGTGCCGATGGGGTACAACGTCGGCTGATCGCCGCCGTTGCGTTCCCAGTAGGGAGAGAAGTGATAGTCGAAGCCCTTGTCGGCCATGCACTGCGCCACGATGAACTGCTGCTTCACCCACAGTTCCGCCCTCGCCCGCTCCTCCGGCGACAGGGAATCCGGATAGGTGACGGATGCGGGATCGGACGTGTTCGTGTAGATCCGGTTCCCGAAATCGTCGACGCTGCCGTCGTGCGCGGCAACCGTCGGCGTCGCAGCCGGAACAGGATCATCGGTGGGTGGCGCCGTGGCTCCGGGGGTACCGGCCAGGAACCGATCGAGGGAGGCCCCTCCCGCTTCCACGGCGACGGCTGTGCCGGCGCCGGCGATGATGAGGACGCCGAGGGTTGCGGCGATCAGAGCGATGTTCCGGCGGCGCCTGCCTCGCGGCGACGGCGCGTCGATCTCGGTCGGGGTGAGGAGATCATCCATCTGACCACGTGCCTTCCGTCGCACTCGGAGGACGCACACCCCCGATCGAAAACTAGCGCACCTGCGGCGGTTTCAGGCTGGCAGTCTGCTTGAAACCGCGCGCAGTCGACGGAGGCGAACGGACGGGGCCCGCGACCGCATAAGCGGCCCGGACCCCGTGCTGGTGCGCGGCGTCGGTTACGCGGCGCTTGCGGCGTACTTCGCTGGGTCCGCGTCGAACGCCGGACCGCAGCCTGCGCAGCAGAAGTGGTACCGGTTGCCCTCGTAGTCGCGGTAGAGGCCGGCCGCCTCAGCCGTTGCGATGTCGACGGCGGTGCCGGCCATGACGACACACGTCGTCGAGTCGGTGCTCGAAGCGGTCGAAGCGTTCGGAGTCCCACCCAAGAGGGTGCCGCGGCCGTTCGCATCTGCTGCGGGGTTGGTGGCGCCGGTGCTGCAACAGCTCGCGGGCGCCTGCTGGTCGTTCGTCATCGGTGTGATTCCTTTCGTGTGTTTCAGGGGTGCGGCCGATGGCCGTGGATGCGGTGATACGAGGTGATGCGAGTGGTCCGCTACGGCTTCGCGATGCTCCTAAAGCCACGAAGACGCAGGCTGTTGCCGACGACGAACACGCTCGAGAGCGCCATCGCCGCACCCGCCAGCATCGGGTTGAGCATGCCGAGCGCTGCGACGGGGATCGCCGCGACGTTGTAGGCGAAGGCCCAGAACAGGTTGGTCTTGATCGTCCCGAGGGTCTTGCGGGACAGCCGGATCGCATCGACCGCACTGCGCAGATCGCCGCGCACGAGCGTGATGTCGGAGGCTTCGATCGCGACGTCGGCGCCGGTCCCCATGGCGAGACCGAGGTCCGCTTGGGCGAGGGCGGGTGCGTCGTTGACGCCGTCCCCGATCATCGCGACCACCCTGCCCTCGCTCTGGAGACGCTTGACGACGTCGACCTTGTCCTTCGGGAGCACCTCGGCGATGACCTCGTCGATGCCGACCTCGGTGGCGATCCGCCTGGCGACGGCCGTGTTGTCCCCCGTGAGGAGGATCGGCGTCAGGCCGATCGCCGTGAACTGCGCGATGGCTTCCGCGCTCGTCGGCTTGACCGTGTCCGCGATGACGAGGATGCCCCGCGCCTGTCCGTCCCAGCCCACCGCGACGACGGTCTTGCCCTCGTCCTCCGCGCGAGCCTTCGTCGCGGCGAGTTCACGGCTGAGCTGCAACGACCACTCGGCGAGGAGCGAGTCGCGGCCGACGAGGACGGCGTGGCCGTCGACGACGCCCTGGACGCCCTTCCCCTCGATGTTCGCGAACCCGTCCACGGCCGGCAGCACGCCGACCTCCTGCGTCGCGCCCTTGGCGATCGCCTGCGCGATGGGGTGCTCCGAAGCATCCTCGAGCGCGCCGGCCAGCCGCAGCAGCTCGGCGCGATCGATGCCGGCCTCCAGGACGACGTCGACCAGGGTCATCTTGCCGGTGGTGACGGTTCCCGTCTTGTCGAGGACGACGGTGTCGACCTTGCGCGTCGATTCGAGGACTTCCGGCCCCTTGATGAGCACACCCATCTGCGCTCCGCGACCGGTTCCGACGAGCAGAGCGGTCGGCGTCGCGAGCCCCAAGGCACAGGGGCAGGCGATGACGAGGACGGCGACGGCGGCCGTGAACGCTGCAGTCACGGGGAACCCGGCGCCCAACCAGCCGCCGAGTGCGACGACGGCGATCACGATGACGATCGGCACGAAGACGCCGGAGATCCGGTCGGCGAGGCGCTGCACTTCCGCTTTGCCGGTCTGCGCGTCCTCGACGAGCTTGGCCATCTGCGCCAGCTGCGTGTCGGAGCCGATGCGGGTCGCTCGGATCACGAGTCGTCCCCCGGCGTTCGTCGTTGCGCCGGTGACGGCATCGCCTTCCGCTACCTCGACGGGAACCGCTTCGCCCGTGAGCATCGATGCGTCCACTGCGGACGTGCCGGAGACCACGACGCCGTCCGTGGCGATCTTCTCCCCCGGGCGGACGATGAACTCATCACCGACCACCAGGTCTTCGACCGGGATCTTCGTCTCCACGCCGCCGCGCAGGACCGAGACCTCCTTCGCGCCGAGTTCGAGCAGGGCGCGGAGTGCCGCACCGGCCTGCTTCTTGGACCGCTTCTCGAAGTACCGTCCGGCGAGGATGAACATCGTCACGCCAGCACCCACCTCGAGGTAGATGTTCGCGGCGCCGTCCGACGGCGCCAGGGCGAATTCGAACGAGTGCGTCATCCCCGCGACGCCCGCCGTGCCGAAGAAGAGCGCGTAGAGCGACCACAGGAACGCGGCGGAGGTGCCCATCGAGATGAGCGTGTCCATCGTCGCTGCGCCGTGCGTGAGGTTGGTCCATGCGGCCTTGTGGAACGGCCAGGCGCCCCACACGATGACGGGTGCGGCGAGCGCGAGCGACGCCCACTGCCAGGAGGTGAACTGCAGGGCCGGGATCATCGCCATCAGGATCACCGGGACGGTCAGGATGACCGAGCCGATGAGCCGGTTGCGGAGGGAGCGGAGTTCGGGGTCCGACTCGCCGTCGACGTCGCCGGATGCTGCATCGTCACGTCTGCTGCGCTTGGGGACGGGCAACACGGCCGTGTACCCGGTCTTCTCCACTTCGGCGATGAGCGCCGCGGTGTCGTAGCCGTCCGGGACGGTGACCTTGGCCTTCTCTGTCGCGTAGTTCACGGTCGCGGTGACGCCGTCGAGCTTGTTGAGCTTCTTCTCGATCCGCATCGCGCAGGACGCGCAGGTCATCCCGCCGATCTCCAGTTCGACGCCGGTTCCCGCGGTGCCGGATCCGGTGCTGGCGGGTGCTGCTGTGCTCATCTGTGGGTCCTGCTCGTGGGGTCTGGTGTGCTGGGGTGCGCCGGAGCACTCGGAGCATCCGGGGCGCTTGGGGAATCAGGGGCGCTTGGGGAATCAGTGGCGTGGGGCGTGTCGGTGTGCGCGTCGGTGTCGGCACCGGTCGTCCACGCCGTCACGACGCTCTCGGGGACGACGGCCCCGGCGATCGCGTACGCGCCGCCGAATGCCACCACGAGCCCGAGTCCGTAGAGAGCGAGGCGAGTGCCGGTCTTCATGCCGTTCGCACCGCCGAGTAGCCGGCTTCCTCAACGGCCGCCAGGATCTGCACGTCGTCGAGGTCGGCGGGGCCGGTCACGGCGAGCTTGCCCGTCTGCGCACTGACCTGGATGTCCTCGACTCCAGCGATCTGGCCGACCTCTTCACGGACCGACATCTCGCAGTGTCCGCAGGTCATGCCCGTCACCTGGTATTCGTTCGTGGTCATCACAGTTCCTTGTCGTCTCGTGGTACCCCGGCTGGGTATCGGTACAGCACAACCGTATACCCCACTGGGGTATTCCGCAACGTCGAGAGATTGCGCTGGCGGACTCCATCGGCTCGTTTGACAATGGTACCCCCTGGGGGTATACGGTATACCCCGCCCGGGTATCCCAGGCACCGCACACCAAGGAGAGCACATGTCATCCCACCCACCCGGATCATCAGCGAAACGATGGCTCGGCCTGGTCCTGATCGCAACGGCGCAGTTCGTCGTCATCATGGACACGTCGATCATCGGCGTCGCCCTGCCCGACATCCAACGCGACCTCGGATTCACACCGGAGTCGCTGTCGTGGGTCTTCAACGCCTACGTCGTCGCCTTCGGCGGCCTGCTCCTGCTGGGCGGACGCCTCGCCGACGCGTTCGGTGCGCGGAAGATCTTCGTCCTCGGCTGGACCGTCCTGATCATCGGCTCACTCGTGGCGGGAGCTGCGAACTCCGTCGGGATCGAGATCGCTGGTCGCGCCATTCAAGGAGCCGGATCCGCGATGATCGCGCCCGCCGCACTCACCCTGCTCATGATGCTCTTCGGCGGTACGCGTGACCTCCCGAAGGCATTCGCCGTGTACGGCGCCGCCGCACCCATCGGTGGTTCAGCCGGCGTCTTCCTCGGCGGCGTGCTGACCGAGTTCGCGAGCTGGCCCTGGGTGTTCTACGTGACGATCCCGATCGCCGTCTTCGTCCTCGCCTTCACGGCGAAGACGCTCCCCCGCACCGTCCGTCAAGCGTCCGGTTCGATCGACGTCCTCGGCGCCGTCATGGTCACCGGGGGCCTCGCCGCGGTCGTCTATGCCGTCGTCAACGCACCGGAGATCGGCTGGCTCACCGTCCAGACGCTCAGTGTCCTCGCCGGCGGCGCCGTGCTGCTCGCGATCTTCTTCCTCATCCAGGCGCGCAGCCGCAGCCCGCTGCTGCGACTCGGTCTCCTTCGGGCGCCTCAGCTCGCCGCCGCGAACGGCGCGCAGCTCCTGCTCGGCGCATCATGGGTGTCGATGTGGTTCTTCCTGAACCTCTACCTGCAGCAGGTGCTCGGTGCGAACGCCTTCGCCGCCGGAGCCGCGCTCCTGCCGATGACAGGGCTCGTCGTTCTCGTGATGGTCGCGTGGGCGCCCAAGCTGCAGGCGCGGTTCAGCGCGAAGGCCGTGATCGTCGCCGGCCTCCTCGCTCTCGCCGCCGGGCTCGTCTGGCTGTCCTTCGTGCGTGCCGACGGGAGTTACGTGGTCGACGTGCTCCCCGCGACGCTCGTGGCCGCGTTCGGCATGTCCCTCGCGTTCGTGCCGTCGCTCGGCACGGCGATCAACGCGGCACCTCCGGCGGAGACCGGTGTCGCCTCCGGTCTCGTGAGCACGAGTTACCAGATCGGCTCCGCACTCGGCCTCGCCGCGCTCACGGCGATCGTCTACGGCGTCTCCGGCAGCGAACCGACCCGCGTCGCGCTCACGCAGGGCTACTCGGCGGCCTTCCTCGGCGCAGGTGCGCTCGCGCTTCTCGGCGCGGTGGTCACCGCGTTCGCGATGTCGAAGCCGCAGGCCGCGGAACCCGTGGCCGAGTCCGTCTCGGCGTAGTCCGCTCCGACTGGCGTCCTGTGCTGGATTCATCGCACGTCGATGAATCCAGCACAGCCGTCTGTACCTGGACAGCCGTCTGCACCAGCACAGCCGTCTGTACCTGGAGAGCTCAGAGGATCGGCACCCCGTCCGCGTCGACGGCATTGCGCTCACCGGCGCGAACCGGGATCGGGAGGCCGTTCTCGGCGGGAGGCAGCGGGCAGTTCCAGGCCAGGCTGAATGAGCACGGCAGCAGTTCCGCGTGGTTGAAGTCCAGCTCGACGACTCCCCCACCGGAGTTCCGCACGCGGAGGCTCCGTCCGGAAGCATACGATTCGGAGCCGTTCGTCGCATCACGGAAGTGCACGAGAAGCTCGTGATCGCCCTCGGGTCCCGGTGTCGCGAGGAGCCGATGCTCGCGTCCCTCGCGGGTGAACGCGAGCTCGGCGACGACCGGCACGGGGACCGGGCGAGGATCCCGATGATGCGTGATCGCGACCGTCCGACCGGGCGCGACCGGAAGCACGGTGGCCGAAACGACCCACTCGGCATCCCACGGATACGCCGCGATGTCGTCGAACCGCTTCGCCCACGCCGAGTCCGAGCGCCACACCTGCAACGCGTATGTCGTGTCGTCGTAGCTGAAGAGCACGCCTTCGGCGCCGTCGGGGAACTCGGCGATCGCCGGGCCGGTCGAATCGTCCGCGTGGAGCACGGCGTCTCCGTCGACGAGGCGACCGCCGATCCTCACGCCCTCGGATGCCGCGGCCCGCACGAGCAGGCCTCGCTCTCCGGGAGCGAGCGGTGACCACAGACCGGGCGCACCGTCGATCCGACTGTCCGGTTCGGTCACGAACTCGCCGGCGAGGAAGGCGGCGGGCCCGCGACGGGACGTCACGTGGCCGCGTCGATCAGCACGGCGTGCGGCGAGCGCCGCAGCGGCCGGGTGAAGCGTGTCGGTGCCGTCATTCGGTGCGCTCATAGGACGAGGCTAGGCGGGCTCCGCGGGAACCGCTCGCGAGGCTGCAACGGGAGGTCACACACGGTCGTGCACAGTGACGCTCCGATGGTTGGATAGAGCTGTTCAGCAGCCCAGCGAAGGACGGAACCATGCCAGACACCACGACTCCGCTGCGACACCTCGGCGTCCTCACCCTCGGTCGATTCGACCCGGCCGACCCCGTGCGCGGACACGAGTCCGCGCTCTGGCTGTTCGAACAGGCTGAAGCGCTCGGCTTCGACAGCGCGTGGCTGCGACAGCGTCACCTGGAGACGGCGATCTCTTCGCCGCTCTCAGTCATCGCCGCCGCGAGTCGCAGCACGGAGCACATCGCACTGGGCACCGCAGTGATCCCCCTCGGCGGCGAGAACCCGTTCCGGCTCGTCGAGGACTTCAACACGGTCGACCTCCTCACGCACGGCAGACTCAACCCGGGCTTCAGCGTCGGCACTCCCATGAACTGGGAGTACTACAAGGAAGCGATGTACCCGGCGTCGTGGGAGTCCGAGGACCTCACGCACGCACGCGCCGAGCGGCTGCTGCAGTTGCTGCGCGATCCCCTCGTGTACCAGGACGAGGTCGGCGGCGAACTGTCGACCAGGACCATCCAGCCGCACTCCGCCGGGCTCGCCGATCGCGTCTGGTACGGCGCCGGGAGCACCCGATCCGCCGAGTGGGGAGCACGCCAAGGGCTCAACCTGCTGACGAGCAACGTCGTGAAGAGCCACGACGGCGACCTCGATTTCGCCAGCAACCTCGCCGCGGTCATCCGCACGTACCTCGATGCGCATCCCGATCCTGCGTCCGCGCGGATTTCGAGCGGGCTCGTGATCATCCCGACCGATGGCGCGACGCCATCGCAACTCGCGAAGTACCGGGAGTTCGCGCGGGAACGCGACGGACGAGCCGGCGTCGCGTTCGGGCCCGGCCGGAACCTGTTCCAGCGGGACGTCATCGGGACATCCGCAGAGATCGTCGAGCGGTTGCAGGAGGACCCGGCCTTCGCACTGTCCACCGATACGGCCTTCGCACTGCCGTTCCCCTTCGACGACGAGGACTACGCCCAGATCCTCGGCGACATCCGCCATCTCGTCGCGCCGGCACTCGGCTGGACGCCCGGTCGCTGAGCCTGTCGAAGCGTCGGCCCCAACTCTCCCTGCCTCTGTTCACAACTCAGGAGCGATCCGGCGTGTCGGCGCCGACACGCCGCATCGGGCGCCCGACACGCCGGGGCCGTCCTGAGTTGTGAACACAGCGAGCAGGTTCGCCGCGCACGATGGTGTCGACGTCTCCGGTCACCCGCGGGGAGAAGTCACCCGCGCGGCACCGCCGCGAACTCGAACCACAGGCGGTCGGAGAACATCCCGGGGCGGATGGACTCCGGCGGCTGCGGCGGCGGCACACGCTCTGCCTCCAACGCCGCGAGGTGCGTGAGCAGCGCGCGAGCGACCCGATCGTTCTCGCGGAAGGAGACGGCGTTGGTCTGTGGGCGGGAGAACGCGCCGACGAAGGGCGAATTCGTGTAGGGGCCGATGGCGTAGTGCCGCTCCGCCGGCGATCCGGTGCCCTGCACCACCCGCCGGTCATCGGGCCGCACGGTGAGCCGCCCCGTCGATGCAGCGAAGCCCGCCGGTCCAGCCGGGTCGGCCAGGCCCCGAGGCCCGTCAGGCCCGGCCGCCCCCGGATCCCGTGCGATCTCCTCCAGTGCCTGCCCCGAGTCGAGGAGCACCCGCAGCAGCTCGTTGTCGCTCCGCGCGACGCTCGTGTCCGGCAGCCGCGCATCGACGAGCGCGCTCGCACTCACGACCCGGTCGTGGTTCGCGCTTCCCGCATGGAACGTGCCGTGCTCTTCATCGGCGTCGACCCACATCTCCCCGCCGATGAACTCCACGATCCCCGCCTCGGAGAGCGCGAGCAACTCGTCGAGGCGGTGCGCGGGCGGGCCGCTCGCGATGAAGCTGAAGTAGCCGAGCCACCAGCCGTTGAGGTCGGCGACCCGGGATCTCGCCGACCACTTCGGCGAGGCGATGAGGTCTGCGAACACGAACATCGCGGTCAGGATCGACATGAACAGTCCGAGTGTCGCGCTGTGCTCGGGGAGCGTGCGCAGCCGCAGATCGCGTTCGATGTACGCGCGCGTGGCCTCTTGGAGCTCTTCGACGGTCTCGAATCGCGCGCCGTCGAGCGGCCGATCAAGTTCCGGCAGGAACAGTCGATCGAGTTCATCCGGCACTGAGGACTCGATCAATGCGGTCAGCGATGCCGCGTCCGCTCGGACACGGGCGTGCTCCTCGGCGCTGCCTTCTACCGGCAGCGGGTGTCCGGTCGTTCGTGCGGCCCGCCGCGAGCCTGTTGCCGGCCGGCCGGGCGTGGCCTGACGGGTGCTGCTGTCGGGGCGGGCGGATGCCGTCGCCACGATGGCGGCCCGCGCGTCGATCGCCTCGAAGCGTTCCGCGAACTCCGTCCAGGGCAGGCTCACCCGATCGGGATGCCCCGTGAACAGTTCACGGTAGTAGCCCCAGAGCATCTCCTTGGCGATGAGCGGCCAGATGTCCGCAGCGAAGTCGAGCGATTCGCTCTCGGCTTCCAGCCGCGCGGCCGCCTCCGCGGTGAAGAACCGCAGCGTCGGTGGATCTCCGACGAGCCGCGACCCGATCTTCGAGTGGTACGGCACACCGCGTCGTGAGCCCACGGCGATCCGGGGTTCCCGGCCCGAGGGAACGTACCGGAGTCGCGCGCTGCCCGCATCGCTCTCCGTCTGCTCGAACCGTCCGCCCCTCCCCTCGGTGAGCAACACGATCAGGTCGACGGCCGCCAACCCGAACCCGCGCACGATGACGCGTTGGCCCGGGCCGATGGGGCGGGTGTCGGCGTCGGCGGTGAACGCGGGCGGCAGGTAGTAGAGGTCGCGGCGGGAGGCGAAGTCGATCAGTCGTGCGTGCTCGGGCTCCGGATCCGCGCCGGTGTGGCCGAGCGAGTACAGCACGAGATCAACGGTGAGCTCCGTGCCGTCATCCAGTTCGACCGTCTGACGGCCGTCGGACGCATCGCTGACAGCTCGGGCCATGGTGCGGTGCTCCTGCACGCGCACTTCATCGCCGAGGAGCGCGACGGCCTCGTCGAAGAACCATCGAAGGTACAGACTCTGCAGCCGCCTCGTCGGGAAGCTCGCCGGTCCGAGGTGCCGCAGTTCTTCGCGGAGCACGTCGTCGAGGCCGCCCTCGTCCCCTTCCTGCTCGGGCAGGCGGACGTCTCCCCGTCGAACGAGGTCCGCCCACTCCACGAGCGACGGTCCCGGCCGCACGGGGCCCTCGATGGTCGAACGCTCGTCGGTGAACATCGTGACGTCGGCGGCCATCGAGTTGAGTTTGAGGAGCGGCGACTGGTCGTGGCGCCAGATGCGACCGGGGCCGGCCGGGTGCGGGTCGACGAGATGCACGACGAGCGGGTTCCCTGCTGTCCAGAGCTCTCCGAGATTCGCGGCGAGCCGCTCGAGCACTCCAACTCCGCGGGGTCCAGCGCCGATGACGGCGACGGAGGCCACGGTGGGCGACGGCGGCTGGATGGGGGCTGACATCCTCCAAGAATCGCCAACCGATCGACGTTCACGGCCAGTGTGACCGCGAAAGACAGGCATGACGATTTGTGAATGCGGATCGTTGCCGCCTGCCGAGTCCTGCTCCTAGGGTCGGGCAACCGGAAGCAACCGCCATCCCGGCACCACCGGTCACCACGATTCGGACAGGAGTTACCGTGCCCATCGAATTTCTCGGCATCGCAGCACTCAACGACGGCAGCGAGACCCGCGCACGCAGCGGATCGAGCTTCGACAAGGAGTACACGCTGCGCTTGGCCCGCGCTCATGAGGACAACGGCTGGGACCGCATCCTCTTCGCGTACCACTCCGGATCGCCGGACCCCGCAACCGCAGCGGCCTTCGTCGCCTCGAAGCTCGACCACCTGAACCTGCTGCTCGCCCACCGCCCGAACGTCTCTGCGCCAACCTACGCGGCGAAGGTCGTGGCGACGCTCGACCAGATCAGCGACGGCCGCGTCAACGTGCACATCATCACGGGCGGCTCATCGGCCGATCAGGCGGCCGAGGGCGACTTCCTCACGAAGGACGAGCGATACGCCAGGACCGGCGAGTACATCCGGATCCTCAAGCGGGCGTGGACGAGCCACGAACCCTTCAGCTTCGACGGCGAGCACTACCGCTTCGAGAACTTCGTGAGCGATGTCTGGGCTGCGCAGGCGGACGGTCCTCAGATCTCCTTCGGCGGGTCATCGGCCGCCGCGTACGCGATCGGCGGAGCGGAGAGCGACATCTACGCGCTCTGGGGCGAACCGCTCGCGAACACGGCGGAGCAGATCCAGACCGTGACCGATGCCGCGCTCGCGGCGGGACGCACCTCACGTCCGCGGATCCAGGTGGCGTTCCGGCCCATCCTCGGAGCGACGGAGGAACTGGCCTGGGCGAAGGCGGAGGAGATCCTCGGCAGGATCGAACGACGGACCGCCGCCCTGCCCACGGCGGTCACACGGGATCTGCACTCCCCGGAGAACGCGGGATCCCAGCGCCTCCTGTCGATCGCGGAGCAGGGTGACCGCTTCGACCGGGCACTGTGGACCAAGGTCTCGGCGGCGACGGGCGGACGCGGCAATTCCAACGCCCTCGTCGGCACACCGGAGACCGTCGCAGCAGCCCTCCTCGACTACGTCGACCTCGGTGTCGACATCATCTCGGCCCGCGGCTACGACTACGTCGACGACACGATCGATTTCGGTCGCTACGTCATTCCGCTCGTGCGCGAGGAGGTGGCTCGGCGCGATGCTGCAGCCAAGCCCTCCCGCGGCGGCGCAGCGACGGCCTCCTCGTCAGAGGAACAGACCGATGCCGCTGCTTGAGGGACGGAGCCAGGGGGCTGGGAGCCGGACGTCGGACGCTGCTGTGCAGCCTGCACCGTTCGAGGAATTCGCCTACGTCAGCCCCGGCGATCCGAGGGCGTTGCCGCTTCTGACGGAGCTGCAAGAGGAGTACGACGGCCGCTACGGGAACCTCTTCGGCGAGCCCGCTTCCGAGGAGCTCAACCGCTATCCGGCCGAGGAGTTCATCGAGCCGAAGGGCGCATTCCTCCTGTTGCTGCGCGATGGCGTCGCGGTCGCAGGCGGTGCGTTCAAGACGTTCGACGAACACACCACGGAGCTCAAGCGCATCTGGGCGTCATCGGAGCACCGGCGCCAGGGACTCGCCCGCCGGGTCGTGACCGAGCTTGAGAACGAGTCACGTCGGCGCGGCTTCACCCGCTCCTACCTGACCACGGGACCCCGCCAGCCCGAGGCGGTTCGGCTCTACCTGACCAACGGGTGGACGCCGTTGTTCGATGTCACGCTGCCGCCGGAGCGCATCGGCATCCACGGGTTCGCGAAGTCGCTCACCTCGGAGCCACTCGACGTGCCGGAGGCGCAGCGGGTTCACGATGCTCAGCAGGCGGAGTTCCTCGCCGCCAATCCGATCTTCGTCGCCGCACTGGCGGCCGGCCTCCCGACCGGCCGGACGAGCTCGTGACCGCGCTCACGCAGCGGCCGACGGAGCCGCCGGCCCTCGCGTCCGTGCCCGCCGACGTCGATCTGCACCGGCTGGCCGAACGGAAGGTCGTGCCGCTGCGGCATCCGGTGCGCTGGGTGATCACGGCCCTCGTGCTCGTGGTGCTCCTGAACTTCATCCAGACACTGTTCACCAATCCCTCCTGGGAATGGGCCAAGGTCGGCCACTGGTTCTTCAGCCCGCCCGTCCTCAAAGGACTGCAGCTCACGCTGCTCGCCACCGCGATCAGCGCCGTCGTCAGCTTCTTCGGCGGCATCGTCGTGGCCCTCGCACGGCTCTCCGGGAACCCCGTCCTCAGCGGGGTGAGTTGGCTCTACATCTGGCTGTTCCGCTCGGTCCCGCTCATCCTCGTGCTCATCTTCCTGTTCAACCTGGGCAATCTCTATCCCGCGATCGGCATCGGCGTCCCGTTCGGGCCGCAACTGAGCGTTCCCACGTTCACGCTGTTGTCGCCGCTCGTGCTCGGCGTCATCGGGCTCAGCCTCTCGGAGATCGCCTACAGCGCAGAGGTCGTGCGATCCGGCCTGCTGGCCGTCGACCAGGGGCAGCATGAGGCCGCCAACGCGCTCGGCATTCCCCGGCGCCGCCAGTTCCTGCGGATCGTGCTGCCGCAAGCGCTCCGCTCGATCGTCCCCGCGTACGTCAATCAGATCATCGGCCTGCTGAAGGCGAGCTCGCTCCTCTACTACGTCTCGCTGCTCGACCTCTTCGGCGTTGTGCTCAATCTCGGAAGCACGTACCCGACCGACATCATCCCGTTGCTCGTCGTGGCCACGATCTGGTATCTCATCCTCACCAGCAGCATCTCCATCGTCCAGTACTACGTCGAGCGGTTCTATGCCCGCGGATCCGTGCGGGTGCTCCCGCCCACGCCCTGGCAGCGGGTGCGTGGAACCGTGGCGTCGCTCAGAGCGAAGGCGAGCGCATGACCATCGCGATCGAAGTCCACAACGCCACGAAGGCTTACGGCGACAAGCAGGTCCTCAAGGGCATCGACTTCAGCGTCGAAGCCGGAACCGTCACCGTCATCCTGGGCCCCTCCGGCTCCGGCAAGTCGACGCTCCTGCGTGCGATCAACCACCTGGAGAAACTCGATGAAGGATACGTCGCCCTGAACGGCGAGCTGATCGGCGTGCGGGTGAAAGGCGATCGGCTCAAGGAGCTGCGCGAGAAGGAGATCCTCCGCCAGCGCGCGAAGATCGGCTTCGTCTTCCAGAACTTCAACCTGTTCCCGCACCTCACCATCCTCGAGAACGTGAGCGAAGCGCCGATCTCCCACGGCGTGAAGCCGAAGGACGCACGCGATCACGCCAGCAGCCTGCTCGCCCGAGTCGGCCTCTCCGACAAGGAGGACGCGTATCCGCGCCAGCTCTCCGGCGGACAACAGCAGCGGGTCGCGATCGCTCGAGCACTCGCCCTGGAGCCGGAGGTCATCCTCTTCGACGAACCGACCTCGGCGCTCGACCCCGAACTCGTCGGCGAGGTGCTCACGGTCATCCGCACCCTCGCCGGCAGCGGCAAGACCCTCATCGTCGTGACCCACGAGATCGGCTTCGCGCGTGAAGTCGCCGACCGCGTGGTGTTCATGGACGACGGCGTCATCGTCGAAGAGGGCTCACCGGCCGAGGTGCTGTCGAACCCCAAGCACACCAGAACCCAAGACTTCCTGAGCAAAGTGCTCGCCTGAGCGCTCGTTCGGGTTGCGTGCGAGACGTCGCATGCGGCCGCTTCCTGCGGCACCTTTCATCCACTGCATCCACACAGCGAGGAACACTCATGACGACACTCACCACCACACGCCTTCGAGCGATCGGAGCGCTCGCCACCGCGGCGCTCCTGACCGCGGGGCTGGCAGCCTGCTCCAGCGGGCCGGCCGCCGCCGACGCAGCATCCGCCTCGCCCGGAACCGTGACCGTCGGCGCGTTCTCCAACGGGGCCGGCACCGAGACCGAGATCACGGTCTCCACCGTCGAGGAGATCCGCAAGACGCTGCCGAAGGCGATCCTGGACAGCGGCACACTCACGATCGGCATCGGCGCACTGCCCTCCGGCTTCCCGCCGCTCGCGTTCACCGGCGACGACAACGAGACCTTCACCGGCAGCGAGCCAGACCTCGGGCGTCTCGTCGCGGCCGTGCTGGGGCTCAAGCCGGAGGTGAAGAACTCCACGTGGGACAACCTGTTCGTGGGCATCGACACGGGCGCCACCGACGTCGGCCTCTCCAACATCACCGACACCGAGAAGCGCAAGGAGAAGTACGACTTCGCCTCCTACCGCGGAGACAACCTCGCCTTCCAGGTGAAGGCGTCGAGCACGTGGGAGTTCGATGACAACTATGAGAACCTCGCGGGGCTGAACGTCGCCACGAGCTCAGGCACGAACCAGGAGAAGATCCTGCTCGCGTGGAAGGACAAGCTCGAGGCGGAGGGCAAGACGCTCAATGTCGTGTACTTCCCCGACGCGAACTCGATCACCCTCGCCCTCAATTCCGGCAAGATCGATGCCCAGTTCAACCCGAACCCCGGCATCGCGTACCAGAACAAGCAGTCGAAGGACGGCGCGAACCCCACCCGCACGGCAGGGGTGTTCTCTGGTGCCGGAGAGACGCTCGACGGGCTGATCGCGGCCACCGTGAAGAAGGACTCCGGGCTGGCCCAGCCCATCGCGGACGCCATCAACTACCTGATCAAGAACGGCCAGTACGACCAGTTGCTCGATGCTTGGGGCTTGCAGGACGAGGCGGTCAAGGAGTCGCTCGTCAACCCGCCGGGACTGCCGCTCGACAACAGCTGACCGCGGGAGACCGAGCGCACTGCGCTCACCAGCGCACTGCGCTCACCTCCGAACACCGATGAACCCATCGGGGCATTCGCCTCCGATGGGTTCCTCGCGTTCCAGGGCCCTCCGATCCGTGTCCTGTTCACAACTCAGGAGCGATCCGGCGTGTCGGAGCCGACACACCGCCGCGGGCGCCCGACACGCCGAGCCCGTCCTGAGTTGTGAACACGAGGCGTCCGAGACCCGGCCCGCGAGGCTCAGCCCTTCAAGCCCGTCCCGGCGATCCCCTCGATGAACTGCTTCTGCGCGAGCAGGAAGACGATGAGGATCGGGATGACCGTGAGCGATGCGGCGCCGAGCTGCGTGGTCCACAACGGTTCGCCGTACGCGTCCTGGTAGCGCGTGATGCCGAGCGCCACCGTGAACTTCGCCGGAGTCGTGAGGAAGATGAGCGGTTCGAAGTACATGTTGAACGACCGCAGGAACGTGAGGATCGTGACCGCCGCGATCGCCGGACGAGCCAGCGGGAAGGCGATGCGGGTGAAGATGCCCACACGACCCAGCCCGTCGAGCCGCGCAGCTTCCTCGAGCTCCCCCGGCAGCGAGAGGAAGTACTGCCGGAAGATGAACACCGACACCACGGACGACGGCCCGAGCAGCGGCATGAGGATGAGCGGCCAGTGGGTGTCCGTGAGTCCCATCGCGTTCACCGCCGTGAAGATCGGGATGATCGTCACTTCGCTCGGCACCATCATGGACGCGAGCAGGATGACGAAGAGCGTGTTCCGGAACGGGAACCGCATCCGTGCGAACGCGTAACCCGCGAGCCCGGACACGATGAGCGATCCGACCGTCACGATGACCGCGATGTACAGCGAGTTGCCGTACTGCTGCAGGAACGGCTGGGCGGTGAAGATCTTCGCGAACCCGTCCACCGTCCAGTTCGTCGGCCAGAGCGTGGGCGGCTGGGCGAAGATCTCAGAGGTCGGTTTGAACGCGCTGAAGATCATCCACACCGTCGGATAGATGAATGGGATCGATGCGATGACGAGGATCGCGTAGAGCACACCCGTGTTGAGGCGGCTGCGGCGACGCGATGCCTGCGAATCCCGTGTGGCTGCGGGCGATCCCGGCAGCACCACCCGCACGGTGTCAACGGTCTCGACCTCGGGTTCTGGATACTCAGTTCTCATCATTGACCCACTTCTTCCGCGACATCCACTGCGCCATCGTCAGTCCGAGGATGATGATGAAGAGCACGACGCCGATGGCGCTGGCATACCCGAACTCCTGCTGCTGGAACGCGGTCTGGTAGAGGAAATACGGCAGGACGAGCGTGGAATCCGCCGGCCCGCCCTTGGTGAGCAGCTGGATCGGGGCGAAGACCTCGAGCGAACCGATGGTGGTGAGGATGCCGGCGAGCAGCACCGTCGGCGAGATCATCGGCAGGGTCACGGCGAAGAACAGCCGCACGGGCCCGGCCCCGTCCAATCGCGCGGCCTCCTTGATCTCCCCAGGCACGCCCTGCAGCGCGGCGAGGAACAGCACCATGTTCATGCCGACGCCCTTGAACACCTGGATGACGACGACGGACCCGAGGGCCGTCGACGGATCGGTCAGCCAGCCTGTGCCGTCGATGCCGAACATCGCGAGCGTCCCGTTGACCCCGCCTTCCGGAGCGAGGAGGAAGTTCCAGACGATCGACCAGGCGATGATCGACACCACGACGGGCGAGAAGAAGAACGCCCGGAACGTCGAGATGCCGCGCAGGCGATTGTTCAGGAGCAGCGCCAGGCAGAGTGCGAGGACGAGGTTGAGGACCACGATCCCGACACCGAAGAGAAAGCTCGATCGGAGCGAGTTGAAGAACCGCTGATCAGCGAAGAGCCGTGTGTAGTTGTCGATCCCGATGAAGTCGAAACCGCCCGTGAGCGGCGTCCACTCGTTGAGGCTGTACCAGATGACCGCGATGAACGGGATGACGCCGAGGGCCAGGACGCCGATGACCTGCGGAGCGACGAACGCCAGTCCGATCCAGCGGTCACCTCCATCGAGGCGCCGCCGGATCGGGCGGGTCGCCGCCCGCGTGCGGAGTGCGGACGACACGGGCGTCAGCGTCCGAGGACGGGCTGGGCGGCCTTGCAGACGGCGGCGGTCGCATCGCCGACGTCGCCACCGGTCCACACGGAGTCGAGCGAGGAGCTCACGAGGCTCGTGACCTTCGAGTAGACGGGGCTCGAGGACTTGACGATGGCGTCGGGCACGACGTCGAGGATCGCCGACTGGATCTGCGTCTCGCTGAGTTTCGGAGCAGCAGCGGAGAGTGTCGCGACGTTCATGAGCGACTCACGGGACGGCGGGAAGTAGGTCGCGAGCTTCTCGGAGTTCGCGGCGTTCGTGAAGTAGGCGAGGAAGTCGGTCGCCGCGTCCACGTGCTTGCTCTTCGCGACGACGCCGATGCCGGCCTGTCCGATGACGCCCTGCTCACCCTTGGGGCCTGAGGGCAGTGGCAGGAAGTCCCACGCGAAGCTGTCGTCGAGGGCGCCCGATGCGCTGAGCTGCGCCACGCTGAAGGCGACGTCACCGGTGGCGAACACCGGGTTCTGCGCCGCGGTCGTCACTGCGGACACCGCACCGCGAGCCGTCTGCGCCTGGAACCAGGTGAGGAAGTCGGTCATCTCGGGCTTCGTGAACGTGCAGGTCTTGCCGTCCTTCGTCCACGGCGATGCTCCCCACGACGCCCACAGGGGCGTGAGGTTGTCCCAGGTGGTCGGCGAGAACGACGGGACGACGAGACCGGTGTCCCCCGTGGAGGTCTTGACGGCCGCGGCGATGTCGGCGATCGCGTCCCACGTGTACCCGTCCGTGCCGACGAGCGCGGACACGTCCGGCTGACCGGCGGCCTGGAGGATGTCGCGGTTCACGTAGAGCGCGAACGGGCTGTTCGAGAACGGGAAGGCGTACAGATCGCCGTCCTTCTCCCACAGCGCGGTCGCGCTCGGCAGCAGGTCGTCGTAGTCGTAGCCGTCGGTGTCCTTGAACGTGTCGGTGAGGTCCGCGAGGACGCCGCTCTGGATGAACTCGGGGGCGTTCGCCTCGGGGATCCAGGCGAGGTCGGGGACGTTGCCGCCGGCGATGCGGGTCGTGAGGCCCGCGATGTAGTCCTGGTTGGTGATCGTCTCGAACGTGATCGACTTCACCTCGTCGTGCTTCGCGAGGTAGTCGTCGGCGATCGTGTCGAACAGGGCGAGGTGGTCCTCGTTCGCCGACCAGACGGCCATGGTCAGGTCGACGTCGCCGTCGGCGTCGGTCGAGTCGCCTGGCGAACTGCAGGCGACGAGGGAGGTCGCCGTGATGGCGAGGATGCTGAGGAGGGCGACTCTCCGGGTGCGCTGAGGCATGAGCAGGTACTCCTTTGTACGGGGTCGGGGTGACCTCGGCGCTTGCTGCTCACCGCTGTCGAGAATCATAGTATCGACGATTCCCGATAATGCAAGCAAATATTCTCGATACTTATCGAGACGTTGCCGCAGCGACGGAATCGCGGACCACGAGCGTCGTCGCCAACTCGGTGTGATGCGCCATCGGCTCCTCCCCTGCGAGCAGCTGCGTCGCGACCCGCACGGCCTGCTTGCCCATCTCCTCCGAGGGCTGGCGGACGCTCGTCAGCTGAGGAGCCGTCATCCGCGCGACGATCTGGTCGTCGAAACCGATCACACTGAGGTCCTCCGGCACGCGCACGTCGGAACGCCGCGCCGCCTCGAGCACGCCAGCGGCCTGGAAATCGCTCGCGGCGAAGATCGCCGTCGGCGGGACCGGGAGGCCGAGGAGCTCGAGCCCGTCTGCAAGACCGGACTCGTAGGAGAACTCGCCGTTCCGGATCAGCTCGGCGTCCACCGGGATTCCCCGCGCACCGAGCGCGGCGAGGTAGCCGTGCTGCCTCGCGAGGGACGACTGCGTGTCCGGAACGCCGGTGAGCATGCCGATCCGCACGTGACCCGCAGCGAGGAGGTGCTCCGTGGCTTCGAGGCCGCCGGCCCAGTTCGTGGCGCCGATGCTGTAGGACACGTCGTCGGGCGGCGTGTAGGGATCCACGACGATGAGCGGCATCCCGAGGAGGCGGAACCGCGCGCGCTGCGCCTCGTCGAGCGTCGGCCGCACGGCCACGACGGCCGTTCTCGCGTCGCCCACCAGGTCATCGATCCAGCGCAGATCCGTATCGTCCGGATGCACCGAGACGACGAGATCGACATCGTGCGCCTGCGCCTCCGCCGCCGCCCCGCGGAGCACGTCGAGCGTGAGGGGCGAGTTCATCGTGCGGGTGAGGAACGTGATGCGTTCGCGCGGTTCCGTCCGGCGTCGTTTCGGCGCGACGTAGCTGTGCTCCGTGAGGAGTTTCTCGACCCGCGATCGCGTGGTCGCCGCGACGTCCGGCTGACCGTTCGCGACTTTCGAGACGGTGGAGATCGAGACCCCCGCCTGCTCGGCGATATCGGAGAGGGACGCGGTCGTCCGCTTCCTTGCGCTCATGGCGTTCCTTCCTGTCCAGGTGGCTGCATCGAGTCTAGGGCTGGCCCTCAGACCTTGACGTGCCGCCGACCCGTGTGCAATTGTTCTCGGGAATTCAATCATAAGTTTGCGAAAACTATCGAGAGGCCACTGATGACCGAGCACGGCACCGAAATCCTGATCGTGGGCGGAGGCGTCGGCGGAGTGTCCGCCGCGCTTGCAGCCCTCGAACGCGGGAGGCGCGTCATCCTCACCGAGGAGACGGACTGGCTCGGTGGGCAGCTCACGACCCAGCTCGTCCCGAGCGACGAGCACATCCGCGTCGAGACCACCGGACGCAACGAGAGCTATGCGCGGTTCCGCGAACTGTTGCGCGATCACTACCGCTCCTTCACCCCGCTCACCGCTGAGGCGGCGGCGGACCCGCACCTGAACCCCGGCGCCGGCTGGGTCAGCCCGGTCTGCGTCGAACCGCGCGTGATCCTGTCGGTGATCGACTCGCTCCTCCGCCCCTTCATCTCGGCGGGGCAGCTGACGGTCCTGCTCGAGACGCGGCCCGTCTCCGTCGCCACCACCGGCGATCGCATCGATGCCGTCACCTTCCAAGCGGCGGACGGCTCCGACCTCGTCATCTCGGCGCAGATCATCCTCGATGCGACGGAACTCGGCGATCTGCTGGAGCTCGGCGGGGTCGAGCACGTCTCCGGGCGGGAATCCCGCGAGCAAACCGGGGAGCCGAGCGCCGCGGACACCGCCGACCCGCTCGACATGCAGGGGGTCACGTGGTGCTTCGCCATGGACCACCGCGAGGGCGAGGACCACACGATCGAGCGGCCTGCCCGCTACGAGCACTTCCGCGACTGGCGGCCCTCGCAACTGCACGGCGAGCGCATCCTCGGCTTCGAGCGGGCTCCCGAGCACCCCGGCGACCCCGCGAGGCGCTACGCCTTGACGCCGAACCCCGACGACGACCCGTTCGCGATCGATGTCGACCACCGCAACATGGGCGGTGCGCCTGAACTGTGGACCTACCGTCGGATCCTCGCCCGCCGGCAGTTCGAGCCGGGCTTCCTTGCGAGCGACGTCACGATCGTCAACTGGCCGATGAACGACTACATCGGCGGCCCCGTCTTCGGCGTCGCCGATGCCGCGCAGCACCGCGAGGCCGCCAAGGAGCTGAGCGCCTCGCTCCTCTACTGGCTCCAGACGGAGGCCCCTCGCCCCGATGGCGGGACCGGCTGGCCGGGACTGCGTCTCCGTCCGGACATCGCAGGCACCGACGACGGCTTCGCGAAGGTTCCGTACTACCGGGAGTCGCGGCGTCTCCTCGCCGAGCACACGATCGTCGAGCAGGAGATCTCCGTCGACGTCCTCGGCGACCGTCCCGCTGTGTCGCACGCTGATTCGATCGGCGTCGGCCATTACTTCTGGATCGACCGGCACCCGTCGACCGGCGGACACCCCGGCGGCGGCGGCCGACCCCAGCCGTTCGAGATCCCGCTCGGCGCGCTCATCCCCCGTCGCGTCGAGAACCTGCTCGCAGCGGCGAAGAACATCGGTACGACGCAGATCACGAACGGCAGCTACCGCTTGCAGCCGGTCGAGTGGTCAATCGGCGAGGCCGCTGGTGCGCTTGCGGCGTACGCGGTGACGGGCGCGACCACGCCCCGGGAGGTGCGGAACGACGCCCAGCAGCTCGCCGACTTCCAGGCCGATCTCGTGGCCCACGGTGCGCAGCTGCGGTGGGATCCGGCGCTTCGCTGGTGATGCTCCGAGCGTGAGTCTCGGAGCGTGAGTCTCGGGGCGTGAGCTTCGTGGGGCGCGAGCTTCGCGGCGTCATCCGGCGCTGCGATCGCATGAGAGAGAGGACTGTCGATGGCGACGTCTGAGGAAACACCGGGCGGAATGCTGCCCCTCATCACGAGACGAGGACTGGTGGTGGGAGGTTTCGCCGCTGCGACGCTCCTCGCCGTCTCCCCTGCCGGGCGGACGTCTTCAGCGGCGGCCGCTCCGCTCACCACGGGCGCGGCGGCCACCACGCTGGACGACGCGTTCCCCCTCGTCCCGGAACTCGCGTCGGCGCCGGATCGGACCGCCTTCGCACCGACGGAACAGGTGCTCGCCGACTACCTGGTGATCGTCGCGGCCATGGCCAACGACATCGTCACGGACGGCGGCGCGACGCACGGATGGATGTCCGGCGGGTGGTGGCGCACGCCGGCGGAACCGTTCAACGCGCGGGTGCAGGAGCACGTCGCCACGCTCGCGTGGTTCTACGCGAACGCACGCCCGTGGAATCCGTACGCCGGTGACGTGGCGCTGCTCACGAGGCTCGACGCGGCCATCGGCCACTATTTGTCTCTTCAGCACGATGACGGGTCCTGGTCCGAGTACTCGGCCGACGAGCACAGCCGGGCGGCCACCGGCTTCGGTCTCGTCTCGCTCACGGAGACGTATCAGCTCCTCGGGGCCGCGTCCGTCCTCCCGGAGCGACGAGCCGAGATCGCCGACGCGCTGCGCCTCGGAGCCGCGTGGTTCCTGGACTTCAGCGATGCGACGACCTGGGGCACGCCGACGGCCATCATCCGGTTCGCGAACCAGACGATGGCGGGCCTCGTCGGCTGCGCGCATGCGGCGGAAGCGCTCGGCGACGGTGCGCTCACAGCCTCGGTCACCGCCGGCATCGGCGTTTTCACCGCCCGCGCACAGGCGGCCGGTGGCTGGTTCTACGAGCCGACCGGGCTCGATCTGGCCTACAGCAATGAGGTGCAGCTGCCGGACATGGCTGATCTCTACCGCGTCACCGGTGACCAACGGCTCGTCGACATGGCGGACCGATGGCTCGGTATCCTTCGTCTCGTCACGGTTCGTGAGCCGGACGGGGCCGGATTCATCGGCATGGGCGCAGCATCGGCTCGTACCGACGGCAGACCTCCGATCGCCGACGCCTTCACCGATGCCAAGGACCGCACGGCCTTCACAGGCGAGTTCCTCCAGGCGGTGCCTGGTCTGGCCGCGTATCGTCCGAGCCTCGGCACGGTCGAGACGGCACGCGCCGACTGGGCCGCGTCGACCACTCCCGTGGTGGGTCGCGCGAAGCAGAACACCTCGCCGAGGCTGTGGATGCACGTGACCGCCGCCGCTCCGTTGGCGAGCTCCGCCGATCGTGCAGCCGCCATCGCAGCGCTCCCCACGATCGCGTCCTCGCGGTTCACGGATGGGCGCACCGGTGTGCTCGGGATGCAGTTCGTCTTCGTCCGGCGGCCTCGCTACTACCTCGCATCCGTGTTCGGTCAACGAGCGTCGACGAAGGTGCGCAACGGCTCGCAGCTCCTGTGGCATCCGGCCATGGGAACGGTGGCCGTCGGCTTCAACGATGCCGCTGTCGGCGACGACTTCTGGGGCACGGTGCTCGGCAGCGGTGCGGACGACGCGCGAGCCACGATGAACGCGACGTACCGGTCCGGCGGCTCGCCCGTCGCCATCGGTGCGCTCGGCGCGGTGACGGGCGACTTCACGATGACCTCGGCCGCCGCTGGGATCACCACCGTCACGAGTGTCGCGGATACGGGCTTCACCAGGTCCGTTACGGCTCCGTCGGCTGCTGTCGAGCAGGTTCCCTTGCTGCTTCGCCAGGGCGATGTGCTGCAGTGGTCTGGTGCCGGAGCCGGCGGCGGGACTGCGCCCGCGGGTCCAGTGTGGGGCCAGACCTCGGGCACGACCGCCACGGGCCTGAGCGTCACGCGCAATGGCGTCGCCATGCAGCTGAACTGGGGCGCCCCCGCTGCCGTGACGCTGACGGACACCGGCCGCACCGTCTTCGACGACGGCGACCGGCGGCAGCACGTCCTCCGTGTCCCGCACGGCGGCGCGCTCACCCTCGGGGTGGCGTTCTCCGCCTGACGGCCGCCTTGCCCTCAGTCTCCTGGCATCCGGCCGGGGACGTGAGCGAACACCGCTCGCGTCCCCGGCCGGTGCTCGATGGAGCGACATGCTCAGCCAATCGACCGAGATGCCGCCCTCGCGAGATGCCGCCCTCGCGCAGCATCCGCTACGCCTCGACGGTGACCGCCGAGATCGAACCGGATCCGTCGAATCGGACAGCCGGCCAGTAGCCCTCCGGCAGGTGCTCGCCGCACGAGTCATCGAAGTGCAGCACGACGTCTCCGCCCGGATACGCCTCGACGGTGGCGAGCACGAGGTCGGTCTCAGCCTCATCGAGTTCCGCCGGCTCCGGCTCGCCCTCACTGAACTGCGTGACGACGGCGTCCGTCGCGCGGCGATGCCACCCGGTCCGGTCGCCGAAGAACACCGCGAGCTGCGGCAACAGCTGTGCAGCTTCGGCGGCATCCGCAGAACGAAGCATGATCTCGGGTTCGGCGCCTGTCACGTACCAGTCGTGGACGAGCACCTCGCCATCGGTCAGGGTCGTCGCGCCTCGGGTGAACACACCCCACTCGGACGGGATGGTCGCGATGTCGTCGGTCACGCATCCACCGTACCGAGCGAGACGCACCCGTACCAGGATGGGCGCAGCCTCCCAGAGCGCGAGACGCCCATTGACGGTCAGTCGGACGCGGCACGCCGAACGCTGCCACCGACCGGGTAGTGACTCTGGATCGCGATGCGGTTCCAAGCGTTCATCAGGATCGCCAGCCAGGTCAGCGCGGAGCGTTCATCGGCAGTCAGGACGTCGTCGTAGAGCGCCTCCTGGGTGCGTCGAGGAAGTCCGGTGACGTCTTCCGCCAGCGCGAGACCCGCCTGTTCCTGGGGCGTGAAGTACTGGGACTCCCACCATGCCGCGACGACGGCGAGCCGGTCGGTGCTCTCACCGAGCGCAAGCGCATCGCGGGTGTGCATGCGAAGGCAGAACGCGCATCCGTTCAGTTGTGACACCCGAATCTTGACCAGCTCCACGAGTTTCGGGTCGAGCCCGGCCGTCGCGACCGCTCCCTGCACCGCCGCATCAAACTCGGTGATCTTCTCGTAGGCGGCGGGGTGCTGCTTGCCCAGGTTGACGTGCGTCATGGGTGCTCCTTCTGATGGTGAGTGATCCGTACACCAGATAGACGAGAGAGCAGTGCCCGATGTCAGGTCACCGGTGGCACGGGTTCGGCCATGATGGAGGACATGACGAATGAGACGCCGGTCGCGGGGCTCGACCGGGACCGTCTGGTCGGTTTGGCGTACAGGATGCTCGGCACGGTCGCGGATGCCGAGGACGCCGTGCAGGAAGCGTTCGTGCGGTGGCTCCGACTCGACGATGACGCCCGATCGGCGATCGTCAATCCGGTGGGATGGTTCGCGAAGACGACCAGCCGGATCTGTCTCGATGTGCTGGGGAGTGCGTCTCGGCGCCACGAGTTCTACGTCGGCCCATGGCTCCCGGAGCCGATCCCCGATGGCCGATACGTGACTGCGCTCGACGCATCTGCACTTGACCCGGCGGAACGTGCGATCGTCACGGAGTCGCTGAGCATGGCATTGCTGACGGTGATGGAGCGCATGACGCCGGCGGAGCGCGTCGCGTTCGTGCTGCGGGATGTGTTCGACTATCCGGTCGCGGACATCGCTGAGGTCCTCGACCGCTCTCCTGGGGCGGTCCGGCAACTCGCCTCCTCTGCGCGTGGGCGAGTCGCTGACCAGGTGGCTGGACGCGAGCCTGCGCACGGTCCCGAACACGCACGGCTGACGGCTGCTTTCCAACGGGCGGTATCCACCGGCGACATCGACTCGCTCGTGAAGCTCCTGCACCCCGAGGTGACGTTGCGCTCCGATGGCGGCGGTGTCGTCCGAGCAGCGCTGAACCCGATCCACGGGTCGGCGAAGGTCAGCCGGTTCCTCCTCGGCGTGCTCGTCCGTCAGGCTCCGACGACGGTGACCGTATGCGAAACGAGTTCGGGCACGGTCCTCACCTTCGACCGAGACGCCGTCGTCGGTGGCGTCCTGGAACTCGTGATGCATGAGGGTGCTGTCCACGAGGTCCTCATCCAATGGAATCCGCACAAGCTCGGGTTGTGGCGCGCGAGCTGACCCTCCCGCGCCAGGACGGTTTCCCCCGGCGGATGCCGCCGAGGGAAACGCTCTCGCTATGCCGCCGTGCCCAAACGTCGGCGACGGAGTCCCAGCAGTGCTGCGCCGGCGAGCAGAAGCCCGGCGATGGCGAGCAGTGGCGCTTCGACACCGGCTCCTGTCTCCGGAAGCGTCGCGGCCGCTGCCGTTCCAGGAACGACTGGAGGCTGCGCCGGCGCCACGGCCTGTACCTCGACGGAACCGATGTCCACGAGATCCCCGACGACGCGCGGCGCGTTTCGCTGGTCACGTTCGATCCCGGCGAGTGTCGCGAGGTTGCCCGCGTTGCGCGCGGGGCTCGTCGCTGAGGGAAGGTGCGTGAGGGTGCGTCCACCGTTGTCTGCGAGCGCACCGAGCTCGGCGTCCTGCTCGAACAAGGTCGAATCCTGGATCGACCAGGAGGCAGCGTCGAGCGACGCTTTCGGCTGCCCGATCAGGGAGAAGCCCAGGTTTCCGAGAATGTCGGAAGGGTCGGCCTCGTCGGCAGCAGCGTCCTCGTCGGCAGCAGCCTCGTCGGCGGCGGCGAGCGGAGCGATTCGCGCGTTGCTCGGAGCGCCGAACACGTCGGGCTCGGCCAGCGCTTCGGACAGCGCGGATTCCAGCGCGGATGCCTCGGACCGCAGGGAAGGCTGATTCGGGAGGCTGACGGAGAGATCGGGCACCGACGTCGACTGACCGGAGTTGACACTGATGATCGACGAATCGACGAGCAGAGGTGAGGCGACTGCGAAGACCGCGGAACCCTCAACCCCATCGGACACATTGCCAGTGATCGTCGAATGCGAGACCGACGTGGCTTCGGCGCCGAACGAGACGATCGCGCCGCCGGTGTCGCCAGAGGAGTTCCCGGAGAATGTGGATTGGGTGATGCTCACGGGCGCTGCGCCGAAAGCGAAGAGCGCTCCACCGATCAATTCGGCAGTATTGGCGGAGAATGTGGACCCGGTGATCTCGGTCGGGCCGTTGTAGCCCAGAACGATTCCACCGGCGAATGTTCCTCCGCGGTTGTTGTCGAATGTGCTGTCGGTGATGAGGACCCGACCGGCTTGGGAGAGCAGAGCCGCCGAATTGAGCACTCCCTCTTCAGTGGTCGCGTGATTCTTGATCGTCGAGTCGGCGATCAGCACGTCCGGATGAGCCGAATTGCCGAATACCACGATCCCGGGCTGGTCCCGCTGGTCACCGGTACCGTCGATCACGACATCGGACAACTGGAAACCATTCGTCCCGTCGGCATCCGCAGCGGTGAAGTCTCCGATCACACTCGCGCCTCCGGCGAGCGTCAGGCCGCTGATCCGCGCGGTCCCGGTCGATTCCGGCCGGTATGTGAACGCCGGGACGGCTTCGTCGCTCGGAGGCGCCTGAATCGTCAGCGCGTTCGTACCGGGACCCTCGATCGTGATCCCCTGCGTGGTGACGACCGGAAGCGGCGAGAGCAGCTGGATCGTGCCGGTGACGGCGAATCGAACGGTGGACACACCTCCCGCGTTCTCGACGTCCTCGAGAACGCTCCGAAGCGTTCCAGGGTCGAGGGTGTCATCGAGTGAGGTGACGACCGCGCTGCCGTCGCCGGCAAACGCGGGAGCCGCAAAGGCAACGCCCGAGCAGACAAGAGCCGCTGCCGCGGTGGTTGCGGCCCAACGAGTGGCCGTGTGTGATGTTCTCGACATTCGTGTCCCATTCAGGATGCGTGCGAAGCGGGTCTTCGCAGAGCGGGAGCGATCGGGTGGCGCGTCAGAGACGTGCGCATCGTTCACCAGGCGATCGGAAATGCCGACCTACCACCGAGGGCGACAACGTTCGCACCCCGGTTCTGCCGCTCAGCTTGCACGGCCGATTGAGGAATGTCCATCGAATCAAGTCTTCTGACCGGCTTCGGCTGCGAAGTTGAGTAATCGTCACCCATTCGGGGCCGAACAAGCTGCCAAGTGATGACGCTGGACCCCGACCGTGCGACGAGGTCGGTCGGGCCGGACGGGCGAACCAGAGGTCACGGACTGACTCTCGCCTTCAGCGGGCGCGGGGAGCATACTGGCCGGAGTGCGGCACCGCGAGCTACGTGGATCGCACGGGGGGAGGAACATCCCATGTGCACAGCGATCAGGTTCTCCGACGGAAGCGACCATATGTACTTGGCGCGTAACCTCGACTGGACGTCCGGATACGGTGAACGAGTCGTCATCACTCCCACCGGTTTTGCTACCACGTCGCCGTTCGGTGCCGTGGCCAGCATCCGCTACGCCGTCATCGGCATGGGCATCGTGGAGGAGGACACGCCCCTGTACTTCGACTGCGGCAACGAAGCCGGGCTCGCGGTCGCGGGGTTGAACTTCCCCGGATACGCGCAGTACGCGTCGGAGCCCGTCGACGGCGCGACGAACGTCGCCGCGTTCGAGTTCCCGCTCTGGGTCGCTTCGCAGTTCAGCAGCGTCGACGAGGCCGAAGCGGCGCTCAGCAATGTGGTGATCGTGGACCGGCCGATCAATGAGAAGTACCCGAGCTCACTGCTGCACTGGATCATCGGTGATGCGACGCGGGCAATCGTCGTGGAGTACACGGCTGACGGCCTGCAGGTCTTCGACGATGACGTCGACGTCCTGGCGAATCAACCAGGGTTCGCCTGGCACCACGAGAACCTGCGCAACTACCTCAACACTTCGCCCGAATTCCCCGAGGAGAGCGTGCTCGGCCGGGCGCACCTGACCCCGTTCGGCTCTGGGTCGCACATGCGCGGCATTCCCGGCGACTACTACTCGCCGTCACGGTTCGTGCGCGCTGCCTATGTCAACGCGCACTACCCCGACAAGGCAAGCGAAGCGGAGAACGTGAGCCGCGCATTCCACACCCTGCAGCAAGTGGCCATGGTGGAAGGCGCGGCGAAGATGGGCTCGGGCGACTTCGAGAAGACCATCTACACGGGGCTCTTCTCATCGCGCACGGCGAGCTACTACTGGAACGACTACGACGACCCCACGGTCCGTAGCGTGGCATTGTCCGACTACCAGTCCGACGGGACTGAGGTGGTCGTCGTTTGAAGGAACCCGCGCGGCCGGGTGGGTCTCAGCCGTGATCCTCGATCCCAGTGCGCCTCAGGCAAGCGTCGTGATGCATCCGCCGGATAGGGTTGGCGCATGGCAGTGACCGCTCGTGATGTGGCAGCACGTGCGAACACGTCTACGGCCGTCGTCAGCTACGTTCTGAACAATGGCCCCCGCCCGGTCGCGGCCGCTACACGGCTTCGAGTGCTGGAGGCGGTCAAGGAACTCGGATACCTCCCCAACGGCATCGCGAAGGCGCTCCGAACCTCCCGAACCGGTCTGGTCGGGGTGGCTTTCCCCGACGCCATGTCTCCGTACTTTTCTGCGCTTGCGAAAGACATCGAGTCAGAGCTGCAGAAGGCGGGGAAACTCACGCTCTTCTCCAACTCCGAGACGGAGAATTCCCGCGAGGAGGACGTCATTGCTGCGTTCCGATCGGTACAGGTCGACGGGATCATCTCCGTGTCGTCCGAATACATCACCGCGAGCGACGTCGACGTCGTCTACGTCTTCAACGCACCATTGGGCATTGACCCAACGGTGTCTGCAGATGACGACCTCGCCGTCCGCACCGCGTACGAACACCTCGTCTCACACGGTCATTCCGACATCGGGTTCATCGCCGGTCTTCGGGACACCGGGCCCGTCGGAGTTCGCACGGCAGCCTGGCGCGCCCTCCGCGGCGGTGACGTCGAGCCGTTCCGCAGCGCCTACTCCTTCGAATCGGCTTGGGCGCTCGCGAGCGAGTTGATGGCAGCCTCCTCCCTGCCGGGCGCCGTGATCGTCGCCACGGATGAGCAAGCCATCGGTGTGCTCGCCGCCGCACATGAGCGTGGCGTGCGAATCCCCGACGACTTGGCAGTCATCAGCATGGACGGCTCCCCCATCACCCGCTTCACCGCCCCGGCTCTCACAGTGATGGAACAGCCCACGCGACCCATGGCGCTAGCAGCAGTACAGTCACTCCTCGGCGATGCACACGCCGACGTGATCCCGGCACGCCTGGTCATTCGCCGCAGTTGCGGCTGCGCGTAGCTGGAACGAGGGGCGCCCGCTCAATCGTTGATGTGGTTTCAGTGCTGGATCTCTCGACATCTATTCGATTAGACTGCACACGCGAAGGCGGCGTCGCACTCACGCACACGCCTCATCGCGCACAACGAAGGAGTTGACCCCATGACCACCACCAGCACGCCGCACATCGACCCGCAAGGCGTTCCCATCGCGGAGACGATCCTGCTGCCGGGGGATCCGCTCCGGGCGAAGTTCATCGCCGACACATTCCTCGACGATGTGGTCTGCTTCAACGAGGTCCGCAACATGCTCGGGTACACGGGAACCTACCGCGGTCGTCCCGTATCGGTCATGGGAACCGGTATGGGCATTCCCTCGATATCGCTGTACAGCTACGAACTCATCCACTTCTTCGGAGTGAAGAACCTCATCCGAGTGGGGTCCTGCGGCGCACTTCAAGAGCACATCGAGCTCTTTGATCTCGTGATCGCTCAGGGGGCGTCGACGGACTCCAACTATCTCCAACAGTTCGGGGTCAACGGCACGTATGCTCCGCTCGCCGACTTCAACCTCGCCGTGCGAGCACAACAAGCAGCGAATGATCGAAATCAGCGAACCCACGTCGGCAACATCTTGTCCTCGGACCGCTTCTACAACGCAGATCCAGACGCGCTGGAACCATGGCGCAAGATGGGCATCCTCGCCGTCGAAATGGAATCTGCGGGCCTCTACGCCAACGCGGCTGCCGCAGGCGTCAGCGCCCTGGGGATGTTCGCCGTGAGCGACAACATCCTCACCCATGCCACCACCACTGCGCAGCAGCGCCAGTCGGCGTTCACGCAGATGATCGAGACGGCACTCGAACTCGTCTGAGGTTCCGGCCGGAGGTCGCTTCTTCGAGCCCCTCCCCGAACATCGCGGCCGCCACGAGCGAGCGTTGATGACGTGGGTGCCCGCTTGCGCTGCTCCTTGCACACCCGAGCATCCCTCACCGGTCTTGATGAAGCATCGCTGGCACCGTTGCGCGGAGAAGCCAGCCACTGGAGGTGGGCCCGAAACGTACAACATGGATGCCGCACAAATATTTTAGGGTTTTCATGTCTTGCGCCTAGACCTCAGCAGATCCTCGCGATACGGTGACGAGGTGAACGACGTGGCGAGAGCACTCGTCTTCGATGACGAGGCACTGGTTCGACTTTTGCGCCGTTCCAGTTACCCCTCCCACTGCGATCGTCTGCGCTGCCTGCATCGCGGGAATCGCAGCCGTTGGCGGCGCATCGATCACGGCAGTCATGGGCTGCTTCAACGGAAGGTGATCCACAATGAAGCGATCGGTTCCACGGTTCCTCCTCTTTTTCGGCCTGACTGCTGCCGCTGGCATCAGTCTCATCCTGATCATGCCTATGGCGACCGCTCCTCACTCCACGCTCCAGGGCTGGATACCGACAGCCATTGGAGCGTTCTTCGCGGCTAGCGCCTTCGTTGCATGGCAGGTTCGTCCCAAGCGGAATTCGGGCCAGTCGCGACCCAACGCAGAGATCGTGGCTCCGCCCTAGTGCCAGCCCCGCGCGCGTGAAACCGACGGGCACGCCGATGTCGGACATCGCGCTCCCGAAACGATCACCGTCGGAGTGCCGCGGAACGTCGGCACTGTTTCGAGACGCGATGCCCCGATAGAGTGCGAGCATGAGTGACACCGCGCGCACGACCCCCTCTCCGCCCAAGCCGGGTCGGCCCCGCAGCGCCGAAGCCCGAGAGGCTGTCTTGCACGCCGTCGACGACATGCTCGTCGAGGAGGGGTACGCGGCCATGACCATCAAGGGGATCGCCGAGCGCGCCGGCGTCGGCCGCCAGACCGTCTACCGATGGTGGTCGACGAAGGCCGAGATCCTGATGGAGGCCACAACGATCGACGCCGCCGAAGCGCTCCGGCTCGACCCCGCGGATGAGGCGCGTGATGCCCTCGATACCCGCGACGCCCTGCTCGGCTTCCTACGCCAGTGGCGGAGCTTCCTCTGCGACGCCCCTTCCGGGATCGCGTATCGTGCCCTCATCGGAGAGGCGCAGCACGACGCCTCGGTCAGGGAGCTCGTCCAGAACGCCGATGTCATCGGCATCGCGTCTCGACGGCTCCTCGACTCCGTCGCATCCGATCTCCCCGGCCTGCCGAGCCTCGACCTGGCGAGCGATCAACTGACCGGCCCGCTGCTCAGTCACGTGCTGACCCGTCCTTCTCCCCCGGACGACGACTTCCTCACGGAGCACGTCGAAACACTGCTTCGCGCCTGGGCATAACGAGGGCGCCCCACGCTCCACCTATTGCGAGACAGCGTGTCTCGCATTATGCTCCCGTATTACGAGGCGACGCGTCTCGTAATCGTGGCTCGATCGGGCCGCATCGCCGAGGAGCCCCATGACCGCATCGAACCCCACCCAGAACCGTCCACCACGGCCCGCCCGCTTCGTCGCGCTCCGCAACAAGCAGTCCCGCACCTATCTCATCGGCGGGGGCCTAGCGATGATGGGCGACAACATCGAGCACGTCATCACCTACTGGATCCTCTGGGAGACGTTCCACTCCCCCGCCCTCGTCGGTTTCCAGGTCATCAGCCACTGGCTTCCCTCATTGCTGTTCTCCGTGCAGTTCGGCGCCCTCGCCCAGCGATTCGACTGCCGTCGACTCATTCAGATCGCCCAGCTCACCTTCATCCTCGTCTCCGTGACCTGGGGCGTGCTCATCGCGACCGGCACACTCCAGATCTGGCTCGCCTGCATCCTGCTCCTCGCGCACGGATTCGCCGGCGCACTCTGGCGCCCGGCCGAGCAGATGATGCTGCACGACTTCGCCGACCGGGAAGACCTCCCCGGGACCGTTCGAATGAACGCGACCTTCCGCAGTCTCGGCGTCCTCTTCGGCCCCGTCGTCGGTTCCGCACTCCTGCTGGGTCTCGGTCCGGTCGCCGGCATCTTCACGAACGTGCTCTTCTACCTGCCGCTGAGCATCTTCCTGTTGCGCACGCCGTTCACCGGTCACGTCCGAGACGGCATGGTCGCCCGGGGCCGAATCTCCTTCCTCAACACACTGAGGGTTCTCAAGCGCCTCTGGTCGCACAAGCTCCTCGTCAGCATGATCCTGCTCGCCGGCGCGAGCGCCGTGTGCGTCGGCGGCTCGCTCCAGGCGTCGATGCCGCACTTCGCCGCGGTCCTCGGAACCGGCGACAGCGGCCTGTCCTACGGCGCACTGCTGTTCGCGAGTGGAGCAGGAGGCGTCCTCGGCGGCTTCCTGCTGGAAGCGACGGGAGCGATCAAGCCCAACGCCCGAGCCGCCTTCATCAGCACCGCAATATTCGGAGCGACCATCGTCGTCTTCGCGCTGACGCAGAACTACGTCATCGCACTCGTGGCACTGTTCCTCGGCGGCGTCGCGGACATGGCGTCCGCGTCGATCGCGCAGAGCGTCGTACAACTGGAGGCACCATCAGCAGAACGAGGGCACGTGCTCGGCGCGTACGGGATGGCCTCGAGCGGCCTCAGCACCGGCAACGGCATCACGCTCGCCGCGTTGGGAGCCGCGATCGGGATCTCCGCGACCGTCGCCTGGGGCGGAGCCGTCCTGATCCTCGCGACGATCGCTCTCGCGGTGTTCGCCAGGGTGCGCAGGGCGTGAATGCGAGTCGCAATGATGGGTACGCTCGTGAGGGCACGTTCTCGTTCACGTGCCACTCGGCGGGCGCTGTCCCGTCGCGCTCAGCTCGAAGAGTAAGGAACCACCGTGTCCGATCACGCAAGAATCGCAGGCCACACCGTGACCCGCACCGTGCACATCGAAGCCGCGCGCGCGACCGTCTGGGAGGCGCTCACCGACCCCGACGTGATGGTCAAGTGGTTCGGCGACGGTGCGGGGTTCACTGCGCTCGAGCCCGGTGCTACCGGCAGCATCGACTGGGATGACTACGGCAGCTTCCCGATCGAGATCACCGAAGTCGTTCCCGATAGCTCGTTCGGCTTCCGTTGGTCGGGAATCCCCGCCGAACAGCTCGACGAGTACTCGACGCATGTGCGATTCACTATCTCCGACGCCGGCACCGGGACGGATGTCACCGTGGTCGAATCGGGCTTCGACACGATCCCCGGCGGCACCCGCTACCGTCGCGATCGTCTTGAGCAGAACCGAGAGGGCTGGGACGTCGAACTCGACGAGCTCGCGATCCTCCTCGAGGGTGACGCTCAGTAGCTCACGTTCGCGGGGAGTCGCTCGCTGAGTTGGCCGCTCGCGGCGCTTGATGCCGTCCCGCCCACAGGGCGGGACGGCCCGAGTGCCCCGGCTACTTCCCGGTCGCGAGTTCTTCGCGAAGGAGCTCGGCACCAGCGCTGAGCGCACGCAGCTTGCCGCGCGCGACGTCACGAGGCAGCGGCGCCAGTCCGCAGTTCGTGCTCGGGATGAGCTTGTCCGCGTCGACGAAAGCGAGCGCCTTGCGCAGGGTGTCCGCGACCTCTTCGGGAGTCTCGATCGTTTCGCTGGCGACGTCGATGGCTCCGAGCATGACCTTCTTGCCCCGGATGAGCTCGACGAGGTCCAGAGGTACGTGGGAGTGGTGGCTCTCGAGCGAAATGGTGTCGATGCTTGATTGCTGCAGGAGCGGGAAGGACGTCTCGTACTGCCGCCACTCCGCCCCGAGCGTCGCCTTCCAGTCGGTGTTCGCCTTGATGCCGTAGCCGTAGCAGATGTGCACCACGGTCTCCGCGCGCAGCCCCTCGGCAGCCCGCTCAAGCGCTGCCACGCCCCAGTCCTTCACGTCGTCGAAGAACACGTTGAATGCCGGCTCGTCGAACTGGATGATGTCGACTCCCGCCGCCTCGAGTTCCCTGGCTTCCTGGTTGAGGATCGTCGCGAACTCCCAGGCCAGCTTCTCGCGGCTCTTGTAGTGGCGATCGGAGAGCGTGTCGATCATCGTCATCGGGCCGGGCAGGGCCCACTTGATCGGCCGATCGGTCTGCTGGCGAAGGAACTTCGCATCCTCGACGAACACGGGCTTCTCGCGGCTCACGGCGCCGACGACCGTCGGCACGCTGGCGTCATACCGGTCACGGATCCGGACGGTCTCCCGCTGGTCGAAGTCGACGCCGGACAGGTGCTCGATGAACGTCGTGACGAAGTGCTGGCGGCTCTGCTCGCCGTCGCTGATGATGTCGAGGCCCGCGTGGAGCTGCTCTTGGACGGTGAGGCGCAGCGCATCCTGCTTGCCTTCGATCAGAGCGTCGCCCTCCAGCTTCCACGGAGACCAGAGGGTCTCGGGCTGGGCGAGCCAGGACGGCTTCGGCAGGCTGCCGACGATCGACGTGGGAAGAAGCGTGTTCATGTTCGAGAGGTCTCCGGTGGTCATTCGACGGGGGCGGTGTAGGTGGCGGCCCACTGCTGAAGGAGGTCGCCGTGCGGCTGCATGAGGTGCTCGTCCGCGTACTTCCCCTGCTCGGTCGCGAGCCGGCTGCGCTCGTCGCGGTCGTAGGCGATCTTCGGCACCGAGTAGTCCTGCTGTTCGAGGCTCGGTTGATAGATGCTCGCGGCGGCCGAGTTCGCGTTGTAGATCTCCGGTCGGTAGATCTTCTGGAACGTCTCCATCGTGCTGATCGTGCCGATGAGTTGCAGGTTGGTGTAGTCGCCGAGCAGATCGCCGCGGAAGTAGAACGCCAGCGGTGCGACACTGCCGCGCGGCATGAAGTACCGGACTGAGAGCCCCATCTTGCCGAAGTAGTCGTCGGTGAGCGAGGAATCCTTCTGCTCGTACTCGACGCCGAGGATCGGGTGGTGATTGTCGGTGCGACGGTAGGTCCTGCTCGTCGAGACGCTGATGCAGATCACCGGTGACACCGGGAAACGCTCCCGGTAGGTGTCCGAGTCGAGGAAGTGCTGGAAGAGCTTGCCGTGCAGATCACCGAAGTCGGCGGGAACGGTGAACCCGCCCGCTGCTTCGCTGGCCGCCGGCAGCCGCACGCTGAAGTCGTAGTCTCGGACGTAGGACGAGAAGTTGTTCCCCACGATCCCCGGCGTGCGCTTTCCGGTCAGGCGGTCGAGGACCTGGATGTTCAAGACCTCGAGCAGGGGGAATTCCTGGTCCTCCCCGGCTGCGGCGAACTGCACCGCGACGGAGACGATCTCCAGTTCGACGGTGTAGCGGTCGCCGTTCGGGTTGTCCCATCTCGCGAGATCGTTGAACCGGCGGTCGATCATCGTCAGGGCGTTGCGGAGATTCTGCTGACGATCCTCGCCTCGCGCCAGGTTGGCGAAATTCGTGGTGATGCGGGAGTCGCTCGACGGCGAGTAGTCCTCGTCGAAGCGGGTGGTTGTGATGCGGAACGTGAATTCATGTGCCATGAGGGCCAATCGATGAGCTGATCGGCCGGGCTCGGCCTTGCGAAAAGGTGTGACTCCATGGTGCGCTACAAGCGCCCCCATCGAGTAATGCGCCGCGACTATGCCGTGGCATAGTCTGAGACTATGTCTAAGCGTTCGAGCGGCATCACTCTGCAGCAACTCGCCTACTACATCGAAGTCGCCGCCGAGGGTTCGATCAGCGCCGCCGCCGACCTGCTCTACGTCGCCCAGCCCACCATGTCCGCGGCGATGAAGGACCTGGAGAGCAGAGTGGGGCACGTCCTGCTCCTCCGCTCCGCCCGTGGTGTGACGCTGACCACCGACGGCGTGGAGTTCCTCGGATACGCCAGGCAGGTCGTGGAGCAGGTGGCCCTGCTCGAACAGCGCTATCTCGGTCGTCCGCCGTCACGGCGCCTGCTCGGGGTGTCGACGCAGCACTACTCCTTCGCGGTCGACGCGATGGTGCGGATGGTGAAGGCGAGCGACGCCGCCGAGTACGAGTTCTCGCTGCGGGAGACGCGCACGTGGGACATCATCGAAGACGTCCGCACATTCCGCAGCGAACTAGGGATCCTCTACCGGAACGACTTCAACCGGAACGTCATCGACAAGCTGCTCCGGGACTCAGGGCTCGCGTTCCGCCCGCTCTTCGTCGCCAAACCGCACATCTTCATCTCCCGCAAGAACCCGCTCGCTGCTCGCGAGCGCGTGACCCTCGACGATCTCGCCGAGGTACCACGGCTCACGTTCGACCAGGGTGCGAACAACTCCTTCTACTTCGCCGAGGAGATCCTCTCCACCCTCTCGAGCACGCGGGAGATCCGAGTCTCCGACCGTGCGACCATCTTCAACCTCATGATCGGGCTCGACGGCTACACCATCTCGACAGGCATCATCAGTGACGACCTCGACCCAGAGATCGTCGCCATCCCGCTCGACGTCGACGAGCGCATCGAGATCGGCTGGATCGGCCACTCCGCCATCCCGCTCACCGAGCAGGCGCAGCGCTATCTCGCGGAGCTGCGGACCGTCGTCTCGGGTTTCGGTGTGACGTTGCTCGGGTGATCGTGTGTGGGTCGGTGGCCTCGGGGCGACGGGGCGAGCCGGCACTGTCTCGCGCCTTCCTGGGCGGTGCGTGCGGTGTCGAGCGCGTTGTCACGACGCACCTCAGCCCGCGGCATCAGTGTTCAACTGCTCGGGCCGGCTGAGCGGCTCAAGCCCTTGAACCCCAGCCGCCCGGTTCAGCAGCCTCGAACGAACGACAAAGGCCAAACAAGACTCAAGAGCTCCATGCGACTCATTTCGAGGCTGCCATGCGACTCGCAACCTCGCCCACTCCGTCGAAGTACGACGAACTCAATGGCCAGCACACCCACAAGATCGGCGGCTTCCGCAGGAGCGGGATGACCCAGGGTAGTCGCGGGCAGGCGCTAGCGCTTGGCGCCAGCCTCGCAGACAACGATGACCAGCGGAAAGGAATTCGGCGCGTCGTCTACGCGCTACTCGGCGAAAAGGCCGATTACTGGCCGACCATTGCGCTGCAGCGTCTCGGTGACACGGTGAAAGATGACCTTGCGTTTCTCTCGATGCAAGGATATGCCATTCGAAATCTGGTGGCGTTGAAGTGGGTCGAGCACGGCGAACCGGAGCACCTCGGCATCCGCTTGGCGCGGGATCCCGACGTGCGCGTCCGTCGAGCGCTCGCCCGCGCGCTCGCGGATCAAGCCGATGGGACTCATGCAGAGGTGCTTGCCGTACTGGCCGACGATCTTGCCTGCAGCGACCGTACAGCCCTCAGCGGCGCAGAGACCCCCTAAACCCGACACGTCGGTGCAATAAGCTCCGAGGAATGTCTCGCCGCCATGTCGGCGCCCCTGCCACTAAGGGCAGATGAGCGACGAACCGACTGACTGGACCGAAGAAGACGACGCCATGGTGACCTACGAGTCGCTCCCCGACTGGCACCCCTCACTCTTCGTCGATGTATTTCGCACTGGTTTGGAGATGGAACAAGCGAATGCGGGCGAACTGTTGCGCGGCGCATTCGTTACCCCCGAATCGCTTGGCACCTGGGAAGACTTCTCCCGAGCCCGATCCGTCTTCTCCTCAGGTCTCAAGATCAGCACCACAGCGCTGTTCGGCATCGGGGCACCGGACGTCGCCTACGTGCGCCTCGTCGAGACCGATGCGTATCTCAACGATGACATCGACGCCGTCCCCGTAACAATGCACGTGACGCTCGTGTGGCGCCCAGAGATCGCGGTCGTGCCAATCAGTAGCTGGCGCATCCACCACCTCGGTGAGGCGATCGAGCCCACACTCGTGCCGCGCACCGCGGCTGGCTTAGATCCACGAACGCGAGCCTAGCCTGCAGCACGCTGCGACGACAACCCAAATGACAGGTGTGAAAAGTGGGAGAGGAACCGCCTCTGTGCGTCCTGCGCGCTGACGCGAAGGGCGTTCGGCGTTGCGACGACAACATCGCATACTGAGGCAAGCTCGACCGCATCGGCGTCTCCGTCCAAGGCTCCAAAGAGCCTCCCGACCACGGGACGCATCACGTCGTCGCTAACCAAACCAGGCTTTGGCAACACGCCGAGCTCCTCAAACTTGGCGGCAAGCCGGTCACGGAAAGCGTCTGAAGGAACAAGGACCAGCAGTTTGTCGATGCGCTGAGCGATAAGCGCCGCAACCATCGTGTCTATCTTCCCGGTCCCAGTCGGCATGACGACTGTCGCAGGAAGGCGCAGATGGGTGGTCCAGTAGCCCAGAAGAGAATGCACTGTCCCGAATTGGGGTCGTCGGAGTCCAGAATGACCAGGCGTCTCTTCGACCACCTGGATCCTCACGGCCAGGTTTGCCGCACCTCTACTGGAGTCGTGGGCGGCGTTGACGCAAGGATGTCCTCATGTCCCGGCAGATACAGCCGTGCGTGCCACTTCGTCCCGTTGAGGTCCTGCGTGAACGCGAAGTCATTGCTCTTAGGTGCCCCCCAGATCCGTAGGTGCAGGCTATCGAACTTCCACTGCGCGACTGGGAACGGCGTCACCTCGAGCGCTATCATGATGCTCTAGCGTCGGGAAGGGCGGCTGACGGTTGGGGTTAACGCAGCGATGGCTCGAAGAGATTGAAGCCCGTGGGTGGCGTGACGTCGACAAGTCAGTCTGCACTCGATGCCTCACGGACTACGCGCTTATCGACGGCATACGCGCATCTGGCGGCATGGAAGCCTGCGACTACTGCGGCACTCGCCCGCGCGGCCAAGATGCAAGCGGTCCTCTCTCAATCGTGCTCGATCTGATCGTCGAGGGCTTCCGGGCCGAGTATGAAGACCCTGTCAAACAGGTTCTCTGGTCGTCGGCTGATGGTGGGTATCAGATGCCACTCGATGTCACCTACGACCTACTCGCCACACATGAGGTGACTGAGGATGGGGATCTACTCGACGACATCGCGATGGCAATCGAGCAGGCCGAATGGGTCCAGCGTGACCCTTATGCGCTCGCACCGGCGGACGCGCTGAGCTATGGGTGGTCGCGGTTCCGCGATTATGTGAAGCACCGGCGTCGCTACTCGTTCCTGCTCCAAGGTGCCAGCGAATTCCAAGGTGCTGGTGAACTTACAATCAACGATGTGCCCGGCGCTGTACTTGCGTCGGTGGCAGCTGCTCGTCAGGTGCGAGTTCTCAAGGCGGGCGCGAAGTGGTGGCGGGTGCGTCCCCACTCTGCAGTCGAGGTTTATCGCAGCGCCAAAGAACTCGGAACCCCGCCCGACAACCTCGCGCGTGACAACCGGATGAGCGGAAAAGGCGTCGGCGCCTTCTATGGGGCCTCCACTCTGGTCGGAGCGCAGCGTGAGGTAGCGAGTTATGCGGACGCATCACACGTCGGCACCGTCGGAGAGTTCGAGTTGCTTTGCGACATCACCGTTGTCGACCTGCTGTCTGCTGGGTCGATTCCTTCGCTGTTCGACGCAGCCGAACGACACCGCCGGCCCGCAATCCGGTTCATGCACGACTTCGTTGAGGACGTGCGACGAGTCGCCGACCCGACCGATCGCCTGGACCTCGACTATATCGCGACGCAAATCATCTCGGAGTTCTTTCGATTCGAGCTCTCGGTCAGCGAGGGACCAGTGCGAGGAGTGATCTGGCGCTCCTCGAAGGATCCGAGCGTTGAGTGCTGCGTGATCTTCGCCACCAACGATGAAATGACCGAGCGCGGAGAAACAAGGGCATCCCACGTGCTCGCTTTGAACCCGGCCTCCGTGCGCGTACTGGGCGCGCCGCTAGCTGCCGGGCTATAGGTGCCGAGCGGCCTGCATTTGGTCCTGTGGGGAGTCCTCTGGGACCTGGTGAGCATCGGAGTCGCGTTGGGTCTGATCTGTCCAACATGTGCGCGGCTATCCGTCCAGGGTCTGCCAGATGGCGTACTCGTTTTCGGCGATGCATGCGGGACCCACATCCGTGAGATGCAGGTACCCACCGCAGCCTGAGATCTCATCGCCAACGTGGAGGGGCGGCAATCCCGGAACCGAGATCTCGGTGCCGCCTTCACCGAGTCGGCTGCCGAACGGGAACTGCAGTGGGTAGGTGATTCCACCGGAGGACGTCACCGCGAAACAGCCCGTGTCATTGAGTGTCAGGGTCCCTGAGATCACCGCATCTATGACGGCGCTCGATCGCGACCATCGCGGTCACTCCCTCAGCTTTTTGCACGCGCTCGCCCTGGAACACCCGACAACCAGTAGCGAGACCGCGACCAGGCCGACAAACGCAGCGAGCGTGTGATTCATGACAGGAGTCTCGCTCGCCACTCACCGCTCTCGTCGCGGTGACTCGGACGGGACACCGGGGAGCTCGCCGGAGTGGGCATGTGTCGCACTGGCCGACCGGCTCGCGGGCAGCGGACTTGCCCGGCATCGGAGTTCCTTTCAGATGGCCGGCCATGAGCCGAGCCGAGACAGAATGACGCCCGCAATCTGGTGCACGATTCGGTTGTCGGCGGCGCTCAGTTCTCAAGCGCCGAAGACATCGGTGACAAATACTTGGACGTGCACGTCGGTCCAAGGCTCGAAGGACGCGCGACGACTTCTCACGTTCCCAGTTCGGCTCAACAGCGTACTTCTTGATCAGCTTCGGTGGGCAACGCCCTGGACAGCACCCTGCGTAAGTCAGCGGCGCTGCGGGAGCTTACCCGACCTGGCGAATCCAGTCGCGAAGGTACAGCGCAATACGCCCCACCTCGTGCGGCTCAAGAAGGTTATTGTGTGCCACAATGTTTCGACTCTTCTCGAGTTCGTCGAAGCGGCTCACGACCCAATTGATGTCGGGGAACAAATCCTCGAAATGGCCCCAGTTGTTGCGGATGATCGACGCGAGGTCTCCGAAGTCGGTGTAGTAAATCTCGGTCGCCCCGCGGCGCATGTGCCAGCGATCCTTGCCCTCACTCTTCTGACGATTCTCCACCTTACCGCGCAGGGAGTTCGAGGCAGCGGTCTCCCACCAGTCGGCGCCCATGCGCTCCGACAGTCGCTCACTAACGACATCGCGCACGGAGTTCTCGAACACGAAGAACGCGAGATAGGCGGGGAGGGCGCGCATAGCCGAGCCACGCAGCTCCGCCGAGAAGTCCTCGAGCGGCATTACTCGCTGGAGCGCCTGAGGATCGGTAGATGCCCGCACTGCGATGCCGTCGGACTCCAGCTCATTAAGTGCGTCCTCGACCGTCAAACCTGCGAACAGCCATTCTCTAAGCGACGAGCTGGTCACATTAGCTCCGCTTTGATCGCCTGGAAGATCGCGCGATAGACGCTTACGTCGTTGGTCGGTGGCAGGTGGATATGGATGTCGTGGTGCAACTCGAATAGGCCGGCTCCCGCACCGGTGCCGCCACTGCCGCGTCGCTGTTCGCCTCCACCGCCGCCATCGAGCTCCCGTTCGGGAATGCCTGAGTCCGCAGGTCGCTCCTGTTGTTGTGATTGTTGCGAGACGGGGCCCGACCAATCGGCCTTATCCGCAAATGCCTTGAAGGTGGATGCGATTTTCTGTGCGACCGAGTCGCCAGCGCCGGTAAGCGACTTGGCGATACCCTGAATCTGCGAGTTACTGCGCTCGTAGATCTTCTCGTCCGCGAGGAAAAAGTCCGGCCAGCCCTCTCTCAGTCCGATAGCGATCGCCTTACCCTGCTGGTCGCCGCGGTACTCGTTGTACCTCGGCGTCGGAACACTGTCTGCACTCAGAAAGCCCATCTGACGCAGCACCTTGATCACACCGCGGTCGTTCGAGCCGCTGAATCCCAGCGTCGACTTCAGGAACTCGTGTGTGAACTTCGGCGGAGTTCCGGCCGTGCGGATTTTCTCAAGAATGGCAGGCACGTTCGTGATCGACATCATGTATGGGACTTCAGTTGGCACGCGACACTCCCCAGCAAATCATCTGACAGTGTCCACATTCTGGCAGGTTTCCTTCGCAGACTGTGGATTTGCGCCGTCAGCAGCGTCTCCTGTGACGCCCGCTGACCGCTCCGTCCGGCGCCACCGGCAGACCTCAAGGGGGATGCGGTCGTGTTGACCGTAGTCTCCTTGCCGTCGACAACGTAGCGCACACTGAATGGTCGACTATTTAGTGTGGCGCGACTCGCTGGCTGAGGTTGTGGTTCCCAACTTTCCTAAGCGCCTGGAACAGGGCGAGGATCGTGTGGCGCCCGATGCCCGGGTTGCCGTCGGCCCTGACCGCTAATCTCATCCCGTGGCCGAGCAAAGCACAAAGTGGTACGACCGGGCGCTTATGTCGAACGTCCTTGGTGGAATTGTCGTCGCGTTCCTGGTGTGGTTTGTACCCTGGGCCATCTCCGAGGCGACCAAGGCGAACGTACCGTTCGGGGCGTACATCGCAGTAGCAGCCGTCGCCTTATTGATCGCGTCCACGATGATTCCGCTGTGGCGCCGAGCCACGTGGGGGAACGTGCGAGCGTTCGCCAAGCGGGCCTTCGCAATTCGCCCTGTCACAGAGAAGCGACGCTTAGCTCTCGTCAGCAACGGCTACGAGCAGCACGAGGCCGAGATCGAATTGGCCCGCGAAAGCGCTCGTCAACCGCGTTGGACTGTTAGCGCAGAAGACCGACTGTTCGGCGACATGGCTCTTCATTGGTTGCACAACCATGGCTACACGGGATACGACGTACGAGCCACGCTGATCAGTCGGAGTTCAAGACGGACGGTGAAGTGTTCTTCCGGGGATCCTCCGGGAACGCGAGCCCGGGGGGGGCGTCGGCAAGCATTTCCGTGGCGCTCCGACCGAGAAGGGACGCACGCACGGCGTCACGTTTACGGTGTCGTGGCTCGACGAGCACGGCAACGACCACACGCGACAAGTCCTCATGTCACCCGAAGAAATCCGTAGGGGAACGGTCAGTGCAATTGAAGAGGCTAAGGCCATCGGCTGGAAGGAGGGCTATGCCCACGCGATGGAGTTCTACGAGAACTCGATCGCAGAGGCCGAATCACGTCGACTCCCCCCTGTCCCGAGGCCCTCGCCGCGCTGGATGGTTGCGCCCGAAAACTGTGACGAGGAAGACTTGTACGTGCTGCGCAACTCTGTCCCACGCAGCGTGGTACGTGAGGTCCGCCTCGATGCCGATCCCGAGTTCAAGATCGTCGATGCTGGCCACTGGCAGGACTTGTCCGGCACGGACACAGACGGCGCGTCCGGCAGATTTGTCGGGGTCTTCACGCCACAAGGCGAGACTCTCGCTCGCCGACGCAGACATCCCGGTCCACGTCCTTCAAGGCATTCTCTGCCAGGTGTCGCTCGAGACCACTCGCGGTTACCTGTACACCGACACCTGCCATCTGGCCGACGGCGCAGCCCGGACAAATGCCTGCCTTGGCGCCCAGACCGAGCGCCTCGAGCAGCCGCCGGCCCTAGGACATGAGCGGGCAGCGTCACGCCGGTGAAAACCTCGGCAACCGCTGTTCTGGTTCCAGTTTCCTGGCTCGTCACTACGGGCGCTTCTTCCGCCGAGCTCACCTCTCTACGACGCAGACTCGAGCCTTACAAATCTCGTCCGCACTCATGAAGATGCAATGCCGAGATTTGAGGTTTAACCAAGGCCATTATGTCGGACTAACATAATTCGAACTCGCGATCTGTGCCCCCCCCCCTGCGCCCAGTTCAGTAGCATCTAGAGAACGACAAAGGCCTGACCAGACTCACGTCTGATCAGGCCTTATCTGTCGGGCTGACAGGATTTGAACCTGCGACCCCTTGACCCCCAGTCAAGTGCGCTACCAAGCTGCGCCACAGCCCGAAGCCAACACCGCACGCGGCGAAGACAACTCGAACAGTCTAGCGTGTTCCAGACCCCTCCACGAACACACCTGACGGTCAGGACGAGGGCACGCCTGACGATCCCGTCGAGCCGACGCCAGACCCACCAACGCGGACACCACCGACCCCACCGACAGAACCACTGACAGCACCGGAAATCCGGTCCGCAGGAGCACCCGCAGCCGCCCCGCTGCAGCCTGCATCGGAGCCCGCAGCGGACCGCGAAACAGACCCCGAATCAGCCCCAGAGACGTCTCCAAAATCAGCCCCCTCAACATCCCCCACCAAAGCACCGATGTTCCGAATGAACACGATCAACCACGTGAAGATGAGCGACGCCGCGATGAGCTCGAGCGCGGTCAGGTTGTAGTACCCGATCGGCCACCACAGCACGACGGCCACCCCGACGCCCACGAGCAGCGCATCGGAGAACACGAACACAGCGCGCGGCAGGCCGTCGAGGATCCATCGCAGCCCGATGAGCAGCGCGACGAACGCCAACGCCATCCCCGTCGCGAAGGTGTTGTGGATGAGAAGGCTCACGTTTACCGGCACCACACCGATTCCGGCGAGCGCCAGCCCGATCACCACGAACGCCACCTGCACCACCCGCACGTTCCGCGTAGGGCTCGGCTCCGCCGTCCGCTCCCACCGCCGCAGGTCGGCCACGATGTACAGGCCGAGGGTCGACATCACGAACCCGGCGACGATCAACGTCAGGTTGAAGCTGTACCGCGACAGCCCCACACCGGCGCCCAGCTCACTGAAATGCAGCTTCCACCACTCGGGATCCTGCGACGTCACCATGCTCACCATCACCCCCGCGAGCACGAACACCGCCAACAGCCCCGACAGCCGTTGCGCATTGAGGTGCACAGCGGACAGGTACATCGCATATGCGGCGACGGCGGCCACCACGGCGGTGATCATGACACCCGTGAACGTGTCGACGACGAGATCCCGGAACGCCTGCTGCAGCGAGAAGAACACCGCGAGCATCACCATGCTGAGGATCGTCACCTGCAGGAGCGTGATCGCCACCGTGTCCGCGATCCGCTGCACGAGCGGCAGCTGCCGTCGCCACGCACCCGCGGCGGTACGACCCGATGCGAGATAGCCGACGACACCGCTCGCCGCCCCGCACACGGCACCGATGATCGTCGCCAACGTCCCCACGGAGAACGTGCCCCACAACGGCACCCACCGCCCGAAGAACACCACGAGCGCGATCACCGCGGCGAGCGCGAACGCCCCGACCGCCAGGTACGTGCCCTGCGACTCGACCCGCGCTGACTCCTCATCCCGCCGCGACCCTTCCGGGTACAGCGCATCGAGCAGGTCCGCCCCGAACCGTCGCACCCGGGGCGCCTTCACACCGTCATCCGATGCCGTGGGCCGGCTTCCAGCCGCCTCCCCGCCACCCGTAGATCCCACGTCCATTCCGGTCATCTCGCTCACCCTCCGACGTTAGCGCTCCACGCGACGCCCGTCGGTCGTCGGCCTGCGGCTCGCTCTGCGGCGAGCGCGGGTCCCTGCGCCGGGCGCGGGTCCCTCACACCCGCGCTCACGGCACAGCACCGCGCCCACGATCGCTTGCGTGCACGCGCTCCGCGCCCACCGCCCGCGCACAGCCCGCACCCACCCGCCCCACAGAGACCCGCCCGATACAGTGGCCCAGTGAGCCCCACCGATGACGACTCCCCCGCTTCCGCCGCGCACGACGCGGTCCTGGAGCACTTCGCGTGGATCGACGGTCACGCCGACGTCTGGTCGATGCTGCGCGACGCGACGACCTTGCGACGGATCGTCACCGCACTGGCCGAACCGTTCCGATCCTCGGAGATCGACGTGGTCGTCGGCATCGAGTCCCGCGGTTTCATCCTCGCTCCAGCCGTCGCCCTCGAACTCGGGGCCGGCTTCGCCGCGATCCGAAAAGGCGATGCACTCTTCCCCGGCGAGAAAACCACCGAATCCACAGCGCCCGACTACCGCGGCAACACCCATCCGCTCTCGGCGCTGACCGGCCAGTTCGCTCCAGACGACCGCGTCCTCCTCGTCGACGACTGGATCGAGACCGGCAGCCAAGCGCGCTCCGCACGGACCCTCATCGAGCGATGCGGGGCGACACTCGTCGGAGTCTCCGTCGTCATCGACGAGGCGAGCGAGGAGGCACGAGCCGCGCTTCCGCCCATCAGCCGCATCGTGTCGGCGACGGAGCTCTCCTAACCTCTGCCGCGCCGAGTCTCACGCAGGAGAACCGCCCGCCTACTCCCTCGAGCCACCGACGAGCTGGTCCCGCACCTTGCGGCGCAACACCTTGCCGATGAGCGACTTCGGCAGCGACTCCACCTGCACGACCTTCTTCGGCACCTTGTACGCCGTCAGCCGCGTCCGACAGAAGTCGCGGAGCGCGCCCGAATCGAACGAGGCACCGGGGCGCATCACCACGGCGGCTGCGACGTCCTCACCACCGGAGGAACGCGGTAGCCCGACGACCGCAGCGGATTCGACATCGGGATGCGTCAGCAACGTCTCCTCCACCTCGGACGGGCTCACGTTGAAGCCGCCCGTGATGATGAGTTCCTTCACCCGATCGATGACGCTCACGAAGCCGTCCTTCGACACCGTCACGATGTCGCCTGTCCGCAGCCACCCGTCGGCGAGCAGCGTCTCCGCCGTCTCATCGGGCCGTCCCCAGTAGCCCTGGAACACCTGCGGCCCGCGGATGAGCAGCTCGCCCGGCTCACCGAGCGGCAGATCCTTCGACGGATCCTCCGGATCGACGACCCGGATCTCCGTGCTCGGGAACGGCACCCCGACGGCGCCTGGACGACGCGTCGGCCCCACGGGGTTCCCGAGCGCGACGGGCGAGGACTCGGTCATCCCGTAACCCTCGACGAGGAGCCCGCCGGTTGCCTCCTCCCACCGCTGCACGGTCGCGACCGGCAGGCTCATCGCACCGGAGATCGCGAACCGGATCGATGTCAGGTCCACACCCTTGCGAGTCGTCGCACGCGCCAGCTGGTCGTAGATCGGCGGGACGGCCGGCAGGAACGTCGGCGGCGACTTCTTGGCGGCCGCGAGCACGAGGTCCACATCGAACTTCGGGAATAGCACGAGCTTCGCGCCGATGCTCATCGCGAACGTCAGGCACAGCGTCATCCCGTACGCGTGGAAGAGCGGCAGCACGCCGTACACCGTCTCCTCGCCGTCGTGGAGGCCCGGCAGCCACGCGCGCCCCTGCGCGGCATTCGCGCGCAGGTTGCGGTGCGTGAGGATGGCACCCTTCGGAGCACCCGTCGTCCCGCTCGTGTACTGGAGGAGGGCGATGTCGTCGATCGACGGCCGCACGACCCGCTTCGACAGCTTCCGCCCGCCGATGAGCCGATCCCACGGGAAGACGTTGCGCGACTTCGGCTTGGCCGTCATGGCCGCACGAGATTCGCGCGCCTGCTTGAGCGGCAGCTTGAGGGCGAGACGCTTGCCGAACGGCAGCGCCTCCGTGATGTCGACCGAGATGATGCGGCCGAGCATCACGTCCGCCGGGAAGTCCGCGACCGTGTCGTAGACCTTGTCCCACACGATGGCGACGTGCGCACCATGGTCCTCGAACTGATGCCGCAGCTCACGAGCCGTGTAGAGCGGGTTGTGCTCGATCACGATGGCGCCGAGTCGCAGCGCCGCATAGAACGCGACGACGTGCTGCGGGCAGTTCGGGAGGACGAGGGCGATGCGGTCGCCGGGCTTCACGCCGAGCTTGCGCAGCCCTTCCGCCGCATGGGAGACCTGCTCGCCGAGCTCGGCGTAGGTGGTCTCCGCTCCGAAGAACTCGAGGGCGACCTTGTGGCCGTAGTGCTTCACCGAGGCGTCGAGCATGTCGACGAGAGACTGCGTCTGCTCATCGATCTCCGCCGGCACCCCCTTCGCGTAGGAGCTCAGCCATGGTCGGTCTGCGTACTGGTTCACTCGGGTCCCTCCGAAGTATCCGCGTCGGACCCCTCAACCCTATGGCCCCGCCCTCCACCGAAGCTGAGATACCCGACACCTGCCGTCTGGTATGCCCTCGGTCAGCGCGCTCACGACGTATAACCGACGTCGATGCCAACATCGCCACACGACGAACGACCCGCCCCGTGGAATCCACGGGACGGGTCGTCGTCATCGGCAACAGCGAGCGGCGAGCAGCAGCGAGCGCCACCGCTGCGCACACTCTCTATCAGTGCTTCGCAGCATCTCCCGAAACGGCAGAACCACCGGCAGCGCCAGCGCCAGCGGAAGCCCTCTCCGAAGCCCGGTGCAGGTTCTCACCGAGGTTGCCGCCGGCGACGCCGGCGAGGAGTGCCGAGAGGTCGAGGCCGGTGAGGTCCTTGACGACCTTCGGCACCTCGCTCATGACCTGGCCGACGGTCTTCGTGACCGCGGAAGCGCCCTCGGTGCTGATGACCGTGAGGTTCGCGATGTTGCCGAGCGGCTCGGCGACGGCACGCGTGATCTCGGGCAGACGCGCGATGATCTCGGACGCCAGACCGGCCTCGCCGTACTTCTTGAGCGCTTCGGCCTTGGCATCGGTCGCCTCTGCCTCGGCGAGACCCTCGGCGGAGGTCGCAGCAGCCCGCGCCTCACCCTGAGCACGGATACCCTCGGCGAGCGCGATCTGCTTGTCACGCTCTGCGGAACCGGCCAGACGGACGGACTCGGCGGCGGCCTGAGCGTCCTGGACGGCTGCGACCTTGTTGGCCTCGGCGATCTTCGTGCGCTTGTACGCCTCGGCCTCGGTCGCGGCGTTCGCCGCGTCACGCTCTGCCTGTGCGCGCTGGACGGTCGCGTACGCGTCGGCTTCGGCGGGCTTCCGCACCTCGATGTCGAGCCGCTCCTGCTCCACCTTGACCTTCTCGGCGAGCGCCTCGCGCTCCTGCAGGGCGACGAGCTTGTCCTGCTCGGCGGTCGCGAGCTGACCGGACGCCTCTGCCTGCGCGTTGGCGCGGTCGGTCTCGGCCTTGATCGTGGCCTGCTTGAGGCTCAGCGCCTTCTGGCGCTCGGCGATCTGCTCGGCTGCGTCGATGCGGGCGAACTCACTCGCACGAGCCGTCTCCGCTTCCTTCACCTCCGCGTTCTGACGAGCGAACGCGGCCTCCGCACGACCGAGGTCGGCGAGGTAGTTCGTGCCAGGCGTGGAGATGTCGGAGATGTTCAAGAGGTCGACCTGCAGACCCTGCTCGGCGAGGTCGGTCTTGGTCGCTTCGACCACGGCCTCGGAGAGCGCGTTGCGGTTGGAGATGATCTCCTTGATGGGCATGTTGCCGATGATCGACCGCAGCGAGCCTTCGAGGGACTGCTGGATGATCTGCGTGAGGGATGCCTGCTGGGAGAGGAACCGCTGGGCTGCACGGCGCACGCCCTCCGGGGTGCCGGACACCTTGAAGTTGACGCTCGCCTGGATGGCGACCTTGATGAAGTTGGTGTCGACGCCCTCGACGACGATGCCGATCTGACGCTGCTCGAGCGAGATCGGGAAGCCCTGCTGGAGGATGGGCCAGATGAAGACGCGGCCGCCGATGACGACGCGCTGGCCGCCGTCGGGTTCACCGATGCGTGAGCCGGCCCCCCGACCGACGATCACGAGTGCCTGGTTCGGTGGGACGCGCTTGATGCGTCCCGCCACGAATGCGACGATCGCAAGTGCCACGATGACGAGCGCGATCACCGCGATCACGGTGATGTTGGTGGTGATGAAGTCCATCGACTAGTTGCCTTCCCCTGGGGTCTGTTCGGTGGATCGAGCCGATGCCGGCTCGACTTTGACTCGTGATCCCTGCAATTCGACGACACGGATGCGGGTTCCGGTCTCGATGCGCTCGTCGGCGAACGCAAGCCTCGTCTCGATCTCGTGCGGGCCGTCGAGGGAGACCTCGCCGGATGCCTGCGAGATGGGAGACCGGGCGATGCCGTACAGGCCGAGCGGTGAGCTGGGCGTGCCGTCCTCGGACCGGCGGAAGCCGCGGATCATGAGCTGGACGCCCACGAGCACGAGCGCTCCGATGATGATCGAGATGACGTAGGCCGACCACGTGGGCAGGCCGTTGGCGATGACGATGGCACCGACCGCACCGAAGACGGTGAAGGCGCTGCCGAGGGCTGTGGCCGAGATGGCGCCGTCGAGGAAGTCGAAGATCTCACCGAACACGAGGGAGATCAGGACGATCACGAGTCCAACAGCGCCGACGATGATGAACAGGGTCATGCGTCAACCCTAACGAAGGTGTTGAGCGTGTGCCCGATATACGACGAATTGTGGAAAGCGGACAGCTGAATTCGGCTCAGCTGGGACGCGAACGGCCCTCACCGGCATTCACGACACACGGAACTCAGCTCGCGGCCTGCGCCCCGTCGAGCTCGTCGAACCGTTCGAGCAGCCACCCGGCGCCGCGCACGGACGCCCCGAGAGCCTCCACGCGCTCGCGCAGCCCACGATCGGACGTCACGACCACCACTGCGCCCGCAAGCCCGTCGACGATGTCCACGATCGCGTCGTCGCCGCTCCCCGCCGCATCGACCGTCCGCACGCTCGCGCGAGCCGATGCAGCGCCGCCCGCCACGGCATCGGACGAGCCGACGACGTGGTGACCTGCGCCGCCCCGAGCCCCACGCGCCTGCCCTTCGAGCACGGCGACGTACGACGGCCACCAGCGGTGGTAGTCGAGGTCGAGGGACGAGGCGTCAACGCCCGCCTGCGCCAGTCGTTCGAGGCGATCGAGCGTCTTGCCCGCCGCGCCCGCCCGATCCTTCCACCAGCCGTCAGGCCGCGATCCGACCACGTTCGCGACATCGACGACGACCGTCACGCTCCGTTCGAGCTGGCTGCGGAGGCCCGGCCATGAATCGGCGAACCCCGGGTGCAGCGGCAGCGCATCGACCTCGTCGACCGCCACCCACTCGAGTGCGATGCTCTCCGGATCCGAGACGACGGCGTCGAACGGCTCGACGGCTTCGGCGATGACGGTCGTGTACGACCAGAATCCGAGGTCGAGCAGCGAATCGAAGCGCAGCTCGATCGAGGCGTTCGGCACACCGGCTTCTTCGCCGGCCTCGCGGATCGCTCCGTCGACGGCACTCTCGCCCTCGTGGCGCGCACCCCCGGGAATCCCCCAGGTGCCACCGAAATGGCTCCAATTGGCGCGATGCTGCAGCAGGACGCCGCGAGCGGGATCGTGGACGAGCAGCCCCGCGGCACCGAAACGGCCCCAAAACTTCCGGCCGTCCGGGCTCTCGACCCACGCGTCGCCGGAGTCCCGGACCGGGTATCCCTGCGCGTGCGAGTCACTCATGGATTCCACATTGCCACGAATCTCGGCTGAGCGTGTCCTGTGTGACCCAGCATCTCGCACACGGCTTCCCCCATAGCATGATATATTTCACAGGTTTCCGAACTTCGGATCTACAATCAATCCACGCGGCGACCCCGCAATCACCCAGACCCAGTGAAGGACACCCATATGGATGCGCGCCAACGCAAGACCCGAGCACGGCTCGCCACCACGATCCTCGAACTCGCCACCACCCGCCGCGCGAGCGACATCTCGGTGTCCGAGATCGCCGAACGGGCCGGCATCAACCGCTCCACCTTCTACCAGCACGCCGCAACACCCGCAGACCTGCTCGAGTCGGTCCTGGTGGAAGAACTCGACGCGCTCGACATCGCGCCGCTCGGTGACGTCTCACCCGAGCAGGCCGCCCTCGCGATCACCGAGGTCACGATCGCCACGATCCACCACATCGAACAGCGCGCGGACGTCTATCGTGTCGGCCTCAGTGAAGAGTCCTCCGGCGCCAGCCTCCAGCCGATGCTCAACCGCCGCTTCGCCGTGGCCATCCTCGACATGTTCACTCAGGGTGTCATCACCATCCCCGAGGACGAGGACCTCAGTCCTGCGGCCCGCGCGCTCTTCCCCGCCACCGCTTCCGCCTTCATCGCCGCCGGCGCCGTCGCCGCCATCCGCGTCTGGCTCGAGACCCCGGCCCCGAGGGACGTCACCGTCTTCCTCGAGGTCTACCGCCGGCTCATGCCCAGCTGGTGGCCCACCCCGTGCCCCGTCACCGTGAGCGAGCTCGTGGCCAGCATCGCGAACGGCGACTAGCGACGAGCACCGGACAAGAACCACAGCACCGACACGAAACGGCTGATGCCGCGCCCCTTGGGACGCGGCATCAGCCGTTTCGCGTTGTGGAGATGTCGAGCGCTAGCGCTGACGCTTCTCGCGCACACGCATGTTGAGGACGATCGGGGTGCCCTCGAAGCCGTAGATCTCCCGGAGACGACGCTGGACGTACCGGCGGTAGCCGGGGTCGAGGAAGCCCGTGGTGAAGAGCACGAATGTCGGCGGACGGCTCGCGGCCTGCGTTCCGAAGAGGATGCGCGGCTGCTTGCCACCGCGCAACGGGTGCGGGTGCGCTGCGGTGAGTTCGGCGAGGAACGCGTTGAACTTGCCGGTGGGGATGCGCATGTCCCACGACTCGAGGGCGACTTCGAGCGCCGGGACGAGACGTTCGAGGTGACGACCGGTGCGAGCCGAGATGTTGACGCGGGGCGCCCACGCGACGTGCGAGAGGTCCTGTTCGATCTCGCGCTCGAGGTACTTGCGACGCTCGTCGTCCAGCTGGTCCCACTTGTTGAACGCCAGTACGAGTGCACGGCCGCTCTCGAGGACGAGGTCGATGATGCGCACGTCCTGCTCGCTGATGACCTGGGTCACGTCGATGAGGACGACGGCGACTTCGGCCTTCTCCAGCGCGGTGCTCGTGCGGAGCGACGCGTAGAAGTCGGCGCCCTGGGCGAGGTGGACACGACGACGGATGCCGGCGGTGTCGACGAAGCGCCAGATCTTGCCTCCGAGCTCGATCTGCTCGTCGACCGGGTCGCGAGTGGTGCCCGCGAGGTCGTTGACGACGACGCGCTCTTCACCGGCGGCCTTGTTGAGGAGGCTGGACTTGCCGACGTTCGGGCGGCCGAGGATCGCGACGCGGCGCGGTCCGCCGAACTCGTCCTTCGCCACGGCGGAGACGGCCGGGAGCACCTTGAGGACGGCGTCGAGGAGGTCGGCGACGCCACGACCGTGGATGGCCGAGACGGGGTGCGGCTCGCCGAGGCCGAGGGCCCAGAGGGCTGCGGCTTCCGGCTCGTGGCGCGCGTCGTCGACCTTGTTGGCGACGAGGAAGACGGGCTTGCCCGATTTGCGGAGGAGCTTGACGACCTGCTCGTCGGTCGCCGTGGCGCCCACGATCGCGTCGACGACGAAGATGACGACGTCGCAGAGGTCGATGGCGACTTCGGCCTGGGCTGCGACGGATGCGTCGATGCCGCGGGCGTCGGGCTCCCAACCGCCGGTGTCGACGATCGTGAAGCGCCGATCGTTCCACTCGGCCTTGTAGTTGACGCGGTCGCGCGTGACACCGGGGGTGTCCTCGACGACGGCTTCACGACGGCCGAGGATACGGTTGACGAGCGCGGACTTGCCCACGTTCGGGCGGCCGACGATCGCAACCACCGGCAGGGCCGGGAGGTAGCGGATCTCGTCGGGGTCGAGCGTGGACTCCTCGAGGACGGCGAGGTCGTCGTCTTCGAGGTCGTAGTCGGACAACCCGGACCGGAGCGATGCGGCGCGCGCGCTGGCCAGCTCCTCGTCGAGGTCGGAGAGCCGGTCCGCGAGGTCGTCTGGACCCGCCTCGTACGTCTCTTCGTCGTTAGCCATGGGTGTTCCTTGCTGTGAGGGATTCGATCACGCGGATGACCGCGTCGACCGTCTCGTCGAAGTTGATGTGGGTGGAGTCGACCGTGGTCACTCCATCTGCTGCGTTCATGAAGTCGACGACTGCGGAGTCGGCCCGATCACGTCGCTGCAACTGTTCCGCGACGTCGCCGGCGGGCTGACTCACGAGTTCGGCGGAACGTCTGGCCATTCTAGCCTCTTCGGATGCGGTCAGCAGGATCCGAGCCTGGGCGTCGGGTGCGACGACGGTGGTGATGTCTCGTCCTTCGACCACGATGCCAGGCACCGAGTTGCCGGCGATGATCCTCCGGAAGAGGGTGTTGACCCTGATTCGGACCTCCGGAACCCGCGCGATGGCGGACACGACGGCGGTCACGTGCGGCTCACGGATCTCGTCGGTCACGTCACGGTCGCCGAGCGAGACGCGCGTGACGTCGGGGTCGAGGCTGATGTCGTACGCCTCGTCGAATCCGTCGAGGAGGCCGACGACGGAGTCCGCGTGCTCCACGTCGATGCCGCGGCCGAGCGCGTGGAGCGCGAGCGCCCGGTAGGTGGCCCCCGTGTCGAGGTAGCGGTAGCCGAGGCGACGTGCCACGGCTTTGCTCACGCTCGACTTGCCGCTTCCGGCGGGTCCGTCGATCGCGACGACCGTCGGGGTCGCCTCGTGGTTGTCAGTGTCCGTCATGCTGCTCATACCTCCGCGATGCGCCAGCCGCGCGTTTCCAGGTCGGTGATCGTCCTGTGCTTGACCTCGGGTGTCACCGAGATCTCCGCCAGACCGATGTTGGCGCCGGGCGAGTGCTCCAGGCGCAGGTCTTCAATGTTGACGCCCAGCTCGCCGAGCTCCGTGAAGAGGAGGCCGAGCTGGCCGGGGCGGTCGTCGAGGAGGACGACGATGCTCGCGAACCGCTGGTTCTGACCGTGCTTGCCGGGCAAGCGGGCGACGCCGACGTTGCCTTCAGCGATCGCGTCGGCGATGCGACGTCGCGAACCGGGCTGATCGGGGTCGCGGAGCGCGTCGATGACTTCGCCGAGGTCTTCGGCGAGCCCTTCGAGCACGGGCAGGACCTCCGCGTGGTTCGCGCTGAAGATCTGCACCCACAGCTCCGGCGAGCTGGATGCGATGCGCACGGTGTCGCGGAGACCCTGTCCTGCGAGGTTGATGGCGTTGTCGGATGCTCCGGACAACTGCTTCGCGAGGAGGCTCGCGACCATCTGCGGCGTGTGCGAGACGAGCGCGACGGAGCGGTCGTGCTCCTCAGGCGTCATCTCGATCGGGATCGTGCCGAGGTCGAGTGCGAGGCCCTCCACGAGCGCGAGCGCCCACGGCGGGGTCTCTGCGTCGCGGCAGATCACCCAGGGACGGCCGAGGAAGAGGTCGGCTCGTGCCGAGATCGCTCCCCCGCGCTCTCGCCCGGCGAGCGGGTGCGAGCCGATGTAGCGGGTCAGGTCGACGCCGCGGCCCTTGAGCGCACGGAACGGTTCGAGCTTGACGCTCGCCACATCGGTCACGACCGCGTTCGGGAAGCGCGCCAGCTCCGCCTCGATGACGTCCGCCGTGACGTCCGGCGGCACGCAGATGACGATGACGGACGGCTCGTCGTCCGGACGGGCAGGGCGGCCCGCACCGTAATCGACCGCGAGGCGCTGCTGGCTCGGCGAGGCGTCGGAGAGGATGACGTCGACGCCCTTCGCACGCATGGCCAGGCCGATGCTCGCGCCGAGCAGCCCGACGCCGACGATGCGCACCGACCCCTGCACCCGCGCCGGCGGCACGGACACGTCGGTCATTCGGTCGGCTCCGCCCCGTCCACGGCCTCGGTGGCCGTTCCGTCGGCCGCGCGGGCCTCCGGTGCGTGCTTGCGGGCGATCGTCAGGATCTCGCCGAGTTCCGCCTTCGTGAGCTCGCGCACCTGGCCCGAGCCGAGCGTACCGAGGTGCAGCGGGCCGAACTGGCGGCGGACGAGGTCGACCACGGGGTGGCCGACGGCGTCGAGCATGCGGCGCACGATGCGGTTGCGACCGGAGTGCAGCGTGAGCTCGACGAGGCTGAATCCGTCCTCGGTGCCGAGCAGGCGGGCCTTGTCTGCCGCGATGGGGCCGTCTTCGAGCTCGATGCCCGCGGTCAGCTGCGCGAGCACCTGTGGCGTGACCCGACCGGTGACCTTCGCGATGTAGGTCTTCGAGACGCCGAACGACGGGTGCGCGAGCACGTGCGCGAGGTCGCCGTCGTTCGTCAGGATGAGCAGTCCGCTCGTCTCGGCGTCGAGGCGGCCCACGTTGAAGAGGCGTTCCTCGTACTGGTCGGTGAAGCGGCGCAGGTCGGGGCGACCGCGGTCGTCCTTGAGCGAGCTGTAGATGCCGACCGGCTTGTTGAGCATGAGGTAGCGCTTCGAGGCGTCGAGCTGCACAGCCGTGCCGTCGACCGCGACGAGGTCGTTCTCCGGGTCGATCCGGCGGCCGAGCTCGGTCACGACGTCGCCGTTCACCTGCACCCGCCCGTCCTGGATGAGCTGCTCGGAGACGCGGCGCGAAGCCACGCCGGCGCCGGCGAGCACCTTCTGCAGGCGGACGCCCTCAGGTTCTGCGCCGAATGAATCAGTGGAGGTCACTGTCGAATCCTTCCTGGCCGTCGTCGAGCAGCGGAGAGATCTGCGGGAGCTCGTCGATGGCGTTGATGCCGAGTTGGGTGAGCAGGAGATCGGTGGTGCCGTAGTTGATGGCACCCGTCTCGCTGTCGGTGAACATTTCCGTGACGAGTCCACGTCCGAGGAGCGTGCGCACCACGGAGTCGACGTTCACGGCACGGATGGAGGCGATCGCGCCACGGCTGATCGGCTGTTTGTAGGCGATCACGGCGAGCGTCTCGAGGGCGGCCTGCGAGAGCTTCGTCGGGTTCTGCGTGATCACGTAGTCGGTGATGAGCGGGTCGTACTGGGCGCGCACGTAGAAGCGCCAGCCGCCGCCGACCTCCCGCAGCTCGAAGCCGCGCCGGACGGTTCCGTCGACGCCGTCGTAGTCGGCGACGAGCTCGGCGATGGCCGCGCGGATGGCGCGGACCGGCTGGTGGAGGGCCGTCGCGAGGTTCACGAGGCTCTGCGGCTCGTCGGCGACCATGAGGAGCGCTTCGAGGGCGCGGGCCGTGTCGTACTCGGGGCCCGGCTCCGGTTCGGCGGGCTGCGCGATGAGGTTCTCGTCGGACGCGGTCTCGTCGGACGCAGTCTGATCGATGACCGACTCGGCCGGCACGCCGTCGTCGGTCGTCGCCTGGTCGGTCGTCGCCTGGTCGGTCGTGATGTCAGCCATCGTAATCAGCTCCCAGGCTCGCCAGGCTCTCATCGGTCCAGTGCTCCGCGGTCCAGCGGAGGGTCAGCTCGCCGAGCGGTTCGAGCTGGTCGAAGGAGATCGCGGCGTGGCGGTAGAGCTCCAGCACCGCGATGAAGCGGGCGATCACCACACCCTTGAGCTCAGCGCCCGCGACGAGTTCTCGGAAGGTGTGCGATCCGCCGGACCGCAGGACGGCTACGACGTGCGCGGCCTGCTCCCGGATGCTCACGAGCGGCGCGTGCAGGTGGTCGAGCCCCACCGACGGCAGTTCCCTCGGGGTGAGGGCGAGGGTCGCGAGCGCCGCGAAATCGCCGGCGGTGAGCGTCCAGACGAGTTCCGGCGTCTGCTGCCGGTACTTCTCCTCCAGGCGGACGGCGCGGATGTGCCGGGCCGACTCCTCATCGAATTGCGCGGCGAACCACGCGGACGCCTGCTTGAACGCGCGGTACTGCAGGAGGCGCGCGAAGAGGAGGTCGCGGGCTTCGAGGAGGGCGACGTCCTCGGCGTCCACGAGCTCACCCTGGGGCAGGAGTCCTGCGACCTTGAGGTCGAGGAGCGTCGCAGCGACCACGAGGAACTCGCTCGCCTGGTCCAGTTCGTCGTCCGCGTCGAGGCCCTTGAGGTAGGAGATGAACTCGTCCGTCACCCGGCTGAGCGACACCTCGGTGATGTCGAGCTCGTGTTTGCCGATGAGCGAGAGCAACAGGTCGAAGGGTCCTTCGAAGCCGTCGATCGCCACCGAGAACTTCTGCGCGGCCGGCTCGGCGTCGGTCGGTGCAGCCGCGCCCTGCGCGGTGGCCTCGATCGTTCCGGGCGTCCTACGCGATTGAACCACGGGCGATGAGCTCCCTCGCCAACTGGCGGTACGCCTTGGCGGCCGCGTGCTCCGGCGCGAACTCGGTGATCGGCGTGCCGGCGACGCTCGCATCGGGGAACTTCACCGTGCGACCGATGACGGTCTCGAGCACCTTGTCGCCGAACGCGTCGACGACGCGCTCCAAGACCTCACGCGAGTGCAGCGTGCGCGAGTCGTACATCGTGGCCAGGATGCCGTCGAGTTCGATGGCGGGGTTCAGGCGGTCGCGGACCTTGTCGATCGTCTCGATGAGGAGGGCGACGCCGCGGAGCGCGAAGAACTCGCACTCGAGCGGGATGAGCACGCCGTGGCTCGCGGTGAGCGCGTTGACCGTGAGGAGGCCGAGCGACGGCTGGCAGTCGATGAGGATGACGTCGTAGTCGGACGACACCTTGCGGAGGACGCGGGCGAGGATCGTCTCGCGGGCGACCTCGTTGACGAGGTGGACCTCCGCCGCGGAGAGGTCGATGTTGGCCGGGAGCACGTCGAGGCCCTCGATGGCCGTGTGCTGGATGACGTCCGCCGGGTCCTTGACGGTGCCGAGCAGGAGGTCGTAGACCGTGTTCGCCTCGTGCGTGTTGATGCCGAGACCGGCGGACAGGGCGCCCTGCGGGTCGAAGTCGACGACGAGTACACGACGTCCGTACTCGGCGAGCGCCGCGGACAGGCTGATGGTCGTCGTCGTCTTGCCGACGCCGCCCTTCTGGTTGCAGAGGGAGACGATGCGCGCCGGGCCGTGCTGCTTGAGCGGTGCCGGGTCGGGGAAGACGGTGCGCGGCCTGCCGGTCGGACCGTTCGGGTTCTCTGCAGCAGGTACGCCGACCGCGCTCTTGTGCTTCGTACCGGCCACGGGTGATGCCTCCCACTTGCTGTCGTTCGAAGGAAGAGTCTACCGGGCGGTGCGTCCCTCCCGTGGTGCCGCGCTGTCGTCGGCCCATCTGGCCCGTGGATGCGCCTGGGTGTAGACGTCGCGGAGCGAGTCGACGGTCACGAGCGTGTAGATCTGCGTGGTCGAGACGGAGGAGTGTCCGAGGAGTTCCTGGACGACGCGGACGTCCGCTCCCCCCTGCAGGAGGTGCGTCGCGAAGGAGTGCCGGAAGGTGTGCGGTGAGATGTGGCCTTCGAGTCCTGCACGCTCAGCGGCCCGTTGGATGACGAGCCACGCGCCCTGACGGGACAGGCGTGCGCCGCGTTGGCCGAGGAAGAGCGCCGGCGTCGCGCGTCCGAGGGCCGAGTACACGGGCCGGACGCGAACCAGGTAGCGGTCCAGGGCGTCGCGCGCGAAGCTGCCGAGCGGGACGATCCGCTGCTTCCCGCCTTTGCCGAGGAGACGGACGATGTCGGCCTCGACCACGTCGTCCACGTTGAGCCCGACCGCCTCGGAGACGCGTGCGCCCGTCGCGTAGAGCACCTCGAGGAGCGCCTTGTCGCGGATCGCGAGCGGATCGTCGCCGTCCGTCGTCGCCAGGATCGCTTGCATCTGGTCGATCGTGATCGCCTTCGGCAGTCTGCTCGGCAGTTTCGGCGGTTTCACCTCGTGCGCGACATCGACGTCCACCTGCCCCTCCTCGAGGAGGAAGCGATGGAATCCGCGCACCGAACTGAGGATGCGGGCGAGGGACGACGCCCGCATCTCGGAGCCGTCCGCCGTCGACAGCGCACGGGAGAACCCGCTCACGTGCGCCGTCGTGACCTCGCCCGGCTCCAACACGCCCTGCGTCTCGAGCCATGCGCAGTACTGCTCCAGGTCGCGCCGGTAGGCGGCCTGGGTGTTCTCCGACAGTCCTCGCTCGATCGCGATGTGCCGCAGGTAGCTCGCGAGGGACGTGTCGAGGCTCATGGCCGGCTACGGAGCGTCAGGATCCGTCGGCCGGAGCGTCGACCAGTCGCGTGCTTTCGCACTCGAGGCGGCGAGCACACCGAGCATGAGGATCGAGTTGTGGAAGCGACCATCGAGCACCGCGTCGACGGCGTCCGCGAGCGGCACCCATTCGATGCGGATGTCCGCCTCCTCCTCCGAGCGCGCGAACGCGTCCGGAGTCGCCTGCAGACCCCGTGCGAGGTAGATCGTGATCGACTCGTTGCTGCCGCCTGGCGTCGTGAAGAACTCGGTCAGCAGGTGCAGCTCGGACGCTTCGAGGTCGGCTTCCTCGGCGAGTTCGCGCCGCGCCGCGACCGCTGGGTCCTCCCCCGCGATGTCGAGCAGGCCCGCCGGGAGCTCCCAATCGCGTTCGCCGATGGGGTGCCGGTACTGCTGGATGAGCAGCACACGGTCCTCGTCGTCGAGCGCGAGCACTGCGACGGCCCCCGTGTGGTCCACGAACTCGCGGACCACGTCGGCGTCGCCGTAGCGGAAGGACTCACGACGGATGTCCCACACCGCGCCGTCGAACGCCACCTCGGAGGAGGTGACGTCGACGGCGAGCGGCTCGTCGCGGAGCTGATCAGCCATTGGCGACGTCGAACAGGAGGCTGGCCTGCTGACGCTCGAGCGCCGCACCGACGAGACCCGCGAAGAGCGGGTGCGGGCGGTTCGGGCGCGAACGCAGCTCGGGGTGCGCCTGCGTGGCCACGTAGAACGGGTGCACCTCGCGCGGCAGCTCGACGTACTCGACGAGGTTGCCGTCCGGCGAGAGGCCGGAGAACTGGAGGCCGGCGTCCGCGATCTGCTGTCGGTAGACGTTGTTGACCTCGTAGCGGTGACGGTGTCGCTCGGAGACCTCGGTCGAGCCGTAGACCTCGGCGACGATCGACCCCTCGTCGAGCTTCGCGGGGTACAGGCCGAGGCGCATCGTGCCGCCCAGGTCGCCGCCGGCGATGATCTCGACCTGCTCGGCCATCGTCGCGATGACCGGGAACTCGGTGTCCGGATCGAACTCCGACGAGCTCGCGCCTTCGAGGCCGGCCTTGTTGCGCGCGTACTCGATGACCATGCACTGCAGGCCGAGGCACAGGCCGAGCACGGGGATGCCGTTCTCACGGGCGAACTTGAGCGCGCCCAGCTTGCCTTCGATGCCGCGGATGCCGAAGCCCCCGGGCACGCAGATGCCGTCGACGCCGGCGAGCGCCGCGATGGCGCCGTCGACCGTCTCGCACTCGTCGGAGGGGATCCACTTCACGGAGACTTTGGTCTCGTGAGCGAACCCGCCGGCCTTGAGGGCTTCGGTGACGGAGAGGTAGGCGTCGGGCAGGTCGATGTATTTGCCGACGAGCCCGATCGTGACCTCGTGCTTGGGTGCGTGCACCGTCTCGAGGAGCTCGGCCCACCCGGTCCAGTCCACGGTCTTCACCGTGAGGCCGAGGTGGTCGACGATGTACGAGTCGAGGCCCTGGTCGTGCAGCATCGTCGGGATGTCGTAGATGCTGGGCACGTCGATGGCGTTCACGACGGCTGCTTCGTCCACGTCGCACATGAGCGCGATCTTGCGCTTGTTGCTCTCGGTGACGGGGCGGTCGCTGCGGAGCACGAGTGCGTCCGGCTGGATGCCGATCGAGCGGAGCGCTGCGACGGAGTGCTGCGTCGGCTTCGTCTTCTGCTCGCCGGAGGCGCCCATGTACGGCACGAGTGAGACGTGCACGAAGAACACGTTGTTTCGGCCCAGCTCGTGACGGATCTGGCGCGCGGATTCGATGAACGGCTGGGACTCGATGTCGCCGACCGTTCCACCGATCTCGGTGATGATCACATCGGGCTGCGGCGTCTCGGTCGCCTGCAGGCGCATCCGGCGCTTGATCTCGTCCGTGATGTGCGGGATGACCTGGACGGTGTCGCCCAGGTACTCGCCGCGACGTTCCTTGGCGATGACGGTCGAGTAGATCTGACCGGTCGTCACGTTGGCCGCCTGGCTCAGCTCGATGTCGAGGAAGCGCTCGTAGTGACCGATGTCGAGGTCGGTCTCCGCGCCGTCGTCGGTCACGAAGACCTCGCCGTGTTGGAACGGGTTCATCGTTCCGGGATCCACGTTCAGATAGGGATCCAGTTTCTGCATCACCACCCGGAGTCCCCGTGCGGTCAGCAGGTTGCCCAGACTGGCTGCTGTCAGGCCCTTGCCCAACGAAGAAACGACACCACCGGTCACAAAGATGTGCTTGGTCGTGCCGTTCGAAATACCGATATTGAAGCCCGCTTCAGAATTGTCCACCACGGGCTTCGATCCTATCACGTGAATGTCGGGGGCGTCCCCGACCGAGGTCGTCATGGGGCGGTCACCGGCGCGTCGACGATGCCGTCGAGGCAGTCCGGGAGGCCGATTTCGGGCTCGCCTGCGTTGCCGATCTCGCGGCCGTTCCGCCGGTCTCCGCGGCGAGTTCGAGCAGTTCACGGGCGTGAGCCAGACCGCTGTCGGACTCGGCGAGTCCGGAGAGCAGGCGCGCCATCTCGGCTTCGCGGTCCGCGCCGGTGAGCTGACGGACGCTGCTCGCCGTCACGGAGCCGTCACCGGACTTCACGACGCTCAGGTGGTTGTTCGCGAAGGCCGCGACCTGCGCGAGGTGAGTGACGACGATGACCTGCGACTGCTGGGCGAGCGCGGCAAGGCGGCGACCGATCTCGATCGCGGCGGCACCGCCGACGCCTGCGTCGACCTCGTCGAAGACGAACGTCGGGACGGGGTCTGAACCGGCGATGACGACCTCGAGCGCGAGCATCACGCGCGACAGCTCGCCGCCGGATGCGCCCTTGCCGAGCGGTCGCGGTTCGGCGCCGTTGTGCGGTTTCAGGAGGAAGGCGATCTGGTCGCGGCCGTGCACGGTGTAGTCCTCGCGCTGCGAGACCTCGACCACGAGCTCGGCGTCGGCCATGGCGAGCGAGCGGAGCTCGATGGTCGCTGCGGCGGAGAGCTGGCCGGCCGCGGCCGTGCGGACTCGGGTGAGCTCGGTCGCGGCCTCGTCCACCGCCCGGGCCTCGCGTTCCACGTCGGCTTCGAGCTGGGCGATGCGGTCCGAGTCGCCGTCGAGTTCGAGGAGTCGGGAGCTGCCGGTCTCGAGGAGCCTCAGGACGTCGTCGAGACCCGGCCCGTACTTGCGGGTGAGCGTGCCGAGCTGCGCGCGGCGTTCCTGCACGACCTCGAGCTCCCGGGCGCCGTCCTCGTCGAGGCCGGCGAGGTAGGTCGAGAGGTCCGCAGCGATCTCGGCTGCCAGGTAGCTCGCGTTGGCGACGTTCTCCGCGATGGTCGCGAGCGATGCGTCGTGGACGGCTGCGCGGTCGAGCTGGCGACGCGCCTGTTCGAGCAGCCCGACGACATCGGTCTCCTCGCCGAGTTCCGCGGACACGAGCTCGCGGGCCCCCGCAGCGGAGAGCCGGAGCTCTTCGAGGTTCGTGAGACGGTCGGCCCGCTCGGCGAGCTCGTCCTCCTCCCCCGGTTGAGGGTCGGCGGCTTCGATCTCGGCGAGCGCCGCACGCAGCTGCTCGGCCTCGAGGAGACGTGCGTCGCGTTCCTGGGTGAGGGTCTCGAGCTCCGCGCGGTCGGCGAGGAGCTGTTCATAGCGTCCCTGGTACGCCTCCAGGACGTCGATGAGCGCTTCTCCGGCGAAGCGGTCGAGCGCGTCGCGCTGGGCCGGAGCCGAGCGGAGACGGATCTGATCGGACTGCCCGTGCACGACGACGAGTTGTTCGCCGAGCTCGCTCAGGATGCCGACGGGCGCGGTGCGTCCGCCGACGATCGCCCGTCCGCGGCCCTCCGCCGTGACGATGCGGCCGAGCAGGAGTTCCGCGATCTGTCCGGCCTCGTCGAGATCGCCCGCGACGTCGAGGTCTCCCCCGGCTTCACGCACTCGCTCCGCCACTGGGCCCTCGCCCGCGATCAGCCATCGGCCCTGCACGACCGTCTGCTTCTGGCCGGCCCGGACGACACCGCTGTCCGAACGGGCGCCGAGCAGGAGCCCGAGCGCCGTCACGACCATCGTCTTGCCTGCGCCCGTCTCGCCCGTCACTGCCGTGAAGCCGGGGCCGAGCGGGAGCGTCGCCTCGGCGATCACACCGAGGTCGGTGATCTCGATCTCTTCGATCACGCTGGGTACCTCTCACTCACGTTGGGATGCCCGCCCCGGGAGGTGTCCCGGTCCGAGCGCTGTTCGCGTTCAGTGTGCTGTGGTCTCACCGTCGTCTCACTCCCGCCCGACAGGACCTCTCCATCCGGCGACGGGCAGCTGGAACTTGTTGACGAGGCGATCCGTGAAGGGGCTCTCGTGGAGTCGTGCAAGGCGGACGGGGATCGGCGACCGACGCACGACCACGCGTGCGCCCGGCTGCAGATCGCGGGTTCGACGGCCGTCGCACCAGAGCACGCCGATGCCGTCGGTGCGTTCGAGCACTTCCACGGCGAGCGACGATTCCGGACCGACGACGAGCGGTTTCGCGAACAGGGCGTGCGCGCTGAGCGGAACGAGCGTGATCGCTTCGACCGACGGCCAGACGACGGGTCCTCCGGCGGAGAAATTGTAGGCGGTGGAACCGGTCGGGGTCGCGATGACGACGCCGTCGCAGCCGAACGACGAGAGCGGCCTCTGGTCCACTTCGATGACGACCTCGAGCATCCGCTCGCGGCTGCCCTTCTCCACGGTGGCCTCGTTGAGCGCCCACGTCTCGTAGACGACCTCCGCGCCGATCTTCACCCGCACGGAGAGCGTCATGCGCTCTTCCACGAAGTAGTCTCGGCGGACCGCGCGTTCCACGGTTTCGGCGAGGTCGTCGCGTTCGCTCTCCGCGAGGAAGCCGATGTGACCGAGGTTCACGCCGAGGAGCGGCGCGGACGACCCGCGAGTCACCTCCGCCGCGCGCAGGATCGTCCCGTCGCCGCCGACGACGATCGTGAGCTCCAGGTCGCCGAGCGGCACGTCCTCGCCGAGGACGGGCACGATCTCGAGGCCGGGGTCGACCGCGATGAGGTCGGCCCGTTCGAGCGCGCTCAGCACGGGCATGACGCCCTGCTCCAGGAGCAGGCGGCAGACGAGGATCGATGCGTCGCGCGAGTCCTCGCGGCCGGTGTGGGCGACGACGAGGATGTGCCGCACGGGCGCCTCTGGTCCGTTCGAATCCGACATGCGTCTATGCTCCAGCCATCGTGGTGATCTGCTGCAACCATTCTGTCGGATTGGTTCCGCGGGACGCCGTCATCCACACGACGAATTCACGGTTTCCGTGCGTGCCGACGATGGGCGAGGGGATGACGCCGGCGGTCCCGATGCCGAGGTCCCAGCCGGCCCACAGCACGCCCGCGACGGCGTCGGCGCGCAGGGCGTCGTCGTGGACGACTCCCTCGCGGATGCCCGTCCGCCCCACTTCGAACTGCGGCTTGACGAGCAGCACGAAGTCGGCGCCGTCGGCTGCGATCGACACGAGCGCAGGCAGCACATGCGTCAGAGAGATGAAGGAGAGGTCAGCGACGACGACGGACGGTGCGGCATCGACGCCAGAAGCTTCCCGGACCGATTCCGGTGTCCCGAAGCGGATGTTGAAGCCCTCGACCACGGCGACGCGAGCGTCGTTCCGCAGTTCGTCGACGAGCTGTTCGTGGCCGACGTCGAGGGCGATGACCGTGGACGCGCCGCGCTCCAGGAGGACCTGGGTGAAACCTCCGGTCGAGGCGCCTGCGTCGAGCGCGGTCACACCCTCGACCGAGACGGGGAACGCATCGAGCGCTCCGAGGAGTTTGTGGGCGCCACGACTCACGTAGTGGTCGGCGCCGGCGACGACGATGGCGGCGTCGTCTCGGACCTTGGCCGAGGCCTTGACGACGGGTTTGCCGTCGACCGTCACGAGGCCGTCGCCGATGAGGGTCGCAGCGTGGGTGCGCGAGCGCGCGATGCCGCGCGCGGCGAGGGCTGCGTCGAGTCGGAGGAGCTCCATGCGTTACGCCGAGAACCTCGGCGAGTCGCTGCCCTCGAGCTGCGTGCGCAGTTCGTCGTACAGCTGGCCGTACGCTTCCGCCCGGTGTTCGAGCGGCTGGTCGTCGATCACGCGGACGCGCGACAGGAGTCCGTCGTGGTCGCTGGCTCCAGTGTCGTCGACGTCCGCGCCGTCGACGCGCGAAGCGTCGTCGTCAACCTGCTCGCCCCACTCGTCGCTCATGCCTCCACCCTACCGGCCGCCCCCGACTCTCAGCCCGCGAGGTGTCACATATGGCTGGTTCGGCCGTGCGTGGACCCGCCATATGTGACACCTCGCGAGCTGAAGAGGGCCGGGGTTACTCCGCGTAGAGGATCTCGGGAACGTTCAAGCCGTAGATCGGACGGCCGGACGCCCAGATGGCAGCGCAACCGGCACGCAGCAGGTCGATCTTCACCGAACCCTCCCGCTCGATGACGACGTCATTGCCGCTGACGCGCACCGTCGACTCGCCGACCGTCGCCGCCTTACCGTCACGCGACATCGTGGTCACGGGGTACGGCTCGTGCAGCTGGCGCAGGTCCTCGACGATGAACGTGGGACGCGAGTGCTGGTCCGCCGCGAGGGCGTGCTTCGCGCGGTCGATGCCGGTCAGGACGAGCACGGAGGCGATGCCGGCCCGGTTCGCACCGAGGATGTCGGTGTCGAGGCGGTCGCCGATGAAGAGCGGTGACCGCGCTTCGAAGCGGGCCTTGGCCTCCTCGAAGATGGGCGTCTCGGGCTTGCCGGCCACCGTCGCCAGTCGCCCGACAGTCGTGTGCACGGCGGACACGAGCGTGCCGTTGCCCGGTGCGATGCCGCGTGCCTGCGGGATCGTCCAGTCGGTGTTCGTCGCGACCCATGGGATCTCGGGTCCGTCTCCCTGCAACGCGAACGCGGCCTCGGCGAGCTGGGACCAGCCCACCTCAGGGGCGAAGCCCTGCACGACGGCCGCGGGCTTGTCGTCCGCGGATCGGGTGACGACGAAGCCGCCCTTCTCGATCTCGTCGACGAGGCCTGCACCGCCGACCACGAGGATCGTCGCACCCTCCGGCACCAGACCGGCGAGGAGCCGCACGGCGGCCTGCGGACTCGTGACGACCTCATCGGGTGCCACGCGGAGCCCGAGGTCGGTCAAGTGTCCGGCCACCGATGCGTCCGTGCGCGAAGCGTTGTTCGTGATGTACCCGACGCGGATGGACTCGGCCACACGGTTGAGGGATTCCACCGCGTGCGGGATCGCGTTCGGACCGGCGTACACGACGCCGTCCAGGTCCGCGAGGACGACGTCGACTCCATCGAGCGGGGTCACAGGCTTACGCTTCCTCGTCAGCAGCGGGCTCACCGGCGCTCCGTTCAGTATCGTCGGCGGATGCGGGCTCGTTCTCGTGCGCAGCGTCTGCAGTATCGGGAGTCACCTCGTCTGCAACCGCAGTGTCGTCGGCGGTGTTCCCGGCGTCTTCCTGCTCGTCCACAGCGATCTCGACGTCTTCGAGCTCGGCGACCAGTTCGTCCTCGTCTTCTGGCAGGAACTCCTCGATGACGACCATCGTCTCGCCCTCATCATCCGCATCGGACTGCTCGAGTGCTTCGATCGCGACGTTCGCGCGCTCACGCCACACAGCGGCCTCGCCGTCACGGCCGAGGACCTCGAGCGTCTCCGCGTACGCGTCGAAGAGCGAGGGGCTCCACGAGTACACGACGTCCGGGTTCAGCTGCGGCAGCTGCAGTTCATCCAGGGCCTCCTGGTTCTGACCGAGGTCGAGGCGGGCGCCCGACATCGCGATCGCCAGTGCGACGCGAACCGGTGCGTCGAGCTTCGTCCGGTCGATGGATCGGCCGAGCTCCAGTGCACGCTCGGGACGACCGACACCACGTTCGCTGTCGACCATCAAAGCGATCTGGCTGTCCGATCCGGAGATCCGACGGTAGGTGCGCAGCTCGCGCAACGCGAGCGCGTAGTCGCCCGTCTGGTACGCGGTGATCGCGAGGGTCTCACGCACGATGGCGATGCGACCTGCACGACGCGCAGCGGACGTCGCATGGCGGTGGGCGAGTTCAGGATCCTCGTCGATGAGCTTCGCCGCCATCACGAGGTGGCGGGCGACGCCCTCGGCGTTCTCCTTGCTGAGCGTCTTGAGCTCGTTGCGCGCACCCTTGTCGAGGTCGGATGGCTCGACGCCCTCCGGGATGTCAGGGTCGTCGTGACGCGGACGGACCGACTTCAGCTCGCGGGCGATCCGCTCTTCCTCGGTCAGCTCCTCTTCACGACGGAAGGCGTCGCGGTCACCGCGAGCCGGCGCTCCGTCACGCGTCCACAGCTTCTTCGGGGCACCGTCACGGCGTGCCACTCCCCCGCGCTCGGACGAGTGCTGGAACGGACGTCCGCCTTCACTCGGGCGACCACCCGTCGGGCGGTCCCCACGGGGCCGGTCGTTCCAGGGCTTGTCGGAACGAGGAGCGCTCGAGCGAGGAGCGTCGGAACGCGGGCGATCAGTGCGCGGCGCTCCGGACCGAGGTGCGTCGGAGCGCGGCCGATCGTTCCACGGCTTGTCGGAACGAGGAGCGCTCGAGCGAGGAGCGTCAGAACGCGGGCGATCAGTGCGCGGCGCTCCGGAACGAGGTGCGTCGGAGCGCGGCCGGTCGTTCCACGGCTTATCGGAACGAGGAGCGCTCGAGCGAGGAGCGTCAGAACGCGGGCGATCAGTGCGCGGCGCTCCGGATCGCGGCCGATCGTTCCACGGCTTGTCGGAACGCGGACGGTCCGAGCGCGGAGCATCGGAGCGGGCCCTGTCGTTCCAGGGCTTGTCGGAACGCGGACGCCCGCTGCCTGAGCCGGCGTTTCCTGAGGCAGCGCCGCGGCTGTCGTTCCGTGGAGTGCGGTTCTGATCCCGTTTCGGGGTCTCGTCTGCTGGCTTGTCTGTCACAATGCTCTCCACGCTACTCGATCGTCGTCAGGGCGGACCGTCCGGTCCATCCGTCGATCCGACGGATGTGTAGCCCTGCGGCTCCTGCTGTTGAATTCTGTATCCCATCCTGCCATCCGAACCTGGGTTTGGTCCGCAACGGAGGGTGTGGTTGTTGTCCGGCTCTGTTTCGCAGGCGCGGTCCTGGCATGAACCAGGGAACATGTGCGCCAAAAAGTGCCCAGTTAACGCGAAATGGCCACCCAAGAATCTTGGGTGGCCATCTCAACGAAGAAGTTCGGCGGTGTCCTACTCTCCCACAGGGTCCCCCCTGCAGTACCATCGGCGCAAAGAGTCTTAGCTTCCGGGTTCGGAATGTAACCGGGCGTTTCCCTCTCGCTATGGCCGCCGAAACACTATTGATGTATCAAAGTGAACGAGCAACCAACACGCTGTGTCCAACGACACAGGAATGTTGTTTGCGGGTTCTCGACCGTACATCGAGAACCACTCAGTGGACGCGTAGCATCTCCGATTCAAACGAAGAATGTGT